>JBODRP010000011.1:0-43886 GCA_050633005.1 Trichormus sp. | reverse complement strand
GCCAGGGTATTTTCTACCTGCTGCTGTATCTCTACTGGGGTGACAGATTCAGGTAGCACAACTCCTAATTTCTTGAGGATTTCTCGCCCCATTTTAATCGCCTGGAGTTGTTGATTTTGTAACTGATATCCCTGGATTTGAATTTCATAAGCTTTGACTTGGTCAAGTAAGCTGGTAGTATGTTGCAGCACCACCTCAACCAAAGATGTCATCTGCTCAAAATCATAACTGAGTAATGCTACTTCTGCGGCTTCTTCATATAAATTGTGCATCAACTTAGCATCAGTATCCCAACCACTAGGGGCTAATAACTCGATGCCACAATTGAGGTAATGTTGTGCCGCACTATAGGCAGTCGCTTCTTTGGCTTTGCGCGCCGCCCGCCAGTTTAATTGAGCATATTGCCGTCGCTCCTCCAGTTGTGTAATCAGTGCCATGCCAGCATTTAACTGATTGACAATCTCAAAAATGCGCTCCTGTTGTTGACTGGCGTTAGTATTCTCGAACAGCAACCGCCCAATGGTAAGATGTGTTAGTTGTTTCTCCGCCTCTGGAATCAAAGAATCAGCCGCTTGTTGAATGCGATCGTGGAGAAACTTATAAGTAACTGATTTACTAGTGGATACACGGACGAAAATATCTCCTAGCTCCGTCTCTAAGCCATCTACAAAAAATTTGTAAACTTCGTTCTGGGGAATAATCAGTCCTTCTTGCAAAGCTTTCCATAAGGCTGTGGCAACGTTTACTTCTGATTGCTGGGAAACAATCGCCAAGGTAGCTAAGTCAAATTTGTGTCCAATACAAGCAGCTAATTTCAGTACTTCCTGGGTTGTTTGGGGTAACTTCTGCAACTGCTGTGCCATAAATTCCACCACATCATCTGTTAGGCATTGGGCATGGATTTGACTGAGATCACATTCCCAATAACCGCAAGTGTGATTAAAGGTAATTTGCCCGTCTTCGTGTAAAGCTTTGAGAAACTGGGTGATAAAAAAGGGATTGCCTTGAGTCTTGCGAAAGATTAATTCTGTGAGAGGGCGGGATCTCTCGGTTGTACAATGCAATGTTTCAGCTATTAACTGATTTGTCTGACTTTCATTGAGGGGGACAAGGTTAATCGTATTAATGATCTTGCCACCTTTCTCCAATTCCTTAACTGTTAACATCAATGGGTGGGTAGGCGTGACTTCATGATCTCGATAAGCTCCCACCAAAAACAGATAACTTTCCTTCTCCATCAGCAATTTAATTAACTGTAGAGATGCTACATCTGCCCACTGTAAGTCATCGAGAAACATCACTAATGGATGTTCTGGGGTGGTAAACACCGCAATAAATTTTTGCAGCAATAAATTAAAGCGGTTTTGTGCAGCCGTGGCTGACAATTCTGACGCGGGGGGTTGCTTGCCAAGTAGACACTCTAGTTCAGGAATGACTTCGGTGAGGACTTGTCCATCTTCACCGACGGCGGCGAGAATCTCGCCTCGCCACTTCGCCAATTGGGTATCTGATTGTGACAAAAGTTGTTCGATCAAATCCCGCATAGCTTGGACAAAAGCCGACAGGGGAAGATGGCGATTGAACTGATCAAACTTACCTTTGATAAAATAGCCTTGCTGACGGGTAATGGGCTTGTGAACTTCATTGACAACAGCAGTTTTACCAATTCCCGAAAATCCTGCTACGAGCATCATTTCCGTGTTACCGTGGGATACCCGCTCAAAAGCATTCAGTAAAGTCTCAACTTCTGCTTCCCGCCCATAGAGTTTTTCTCTAATCAAAAAGCGATCGCAAATATCTCGCTTACCAATTTCAAAGTAAGTTATTTCGTTTGTTTGTTGTAATTGTGTCAGGCAAATTTCTAAATCAGACTTTAATCCTAAAGCACTTTGATATCTATCTTCGGCATTTTTCGCCATTAATTTCATGACTATATCAGTAATCACCTGGGGAATTTGCGAATTTTGAATTTCATTGACTGGTTTGACAAGATGACAATGTAATAACTCCATTGGGTCATCACAAATAAATGGTAAATGCCCAGTCAGTAATTCATAAAATGTCACACCCAAAGAATAAAAGTCACTGCGATAATCAATAGCGCGATTCATTCGTCCGGTTTGTTCCGGGGAAATATAGGCAAGTGTGCCTTCTAAGACATTGGGATTTTTAATTTCTGGGGATTCTTTGGGTAGTAATGAAGCGATACTAAAGTCAATCAGTTCTATTTGTTTGCTGTGGGGATGGATGAGAATATTGGCGGGTTTGATGTCTTTATGAATAACACGATTTTGATGTAAGTTGTCCAGAATCTGGCTGAGTTGAATGGCGATAGTGAGAAATTCTACTAGGGATAATTGGTTATGTTTGATGTACTCTCTTAAGGCAATAGCACCTGTATCTGGCATGACTAAAATGTAGCCATGTCCGTAGATTTCTAGAGCTAAGGGTTGGATGATTCCAGAAATTTGCAGATTTTTACTGATGGTGTATTGATTGCGAAATTGCAACAATTCTTGAAAATTCGGATATTCTGAAGTGAGTAGTTTAATGACTACCGATTGTTGAGATTGTTGGCAGATGGCTCGATATACTCTGGTTTTTGAGCCTGCATATAGTTGTGAGATGATTTGATATCCAGGAATCAACAGTGTGTGAGTCTCATTAGCCATGTGTACAACCTTATGGTGCAAGTTAGTTCCGGCTTTTCATCACAAAGCCTTGCAGAATGTGTCTACATAAAGTTAGTATTCCCAGAAATCGTCTCTAGAAACTTGAACCACCACAATTAATCCGTCTTGAAAAGTTTCTTACGGCGGGAAACCCGCCTACAGAACTTTCCGCAAAATCCAAAATTCCGAGGGATAAAATAGATTTCCCTCCTGCCCCCTGCTACTTATTCGCTAATGGCAAAAGTAAGCGACTAACTACACGATGATCAGGTAACTGGTACAGATGTAATTCCCCTCCTATTTGTTGCATTAACTGTTGACAAATCAGTAGATGTAAACCAGGGAGTTGATCTAGATGACTGGAGGTGAGTATATCTTTACGTGTTTTCTGTTCTAGTTCTTTTAATAACTCTGGTGCAATCATTCCGTTGTCTGTGATGGATACCTCTAGGAATTGTTCATCCAAACGACGACACCAAATATCAATTCTGCTACCCTGTGGAGAACGTTCGCAGGCAGCGAGTAAGACTTCATGCAGGATTAATTCAAATTTGATGATATCGCCTGCGATCGCCATTGGCAAAGTATAACTAGCAGCCACCACAGGTTTAAGTACACCAGAATTATTGTTGCTGTCCGGTTCTAGGGTAGACTGTCCCAAGCCATGAATCCCAATCCAGAGTTTTTGTGTTTGGACTAAGTTGTCTATGCGTTCCAGGGCGCGCTTGAGTAAGCTGGCGATGGACATGGTTTCGCCGCTTATAGACAATTGCCATTGTTCTTGTTTTAATAATCCTGTGATGGCCGCAGTGGTGTGATCTAACTGCCGCCACAATAATTGGTAGCGAGTCTGGGTCAATTCATTATTAGGAATACCCAAATCATGAACTTGAGTAAGTAATTGTGTAGTTGTTCTTTGAATTTCTTCTAACCGCCGATGTTTGTACCAATTAAGTTGACGTAATTGTTGAGTTGTCGATTCTAAATTGGCGGTAATCATCTGTTGACGACGCAACCAAGCTAATTGCTCAATCAGAGTTGCGATCGCATTTAGGGTTTGTTGTGGCCAGTAGCGTTCGCCATGATCTGCTAATACTATTACCCCTGTAGATTGATGGCTAGCAGCCGTGCGTAAGGCGATAATCAGCACCTTACTCATGGCCGGACAATTTAACCATTTTTTGGTTTCCGGGGGTAAATCCTCAATTTTCAGGTTTAAGTAACCATCTTGAGATAATGCCCATTGAATTAATGCTTCGGAATCGACAAATACTTGGGCATCGGTGCGAATACTAAAATGATTATCAACAACGATACCGGGGATGATTTCGGCTTGTTTTTGGCCAAATGACCAAGACAACATAAAAGCTAGAGGACACCCTAAAATTGAGGCAATTTGACTCAGTGTAGTGGTTTCTAAATAATTTTTTTCTGTCTCAGGATTTTCACTTTCTTCTAAAATGCAGAGAGATTGTTGGATACTCTGGACAACTTTTTGTTGTTGTTCACTATTGGTTAACAATCGCCACAATCTTAAAACTACGCCTATTTGTTGACTGACAATCCACAACAGTTCTTTTTCTAGGTTTGTCCAAGTGTGATACTTGGTGTGAGTAATGAGCAGGATAGCATCTGGCCGATGACCTTGAGTACAGTTGCAAACTAATAGCGATCGCACACCATTTTCTATTAAAGCTGGTCGCCAATTAAAAAAGCGCAAATCTTCGTCTAAATTCTCAATTTCTACAGTTTTTTTCGCCGATTTTAACATTTGTCTATCGGTTTCATTTAATAAACTAAAAGCAAAAGTTAAAGGACGGCGATTATGAGGTTGATTCTGATAAATAACTTGATAGTTATTGCGGTCAGCGTCGTATTGTAAAACTAAAAAGCGGGTAGCACCGAAACGAGTTAAGACTTTAGCGGCACAAATGCGTAAAGTTTCTTTCAAGTCTTGGTGAGTATAGATAGCTTGAGCAACTTGGCTGGTAAGTTGTGAATCTTCTTGAATTTGTTGAATGGTAGTTTCCATTTTTTCAGTCGGAGCTACCAAAGAAATTAAACCCGCCGCCCCTTGGACAAAACTTTTCTCTGCTTCTGACCAAATGCGCGGTTCTACACCTTCCACAGCCAGAAAACCCAACAGGTCTTTTTGACAAATAATCGGAGCAGCCAAGAGCGATCGCACTCGCCAACGTTGCAATAATTTGGCTGTAAAATGACTGTTTAAAGAACTACGAGCATCACCAATCCACACAATTTGATTAACTGACAAAGCATAATAAAAATCGCTCAACTCTTGCACTGTCATCCCTGCTGCTGGCTGTTCACGCTGTGCATCCCGATTCATTCTCCTCAGCTGATTAGTAATGCGACACCAAAAATATCTTCCTTGTCTGTCAAACCAATAAATATTAGTGCGACTAGGAGAAACAAATTCATGAGTTGCTTCTACTACTGCTTTGAGTCTTTCTTCTAAATTATTTAAATTATTTAAATTATCCAGTAATTCTAATAACGGTTCATCAGGACGCTTGCTTTGTTTTTGCTGTAAATGAATTTCATTTTGATACAATATTGATGCCAATTCACCCAAGACAATCATTACACTGCTTTTGGTTTCCTCTGGAATCAAATAACCCCAACGTTCGGAAGCAATTAATAGTAAACCCAAACAACGGTCTTTGTAGCGTATGGGAAAAATAATTGTTCCCCGAACGTTGTATTTTTTCCCTAACTCTTGCCATTCCCCAATTCTGGTTTCAGTGCGGATATCCGCTACCCCCACCGGACGCTGTTGAATCACTACTTGCTCTAATAAGTCACCCGGACGGAGAATCAAGCGTTTGCGTAAACAATTATCTTCACCTCCAGGGGTGATACCTCCTTTACCTAACAATGTATGCTTAATGCGATCGTAAATAGCAACCCAAATCAGACTGTAATTAAACTGCTGTCGAATATAAGAAGTAGCAATGGCAATCAGAACCTCAACATCATCCTCTTCCCTAAGACTTTGCAAAACGCGTCCCAAGGCAACAATTTGTTGTTCGGCGGCTGTAGGTGGTTGTGTCTGCCCCATCTGATTATTAGTGAACATAGCTTGTAATATATAAGATGCCCATAAAATAGCCCTGACTAATCTTGTTTCAATTGTTTATTCCGAGTTCGGGATAAAAGGGATTGTTTGAAAACAGGGGGCAGGAGGTGGGGCAGGGGGCATATCAATTCAAAATTCAAAATTCAAAATTCAAAATTAAGAAAATTTGGGGCATTGGGCATTGGGGTAAATATTTCTTCCTTGTCTCCCTTGTCCCCTACACCCCTACACCCCTACACCCCCACACCCCCACACCCCTACACCTGTCAGGCAGGGGATAATAAGTAAAGAATATTGATTATTAACAATGGATATCTATCAAATTGCTATTCGTCCGATTTTATTTAATTTATTAAACGCCGATCCTGAGTGGTCACATCACCAAGCCATCAGGGTTTTAAGTTGGTTATCTCATCAAAATCATGCTGGTAATATTTGTCTACCAAATCTGTTACAAAACTCTCTATGTCTAGAAAATCACCGCCTAGAACAAAATTTATTTGGTTTACATTTTCCTAATCCCCTAGGTTTAGCGGCTGGTTTTGATAAGGATGGTGTCACATCTGGGATTTTGTCAAGCCTAGGTTTTGGTTTTGCGGAATTAGGAACTGTGACATTTTTACCACAGCCCGGAAATCCTCGTCCTCGTTTGTTCCGCTTGTTGTCTGATCAAGCGGTTCTTAACCGTATGGGTTTTAATAATAGTGGTGCAGCAGCAATGGCTGCACGGTTAGCTGAAGAAACACAACAGTTGAGGCCATCTATACCTATAGGGATTAATTTGGGCAAGTCAAAGGTAACACCCCTAGAAGCTGCCGCCGAAGATTATTTAAATAGTTTTAAATTACTTAAAGACTTAGGAGATTACTTTGTAGTTAATGTTTCTTCACCCAATACACCAGGGTTGCGATCGCTCCAAGATGCCTCTATGCTTAGTTCTATCTTGGATGTACTACAACAAGAAAATAATACACATAAACCAATATTTGTCAAGATAGCTCCTGATTTAGAGTGGGAAGCGATCGCCGATATTATTACTTTGGCGAAAACCTACCAGTTAGCAGGGATTATTGCCACTAATACGACTATTAGCCGTGAGGGACTAAAAACTCAGGTGATTGCCAAAACGGGTAAATCACCTGAGCAAGAAGCCGGGGGAATTAGTGGCGCGCCATTACGCGATCGCTCCACAGAAGTTATCCGGTTTATCTGGCAGCAAACCCAAGGGCAGATTCCGATTATCGGGGTAGGTGGTATCTTCTCACCTGATGATGCTTGGGCAAAAATCACTGCTGGTGCTAGCCTGATTCAAGTTTATACAGGCTGGATTTACGAAGGCCCAATGATGGTGCGCCGCATTTTGCAAGGTTTGCTGACCAAATTAGAACAAAATGGCCTCAATTCGATCTCGGAAGCCGTAGGATTAGACTGCGATCGTCAACAATCAACCGTGAACCTTTAATCATTTTCCTCTAGTGGGAAGAACTCCTTAGTTTTTTCAGAAAAAGCCCAAGCAATACCATCAGGATCGCGGCTACGACTCCATTCAGGAAATTCGGGATCATTGCGACGTTTATATACAGTACTGGAATAAACATTCAGTCGTTTAGCCAGTTCTGATTGAATTAAAGAACCAAACATTAGCTGTTTTGCTAAATTTTGTTTAGCTTCTTCAGTAACTGCTGGTGGTGGTAATTCTGGTTCTGGTTCTGGTTCTGGTTCTTCTGCTACGGGTTCTGGTGCTGGCGGTGCTAGGAGCGATCGCGCTTCCTTAGTAACTGGTGATGCAGCTAGTTCTTTTACAGGCTCACTACTGTCAAGAATATTACCCAGAATACTGCCAGTAATAAAGTAATAAACTTCACCGCCATCTCCAGCAGGTAGTATACTTGCACCAAATTCAGATGCTTTACCATCTAGATAGCGTTTTGCTTGTGTGCCGGGAAAATTGCCCCGAATTGCCAAATCTACAGGTGTAATCTTGCCCTGATTTTCTCGGATTAACTCACTAAAAATCGGGTTAACTCGCTGACACCACTGTTGCCATTGATATTGTTGCCAAACATTTACACCAATCAGTAACACCAGAAAAGCCAGCAAAAACTTCCAAGTAGTTACCAGAAGAATAATTACAAACGATATTGGCAAAAGGAGAACGAGAAAACCTTTCCCGCTACCTTCTATAGTTTTTTCACTCATGCCGATTTTTGCCAAGCGAATTTTTTGGGAAATAATATATTATATTGGCAAAAATCGAGACACATAAATGTATAGTTTGGCAAAGTTATGGAAAAAATCAGCAAAAATATCATTAACTGAAATTTGCCAAACCTCGAAAACCTGATAAATCAGCCAAAACCTGGAAAAAGACCTTGCCACACCCCTAACTGATACTTCTAGTACTCTGACAAGGCTACTTGGCTTGGTTAATAAGTTCGTAGTAAGGGCTTTAGCCCTTAAGCCAAGGACGAAAGTCCTTACTACAAACCTGCTAAAGCCATCAGCAAAAAAATTTATTTTTACTCTTGACACTACAAATTACATATACTACATTAGTAATACAAGCTGACATTCCCAAAGGAGTTAAGCAAAACTTGTAACTAATTTGTGTAGTGGATAGTTCAAATACCAGAACACCCACTTTGCCTGTCAAGGCCGACTTATCGAGGGTTATCGAAATAACTAATTAACAACTTAATTCTCAACTCCCTTGATACAACTTCTGGAGGTGCAGGTGCAAATCCTGCTCCGCTACACCACATCTAAATTTTTCAGTTTCATGTAGCGGGTGGCGGAATTGGTAGACGCGCTAGACAAAAAACCTTGATCACAACTTGTCTGCAAAGGCTGAAGATTTGAGGATTATCGGGATCTATTGACTGAATAAGTCTTGCAGGTTCGAGTCCTGCCCCGCTACTAATATTTAGTGGTGAGTAATGAGTAATGAGTAATAAGTAATAAGTAATGAGTTGAAATTTTGAATTTTGAATTTTGAATTTTGAATTTTTATGTGGCAGGTAACTCAGTTGGTAGAGTACCTAAACATCCTTATTCACCCCTTGCCTGTAAAGGCCGACGAATGAGGGTTATCGCCTTCCACGCGGGATGTCGCAGGTTCGAGTCCTGCCCTGCCACCTTTCATTTTTGCCCGCAAGGGCTGGGAGATGCAGCGATGAATTATAATTTCTTCACCAGAAAGAAGACAACTACACCACAAAATCAGCCCATCCCCGGACGAGAAGCGGAAATGATTCAAGGGCGTTCTGGTGGCTGGATGTTCAATGCTGGCATTTGGCAGATGCTACGCCGTTGTCTTTTGGTTGGTACAGCCCAAAGCACTTACTACGCAGGCAAACAAGAACTCACAGAAGATTTTGTGGCGGTTGTGAAACAAGCTGTTTCAGAAAATCCCAGCCGTGTCGCCGAAGAAATTTTATACGCCAGCGATGGACGCGCCATTAATAACAGCGCACCTATCTTTGCATTGGTTTTACTATCAATGGGTGAAACTCCAGAAGCAAAACAAGCTTTTGGTGAAATCTTCCCCCAAGTTGTCCGTACAGGTAGCCATTTCTATGAATGGTTGAACTACACCAAATCTCTGCGGGGTTTCGGTAAGATAGTGCGGGAAGCTGGTAAAACTTGGCTATCTCGTGAAGATGTCAAAAGTTTGGCTTATCAACTTTTGAAATATCAACAACGTCAAGGCTTTACCCATCGGGATGCTTTACGCTTGTTTCACGTCAAACCACCTACTGAAAACCACCGTCAACTTTATGAATGGGTGGTGAAAGGTTGGGCAGAATTACCAACTGAAATACCTTCTGAGGCGTTGGCGCAGATTTGGTGGTACGAATGGTTAAAACGCAATCCCAGCGAAACCCACCAAGCCATTTTGCAAGGACGCTTAACCCACGAAATGGCTGCACCCGTGGGCAAGATGGATAAAGAAGCTTGGCAATTACTATTTCAGGAAATGCCTATTGGCGCAATGTTGCGTAACTTGGGTTCATTAACTGAACTGGGTGTGTTGCAGGCTGATGAAAGTGCCAACTTGTCACGGGTAGAAGCTGTTCTCAACAACAAAGAACATCTGCGTAAAGGGCGTATTCATCCCATCGATGTTTTGAAAGCACTCAAAACTTACGAATCTGGGGGCAGACTAGGACGCAGCAAGAAAACCTGGAGTCCAGTTCCTCGCATCGTCGACATCTTAGAAAAAGCCGTTGAGTTGTCTTTTGATGTGGTAGAACCCACAGGTAAAGTATTCATGCACGCCGTAGACGTTTCTGGTTCTATGGGTAGTTTGGTTGCAGACATGGGACTTAGCTGCTGTGAAATTGCCACCACAATGGCATTAGTTACAGCCAAAGCTGAGAAAAACTACATGATTCGCGGTTTTGCTACCGAATTTCGGGAGTTAAATATCACAGCTAAAGATAGTTTTAGTTCTGCGGTGCGGAAAGCCAGTAACCAAAACTTCGGCGGCACAGATGCGTCTGTGGCTTATGACTGGATGATTAAAAATAAGTTCAAAGCTGATGTCGTCTGCTTCTGGACTGACTCCGAAAGCTGGGCGGGTTATAAGCATCCCTCTCAAGCCTTGGCGGAGTACCGTAAAAAGGTGAATCCTGATGTGAAGGCGGTATATATCACCTTGACACCTTACCAAATTACCTTAGTAGATCCCAAAGATCCCCTGTCTTGGGATTTGGCAGGATTCGATCCTGGTACACCTCGCATCATCCAGATGTTAGCCACGGGCGAGCTGTAAAAATAGTTGAATAGCCTTAAGGATAAGGGGTGATCATCTCTTATCCTTTTTTATTTTGAATTTTGAATTTTGAATTTTGAATTGATTCATTGTTAGAATACCTAGAGAATTAGTATTGGCTCACTATGTCAGCCAAAGATAAATTTCACGAGGCTGTAAAAACAGCACTCCAAAAAGATGGCTGGGTAATTACGGATGACCCATTACATCTTTCAATTGACCGCATCACTAATATGTTTATTGATTTGGGAGCAGAAAAGCTGATTGTTGCAAGTAGAGACAATCAGAAAATTGCAGTTGAAGTTAAAAGTTTTTTAAGTCCTTCTATAGCGATTTCCAGTTAAGTGAGGTACAGATAATATTTTGAAACGCAAAGGGGCGCAAAGTAAAGCGCAAAGGTACGCAGAGATTTGTACCTCAGCAGACTAGTAAACGCTATACTTTGTCCGAATTTCACTTAGCAATAGGACAATTTATTAATTATCGTTATGCTTTAGAAGATTATGAGCCTGAACGCAGTTTATATTTAGCCGTACCAAAGATAACTTATGAGGAATTTTTCACTACGATGAGTTAGAAATGCAAACTATCTTTGATACTGTACACGACCATTATCAGTTAATCTATGTTGGCTGGGATAAAGGAAAGCGTGTTTATGGACCTGTAATCCATTTAGATATTAAAAATGAAAAGATTTGGCTTCAGTGGAATGGTACAGAAGATGATATCGCTGCTGATTTAGTAGAAATGGGTGTGCCGAAGCAGGATATTGTGTTGGGATTTCACTCGCCTTATATGCGTCAGTTTACTGATTTTGCAGTTGGTTAGTAGTTGAGTATTTGAAAGTAACGATCGCACTTAATATATGACTTGAAAATGCGATCGCCTCTATAATTCACTAAGCGACTTGAAAATTCTCCGCTTCTTCCATCGGTTCATAACCATGAGTTAACTGCTCAATGGCTTTATCAATCAAGTCTAAACCTTGCTGCACTGTTTCAATAACGCTTAATTGTCCGCGCAATTCCGCCGCACCGACGAAGCCTTTAGCGTACCAAGTCATGTGCTTACGGGCTTGACGCACACCGCGATCGCCTTTATATTCCCATAAAGCTTGTAAATGATCTCTGGCACATTCTAAACGTTGGATTGGTGTTGGTGCTGGTAATATCTCCCCAGTTTTCAGGAAGTGGTCAATTTCTCCTACTAAAAAGGGGTAGCCTAAAGTACCACGGGAACACATCACACCATCCGCGCCAGTTTGCTCTAAGCATTTCACAGCCGCTTCCACGGAAAATATATCTCCATTGCCAATGACTGGAATTGACAGCACTTCTTTCACACGGGCTATCCATTCCCAACGCGCATTGCCATTGTAACCTTGTGCGCGGGTGCGGCCATGCACAGTAATCATTTGCGCCCCTGCATCTTCCATCCTTTTGGCAAAGTCGAGAATAATGATTTCTTTATCATTCCAACCGATACGGGTTTTTACTGTGACTGGTACATCAACGGCTTTGACAACTTCCCGCACAATAGCTTCTGCAACTTCCGGCTGTCGCAACAGGGAAGAACCGCCGCCATTTTTGGTAATTTTATTTACCGGACACCCCATATTAATATCAACTGTATCCGCACCTTCTGCCACTGCTTTGACAGCTGCTTCGGCGAGAAAATCGGGGCGACAGTCAAATAACTGAATACTGATAGGGCGTTCGTTGGGATCTACCTCCATAATTTTGGGTAGTTGCTTGACGTAGTGTAAGCCCGTAGCGTTTACCATTTCGGTATACATCATTGAATCTGGGGCATAGCGTCGTACTAGGCGACGAAACACCATATCTGTCACCCCAGATAAAGGGGACTGAAGAACTCGGCTTTTAACTGCAAATGAGCCAATTTTCAGGGGTTGGGAAAGTCTAGCTTGCAGACTGGGAGACAGTGTCAGCATAGGTACAATACAAAATACAAAATTAATGATAACTATTTGGCTAACCTTTTTTTAATTTAGGCGTTGTGGAGGCGATCGCCAAATCTAATTTTGATGACAGCTAAAAATCTCTACCCTAGCCTAGACACCAAAAATCAGCAATCACAAAAATTTTGCAATTGCTGATTTGAACGCACCCCATCTAAATCAAAGATTATAGATGGGGATTCATTCGCTAAAAATAGCGTTACCAGAAAAACTGGCGAACGAGCGTGTGCCGTTGGAACTTTTGCCTACGGACACTCTAGTAAAAAAATTAGTAATAATAGCCACAAAACTAGTAATTACTAATATAAAAATGGTCGTGTCTCCAGGCTTTGCCTTTTACCGTACCAACTGTATTTTACAACGATCTTGGGTTTCGCTTACCCTACCTAAACAAGTTATGGGTAGGGACTGCGCTCAACATTCTTTGTTCAATTTTTTGTAATTAATGGTAAATTGATATACAGATTTTCATCAAATCTTTAAGATTGTTGGGAGCGATCGCTGGTATTCCGCTAGTCTTGTTGGCAACTGGGAAGATATTAGCGATCGCCACAGGATAAATTTGTTTTATGATTCTTCGCTAACGGTGGTTAAACGTTGTTGTTTGATGTTTTGTAATTCCTGCAACAGAGAATCAACCTCTGCCTGCAAGCTCATGAATTTGACTTGTTGATCGTCTTTATAACAGGTTTTGGTTAACTCGCGTACTCGTAAAGCTTGAGAGTCACGTTCGGCAACATTAGATATACAAGTGGTCATCGGTAATTAAATTCCACAACTCAACTCACACCTTTGGTAAATAATATAATAAAGCAACTTTAAGCTTTGTTAAATAATTGTATCTTTTTCATTATTTACTTTAATAGGTTATGGTTTGTATGATAAGTGACGACGATAGATAAATTCAGTTCCAGAGTTATGAATATAGCCTGCGGAGGCAGGCTATGTTGTAATCAGCACAGTTTTTATTAAAAGAATAAACTTCAAAACCTCTCCCCCCTTGTGGGCGAGAGTTTCCCCTGCTCCCCTGCTCCCCTGTTCGCTGTTAAACTCAAGAGACTTTAGCTTCTAAAGACTTGAGCAACTCAGTATTTACGCCTGATTCACGAGTCAGGGCTATTTTACCAGTGCGGGCAATTTCTCTAATGCCGAACTTTTGTAACACCTGTACAATCGCTACCATTTTACCAGGGTCGCCCACAACCTCTAAAGTCAAAGAATCTTCAGCCACATCTACAACACGCGCCCGAAAAATTTGAGCTAGTTCGACAACTTCGGAACGGTTACTGCTACTAGCACTCACCTTCACAAGCATCAATTCTCGCTCTACACAAGGGGTTTCTGTAATATCTTGTACCTTGAGGACATTCACTAACTTGTACAGTTGTTTAGTAATCTGTTCAATGACGCGATCGTCACCAGGTACAACCATCGTAATCCGGGACACGCTCCCTTGCTCACCCGAACCAACCGCCAGGCTTTCGATATTAAAGCCACGACGCGCAAATAAACTCGCAATGCGGGAGAGAACCCCCGCTTCATCTTCTACTAGAACTGAAAGGGTATGTTTCATCTTTGCCAACACAGGCTCAGGTGGCATATTGTTAATGCAAATTTTAACTAATAGCCACCCTACACGTACTGCTTACTAAGTGAATAAATATAAATGTATAGACCATTGTAAACTCAATACCTGCAATCCTTGTAGTCTTGGCTAGGAAAAAGTTAAGTCTTGATCATACTCAAAGCATAGCCTTTGAGGAATCGATATCTTTTTGTGGGCAGATGTGAGTAAGTTACAAAATTTTTAGTATAAGAGTGTTATTAAGCTTCTACAGTTCCAGGAGTAATATATTTATGGGTTGGTTAAAAAGAATTTTTGGTATGGAAAAGCCCGAAAATGCCCAAGTAAACCCTTCTTCCCAAGTACAACAAGCGGCTAGTTCCACAGCTACCCAATCAATTCCAGCAGAACGGTTGGGGTTGAATGGAGAATATGATCAAAGTGGTTTAGCCAAGCGAGTAGCTTTGGCATTTGATCAAGATACACAACTGAATAATATAGATACCCTCTGGGTAGCTCAGACTGCTGGTACTGTGGTGTTGAAAGGTAAAGTACCTAACCAAGAAATTCTGAATAAAATGATGTCTGTAGCCCGTTCTGTACATGGTACGACATCGGTTGATACTACACAAGTTACTATTGGCTAGTTGCCTCAAGTTACAGTGTTGCCGTCACCATGAGCAATTAAAGGTGTTTTTTTAACGTCAGTTCGGGTTAAGACGATTTCGCTGCTAGTTATACGAAATAATAGGAATTTCAGGCAACGATAGAATCATTAGACTTCTTGCATAAATATTTTTTTTGCCTCGCGCAAAGACGCATACCGCCAAGGGCGGAACCCGCAGGGTAGACGCAAAGAAGGACGCTATAATCGTGACTTTTGCAAGAGGTCTATTGTTTGAGCTTATCCCGAACTCACGTTTTTTTACCCAAAAAACAAATATTTTGTAGGGTGCGTCAGCTTCAGCAACTTATTTCATCAGAAAAATGATGAATTGCAAATTGGTTTAAGTATCTGTGTGTGGAAAAGATTGATTAATCCAATCTAAAATAATTTGATTAATTTGGTCTGGGCATTCATCATGGGGACAATGACCGACATTTTCTAGAGTTAGCAATTGCAGTTTTTGATTATACTGGACAAATTGATTAGCTAATATGGGTGGGACAAAGCGGTCTTTTTGTCCCCAAATTAACAACATCGGCACTGTAATATTCGGTAGCAGTGCTTTGACACTGGGACTAAAATTCATAGCGATCGCAGCTTTAAACAAAGCACTAAAAGCACGGGCTGAACCTCTATCTTGGGGAGGGCTAGCTAAAATATCGATCAGTTCATCAGTAATCGCTTCTGGGTTAGCATAAGCGAGACTCACCCAACGACGTAATACGCTCGGTTGCCGCACAAAATAAAATATAGGCTTTAAAAATATCGGTGAAGCCACAATACTTTTGATTGTTCTCACCAGAGGACGCAGCATTAGCGGAATTGCTTCCTGTTCTAATGATGGATCAGGTAAACTCATCATCACGATTCCTTTTACCATATCTGGATGAGTGGCGGCGGCGGCTAAGGAAACTAGAGAACCGTTAGAATTACCCACTAATACCACTGGTTGACGGATAAAAGCTTGCCAAAATTCATAGACCTGTTCTACCCACAGTTCTATACTATAGTTGGCTGGGGCTTTTTCTGAACTGCCAAAACCCAGCATATCAAGAGCATAGACAGCATGATGTTCGCCTAATACTTCTAAATTATGTCGCCAATGACCAATAGAAGTGCCAAAACCGTGCAATAAAATCAGAGGTGTTGTGTTTTGGTGATTTTGACTGGGGCGAAGATAGGTATAACGAATTTGCCAACCACGCCATATCCAGTCTCTTTGATTTCCAACTCTTTCTTGCCAGTGTAGACCGATGGTCAAGTTTCTGCGCTCCCAATTGATGATTTATAGTTCACGCCTGATGTGAATTAGGAAAACCGCCTATCCAATACATAGCCTATGGGTGGGGCGTATCAAATTTGGTAGGGGCGGGTTAACAAACATCATTCATGATTAACTTTTGATCTCGGTAAACCCGCCCCTACAAATATCTATG
Source organism: Trichormus sp. (assembly GCA_050633005.1). GTDB lineage: Bacteria > Cyanobacteriota > Cyanobacteriia > Cyanobacteriales > Nostocaceae > Trichormus. The sequence goes on along the minus strand of JBODRP010000011.1, from coordinate 27,695 downwards.
TATTCAAAAAATTTTAATTCACATTAGACGTAGTTCTATTTTAAAGATAGTGGGGTAGGAAAGCAGGGGGCAGGGGGCAGGGGGCAGGGAGACAAGGGAGACAAGGGAGTTTAATTTGTTAACTTTGACTGACCGAATTGAAAAATAATTGTTACAATAGTTAACTATTCTCTAGGTTGTGTGATTTAAATTAACTATTGCAGAGAAATTCTCTAAGAGTGAGTAGAATAGCAAATACAGAGACAAGAAATTACTCTGTGGACTAGCTAACCCAAAACTATAGACTCCTGATGAAGTCATTAGTTATTTTAGTGTTGTGCTTATGAGCCACACCAACCAAAATCAAGTTAATCCAGTCCAAGCCACATTCTTACCAAAGGAATCCCACTAATTATAATGCCTGTGATTGAGAAAAAAAGAACTCGCGATCTGCCCCAAATTAACGAAAGAATACGCTTCCCGAAAATTCGAGTCATTGACACTGACGGCTCCCAGCTAGGCATTTTGACTCCCCAGGAAGCTCTGCAACTAGCAGAAGAGAAGGAGCTGGATCTAGTGCTGCTCAGTGACAAGGCCGACCCGCCAGTATGTCGGATTATGGACTATGGGAAATATAAGTTTGAGCAGGAAAAGAAAGCGCGGGAAGCCCGGAAAAAGCAGCATACAGCCGATGTTAAAGAAGTGAAGATGCGCTATAAAATAGAAGAACACGACTACAATGTGCGTGTTAAGCAAGCAGAACGCTTCTTGAAAGATGGTGATAAAGTCAAGGCGACTGTGATGTTCCGGGGTCGAGAAATTCAACACAGTGACTTAGCAGAAACCTTACTCAAGCGGATGGCTACAGATTTAGAGCCATTCGGTGAAGTACAACAAGCACCTAAAAAAGAAGGGCGTAATATGATGATGCTGATTTCGCCTAAAAAATAATCAGAATTGATGACAATTGACTGTTGACTATTGGCTGTTGATGGTGTATAAACTTACATTTCCTGACGACTCAGGACTTTGTAGGAGGTTGACTCAAGTAATTCACTACTGAAAATATTAAATCTGATAGTCCTGAACTCTGAGTGGGAAACATAATACTCAGTTGTTCAGGACTTTTACCATTTTTAATGGAATTGAAAAATCATTCGTTGGCTACAAATCATCATTTGCTGGCGCAACTATTAAAATGGGTGAATCTACGACCAGAGGAAGGCGAACGGACTTGGATGATGTTTGCCTTTTATACAACTGTATCTATAGGTTTACGATGGGCAGAAGATAGTACAGTAGCACTATTTCTAGATGAATACGGGGTGGGGCCACTACCTTGGATATATATAGCTAGTGCTGTTATGGGTATGGCACTAGTTTTTTTCTATTCTTGGTTGCAAAAGATTTTTCCGTTACGCTGGGTAGTGGTGGCGATCGCACCTTGTATGGTCACACCATTAATCTTACTAGTATTGCTGCACAGAGGAGTAAATATTTCCTACCTAGGGGTAATAGTGGTATTTCTATTACGGCTATGGGTGGATTCTTTATATGTGGTAAATGACCTGAATACTTCTATTGTCGCCAATCAACTCTTTAATATTCGAGAAATTAAACGTACTTACCCTATAGTCAGTAGTGGGTTACTAGTAGCTGATGTGATCAGTGGTTTTAGTTTACCTTGGTTGCTGCAATTTGCTCGCTTGAATCGTGTAATTATCATCGCCTGTGGGGTGATTATCTTAGGCTCGGCAATTTTGGCTTATTTAACTTATCAGTATCGAGCCGCTTTTCCTGATGCACCTCAGCGCATACTTCCCCAAGAACAAGCCTCACGACATCGTCGTATTGAAGCTCCGCTCAAGCGTTACACATTACAATTGTTTGCTTTTGTGGGTTTTTTGCAAGTAATTGGCTTATTAATCGATTTTCAATATCTGCAAGAACTGAAATTAAACTTGGGTGACAAAGAACTAGCGAGCTTTTTAGGTTTATTTGGTGGTATTGTCGGTCTGTGTGAATTAACGACTCAGTGGTTTATTTCTAGTCGTCTCATCGAACGCTTTGGAGTGTTTTTTAGTGCGGCTCTTTTACCTGTGGCTGTAGGCTTTGTTGTGCCAGGACTAATTGCGATCTTGAATATATTACCTGGAATGCAATCCGTTGCTTTTTTTTGGGGACTAGTGGGACTGAAATTTACAGATGAGTTGCTACGTTATACATTTGTTGTCAGTAGTAGCCCGGTGTTATACCAACCCATACCAGAACGGATTCGCAGCCGAATGCAGACTTTATCGGGAGGATCAGCCGAAGCGATCGCTACAGGTATTGCTGGTTTAGTGATATTTTTGACTTTGATAATTGGAAGTAATTTTGTCGCCGCACCGTTGCAGAAATGGATATTTATTGGAGAAACAGCTATTGTAGCAGCTGCTTGCTTGCGGGTAGTTTGGGTATTGCGATCGCGTTATGTAGATTTGTTGGTTTTAAGTGCAGAGCGGGGTGAATTGAGTGCATCTAAGGTGGGATTACGCGCTTTTAAACAAGCCGTAGTCAAAGCTTTAGAAGAAACAGGGAACGCCGCCGATAAACATTCTTGTATTGAACTTTTAGCCCAAATTGATCCCCAAGGGGCTGCGGAAATTTTAGCAGGATTACTATTTAAACTCGCTCCCGATTTACAACATCACAGTTTAGAAGTGATGCTAGCAGCAGGTGCAAATCCTGAATATGTCTCAGAAGTGCGTTGGTTGTTAGAAAGACCCCCTAATGTTGTCCATCCAGAGGTGTTTGCTTTGGCGTTGCGTTATGTCTGGCTAGCAGAAGCTCATCCTAATCTCAGTTTGCTAGAAGAATACTTATACCCAAGACATCATTCACTCATCCGTGGAACTGCGGCGGCTTTGCTGCTCAGACAAGGAACACCGATGCAAACAGTAGCCGCTACTAAAACCTTACGTTCGATGTTGACTCACAAGCAAGAACTAGAACGGATGAATGGAGTCAAAGCCTTAAGAGAAGCAGTGTATTTACACGCCTTGCGGATTCATATTCCCCATTTATTACAGGATGAATCCCTACGGGTACGTTGCGCTGTTTTAGAAATGATTGCAAACAATAGAATGGAGGAATATTACCCAGCCTTATTAAAAGCACTTTACTACAAATCTACCCGCGATACGGCGATGCGTGCCTTAGTCAAAATGGAGAATGAAGCATTGGAGATGCTATTAGAATTAGCCACCAATGTTTACAAACCAGAAGTATTGCGGATGTATGCTTGGCGAACTATTGCCCACATTTCCACCTTAGAAGCACTAGAAACCTTATGGTTACATTTAGAGTCTTCTTGGGGTGCAACTAGATATCATATTCTTCGCAGTTTATTAAAAATCCAAAAGCAATCAGAAATCAGTAATTTAGTGGATAGATTTCAACATAGTCGAGTTGAAATTTTAATTGAACAAGAATTGAAATTTTTAGGCGAAATCTATGCTGCTTATATAGACCTAGAACCAGAACAAAGTTTAGAAAATTATCAAACACCAGAGCGAGTTGTGATTGTGTATGAATTATTGCAACGAGCTTTGCAAGAAATGGAATGGGATATTAGAGAGAGATTATTACTGTTATTGCGGCTATTGTATTCTCCAGAAAAAATGCAGGCGGCAGCCTTTAATTTAAGATCCGAATCTGGGGTGAATTTAGCACGGGGGTTAGAGATATTAGAGCATACCGTGAATTTGCCTACCAAATCCTTGCTGTTGAATATTTTAGATCAGCGATCGCCCCAAGAAAAGCTGTATTATCTTGTCGAAGCCGGATTTATCGAATATCAACACTTTACACTTAGTGAACGACTACGCCGGATGCTCACCTTGGGGAATTTTTTCTCAGATTGGTGTTTGGCTTGTTGTTTTCATTTCGCCCAAGTTAACCGTATTCGCTTGACGATTAATGAAATTTTACTAGCTTTGCGTCATCCTAGGGGCTTTGTTAGGGAAGCAGCGATCGCTTATTTAAGTGTAGTTTCCCAGCGTGTCCTCTTAGAACTCATACCGAAATTAGAGCAAGATTCACACCCACTTGTAGCTACTCAAGTCCAAGAGTTAATCAAACAGCAGGGGGACAGCGAACTTATTCAACCCCTACACCCTTACACCCTTAAACCCTTACACCCCTAATGAATAGCCCAATTTAACGAAAATTAGTGGTTGATGGTGGTTGTAGGAATAGCGATCGCTTTTGTGGCTCTGCCTGGGGGATGGTTCGCTGTTACAATCGGTAACACTCGCGCCATGCTTATTGGTCTTACCATCACTATTATTTCATTATGGTTAATAGTTTTCTTCAATCTTATTCCTTTTTTACTAATATTAATAATAGGCTTTAGTTTAATTATTAACGGCACAATTCCTTTTGCTTTAGAGCTAATGTCTCAACGCTGGGCAGGATTAGGTGTAGGGATGTATTTTGGTGGCTTTGCATTAGCTATGAGTTTATTTGGACTTGTTTTCCCCCAAACTCAAACAATGACACCTATTATCGGTGCATTAGGAACAACATTATCATTTTTGTTAGCAGGAGGATGTATTGCAACTCAACTCTCCCGCGTCTAAACCTCTAGATTTTTTCTTAACGTTACACAGCTAAACATAATCTGCTTAATCAATCATTTATCTTTTCATATTTCTTATCTGTATATATCATGCTGATCTGTTAGAGTGAAAAACGCAGGCAAGTGTATAAATCAACTCTTGCCAACTCACTCAGGAGTCAAAAATTAGCAGTCAGCGACAGTTATCTAGAGTAAAGATAGCAGGATTAGAAAGTAAATTGGCAATTAATCGTAGATAACAGCAGATAATTTTATATTTTGATATTTTTCAGCCCATTAAAAAAATTCCTGATTTTTTAACTATCAAATATCAAAACCCGAAAATTTGCTATTAACTATAATATTGATGACCTCTGATAGCATCTGATCCCATTTAACGAAAACAATGAAACAGATCCAAACCCTGAAAGCGTGAATAGCTAAGACTTTCTTAATTAACGCGATGTGCAACTTATTATTAAAACCCCTCTCCAAACCTCCGAACAGCAACTGTAGAGACGTTGCATGCAACGTCTCTACTTTGATTCTTGCTCCCCTTTCCTTGTAGGGAAGGGGCTGTGGGTTAGGTTTGAGAGAAAGTTGCACACGGCGTTAATTACGAATTAGGAATTACCAATTGCCATGAGGATATTTATTTATGACCATAGGCTTAAAAACAGCAGATATTAATGTCACACGTTTAAAAGAAGCTCCCATTCATCTTTCTAGCCAAATTCAACCGCATGGAGTGGTACTAGTCTTAGAAGAACCTGACTTAAAAATATTACAAGTTAGCAACAATACCTGGGATATTTTAGGGATAAAGGCTGAATTTGTAGTTCAGAAAAAACTAGAAGACTTAGTTGATTCTTTTCAAATTGAGAGAATCAAAACCGGCTTATTAGAGGGTAATATCGAATTTATTAATCCTACAAAGCTGTGGATGCGAAAGAAAGGAGATGATTACGTAGTTTTTGATGCCGTATTTCATCGCAATTCCGAAGGATTTTTGATTTTAGAGTTAGAGCCTGCTATTTCTCAAGAAAATATTCCCTTTCTCAGCTTTTATCATTTAGCGAAAGCTTCTATTAATGAGCTAGAAAAAACAGCGAATTTGCGAGATTTCTGCCAAATAATTGTCCAAGAAGTCCGCAAAGTGACAGGTTTTGATCGGGTAATGTTATATAAATTTGATGATGATGGTCATGGTTGTGTGGTTGCTGAAGAAAAAATTCCGAGTTTGGAATCATATTTAGGACTGCATTATCCAGAATCAGATATCCCCAAACCTGCAAGAAAGTTATTTATTTCTAATTCTATTAGGCTCATCCCCAATGCTCAGGCTGAAGCTGTACAGATGATACCAGCTAAAAATCCCGTGAGCGATCGCCCGATAGATTTAACTAATTCTATCCTCAGAAATGCCGCTTATTGTCATTTGGAATACTTACACAATATGGGTGTAGGTGCATCCTTAACAATTTCCTTGATTAAAGATCAAAAACTCTGGGGATTAATCGCCTGTCACCATCAGACACCAAAATATGTTTCCTACGAATTACGCAAAGCCTGCGAATTTTTAGGACGAGTAATTTTTGCAGAACTTTCAGCGAGAGAAGAAACTGAAGATTATGATTATCGGATGAATCTCACCCATATTCAATCATTATTGGTTGAATATATGTCCCAGGAAGACAACTTTATTGATGGGTTAGTCAAACATCAGCCAAATCTTTTAGATTTAACTAGTGCCAAAGGTGCGGCTGTATGTTGTGGCGACCAATTTACCTTGATTGGTGAAACTCCTAAAGAAGAAGACTTAGTTTTTCTAGTACAATGGCTGAAAAATAACGTCGAGTCAGAAATTTTTTACACCGACTCTCTACCGCAAGTTTATCCAGATGCCGAAAAATTTAAAAATGTGGCTAGTGGTTTGTTAGCCATTCCCATTTCCCATCGTAATTATGTATTGTGGTTTAGACCGGAAGTAATTCAAACCGTGAATTGGGGTGGTGATCCTCACAACGCCTTTGAAGTCACCCAGTCTGATGGTAATGTGCGCCTGTGTCCCCGCAAATCCTTTGAATTGTGGAAAGAGACAGTCCGCCTCACCTCCTTACCTTGGCGATACGTAGAAATTAAAGCCGCGTTAGAATTGAAAAAGGCAATTGTCAATATTGTTCTGCGCCAAGCCGATGAACTAGCACAATTAGCGCAAGATTTAGAACGTTCCAACGCCGAACTGAAAAAGTTTGCCTACGTTGCTTCCCATGACTTGCAAGAACCCCTCAACCAAGTAGCAAATTACGTCCAATTATTGGAAATGCGCTACGAAGCTGAGTTAGATGCAGATGCGAAAGAGTTTATTAACTTCGCAGTCGAGGGAGTCAGCCTGATGCAGACATTAATTGATGATGTTTTAGCATACTCCAAAGTAGACACCCAAGCGATCGCCTTTCAACTCACAGAAGTAGAAACCGCACTAGAACGAGCATTAGGAAATTTACGCCAGCGCATTGTTGAAACCAAGGCGACTATTACCCATGAACCCCTACCCACAGTCATGGCTGGTAGCACTCAACTCATGCAGTTATTCCAAAACCTAATTGCTAACGCCATCAAATTCCGCAGCGACAAACCACCGCAAATTCATATCGGTGCAGAAAGATTAGAAGATGAATGGTTATTCTCAGTTAAGGATAACGGAATTGGCATCGACCCACAATTTAGCGATCGCATTTTTGTGATCTTTCAACGCCTGCATACACGAGACGAATATCAAGGTACAGGTATGGGTCTAGCAATTTGTAAAAAAATTATCGAATGTCATCGAGGACGCATTTGGGTAGAGTCACAACTTGGTGAAGGAGCAACCTTCTACTTTACAATTCCCGTCGGAGGCCGCGAGCGTGAGCGTAGAAACGGAAGAAAAACTCAAAACAATATTTTTAGTTGAAGACAATAAAGCTGATATTCGCTTAATTCAAGAAGCCTTTAAAAATAGCTCCATACCCCACCAAGTAGTAACCGTCCGTGACGGTATGGACGCTATGGCTTACCTCCGCCAAGAAGGTGAATATAGCAACGCCCTACGTCCAGACCTCATTCTATTAGATTTAAACCTACCTAGAAAAGACGGTCGAGAAGTCTTAGCAGAAATTAAAACTGACCCCTTACTCAAACGTATTCCGGTAGTAGTCCTCACCACATCGAGAAACGAAGACGACATTTTTCACAGCTACGAACTACACGTAAACTGTTACATCACCAAATCCCGCAACCTCAGCCAACTATTCCAAATAGTCAAAGGCATCGAAGAATTTTGGCTATCTACAGTTACGTTACCACCGGAGTAGGGGTATAGGGGTGTAAGGGTGTAAGGGTGTAGGGGTGTAGGGGTGTAGGGGTGTAGGGGAGGAAATCCCATGCCCAATGCCCCATGCCCCATGCCCAATGCCCCATGCCCAATGCCCAATGCCCAATGCCCCATACCCTTAACCCTATTCATCAATTTCCAGGCGGTGAAACCAGAAAATGATACTTGGAAGTTCAGTAAAAATTTTGTTAATTGAAGACAACATAGCAGAAGCGAGGTTATTACAAGAGTATTTACAACAAGCTGAATCGAAGCAATTTATTCTCGTTCATGTGAAGAGATTAGCACAAGCACTCAGCGAACTCACGCACACTAGTTATGATGTAATTTTACTAGACCTGACACTTCCTGATAGTCAAGGTTTATCATCTCTGTCTTTGTTGATGAAGCAAGACCCTAGTGTGCCAATTGTTGTGCTGACTAATACTAACGATGAAGATTTAGCCATTGAAGCTGTGCGTCAGGGAGCGCAAGATTACTTAGTCAAACGACAGGTAAATGTTCATGTTTTGGTGCGTTCTTTATGTTATGCCATCGAGCGTAAGCAAGCCTTAGAAAGCTTACGTGTTCTCAATAAATCTCTAGAACACCGTGTTGAAGAACGCACTGCTGAACTAGTAAAAGCTCAAGAGATCAACCAGTTTAAATCTGAGTTTGTTTCTATGCTTTCCCATGACATTCGCAATCCTTTAAATACAATTCTTTTAGCTGCTGGTTTATTGCAAAATAACGAAGATAAATTAAGTCAAGAGAAAAAACAGTCTCATTTAGAAATGATTCGTTCTGCAATCAAAAATATGGCACAGCTACTAGATGAAGTATCATTAATAGGTAAAGCAGATGCAGGTAAACTAGAGTGTGAATTGATTGCCATAGATTTAGCAGCGTTTTGTTGTCAAATAGTAGAAGAAGCCCAGTTAAGTATTAAAGAAAAACACCTAAAAGTTATTTTCAACTGTTCTCAAAAATTAGAACCAGTATTATTAGATGAAAGCTTAGTGCATCATATTTTAGGGAATTTGCTGGGTAATGCCATTAAATATTCCCTACCAAATGCGATAGTCAATTTTGAATTAATTGCTCAAGAACAGGCGGTAATTTTTAAAATTCAAGATTGGGGAATTGGCATTTCTCAACAAGACCAAAAACATTTATTTCAACCTTTCCATCGTGGCGAAAATGTTAGCGGAATTTCCGGTACTGGTTTAGGTTTATCGATTGTTAAAAAATGCGTTGATGCTCACCAAGGAGAAATTTTAGTTAATAGTGAATTAGGTGTTGGGACAATAGTTACCGTCATTTTGCCCAGGAAATAGGGGCTGGGTAAGAAGCAGGGGGGCAGGGGAGCAGGGGGCAGGGGAGCAGGGGAGCAGGGGAGCAGGGGAGCAGGGGGAGCAGGGGGAGCCGGGGGAGAAAAATACAATGCCCAATGCCCAATGCCCAATGCCCCATGCCCAATGCCCAATTATCTATTTCTTCGCCTGAATTACCTGCAAACTACCACCAGCATATAAAGTTGGTTGAGTTACTTCAAATCCTATTTGAGTTAATAACCCATTTAAATCAGTGTTTAATAATTTCCAAGCTGTTTCTGTCTCAAACAACCAAAAAAATAACGCTAAACCAGGCCAGAATATGGGGTTAGTAGGTGGATGAAAATCCACAATAGTAAATACTCCTCCTGGCTTCAGTACTCGATAAACTTCTTGAATAATTTCCCGTAATTGTACGGGCTGCATTTCATGTAAAGCTGCGCTGGTATGCACTACATCAAATTGAGCATCTGTAAAGGGCATTTTTTCGGCAAAAGCTTCAATATAAGTTGCCTCTGGTACATTCTGCCTAGCTCGTTGTAAAGATAAGGGTGAGGCATCTAGTCCTGTTACATTTTGTGAATATTTCACTAAAAATTGCGTCGCTTGGCCACTACCACAACATAAATCTAAAACATGAGTATCTGATTGTATGCTTAACCCTTGGAGAGCTAATTGCCTAAAACGCTTTTCTCCACCAACGCTAAGGGCTGCTAACCGGGATATTCCATCATATAGCCATTGATAACGATAACTTAAATCTCTTAAAATTGTTGCCATTGTACCTTTGCTGACTATTAAGCTTTATATTTAATAAAGATATATTGTTAACATTAGTAAAAAATCTGAAAAAGTCGGGGGAAAATAACTGCTATGGGTCGTGTAGGCGTATTATTACTCAATCTCGGTGGGCCTGATAAATTAGAAGATGTCGGGCCGTTCTTGTATAACCTCTTTTCTGATCCTGAAATCATACGCTTACCATTCCGTTGGTTACAAAAGCCCCTGGCTTGGTACATCGCTTCAAAACGCACCAAGACATCCCAAGAGAACTATAAGCAAATCGGTGGTGGCTCACCCTTACGGCGAATTACAGAAGCTCAGGGAGACGCTTTACAAGAACAGTTAAATTATTTGGGACAGGAAGCCAAAATCTATGTCGGAATGCGTTATTGGCATCCTTACACAGAGGAAGCGATCGCACTCCTTACCCAAGACAACCTTGACAATTTGGTGATTCTACCGCTATATCCGCAATTTTCCATCAGTACCAGTGGTTCTAGCTTCCGGCTTTTAGAGAGACTTTGGCAAGAAGATCCCAAACTCCAACGCATTGAATATACTGTCATTCCCTCTTGGTATAAACAACCAGGTTATTTACAAGCAATGGCGGAATTGATTCGTCAAGAAATTGACCAATTCCCTAATCCTGATCAAGTTCATATCTTCTTTAGCGCGCATGGTGTCCCTAAAAGCTATGTAGAAGAAGCCGGCGACCCCTATCAGCAGGAAATTGAGGAATGTACTAGTCTGATCATGGAAACCCTCAATCGTCCCAATGCTCACACCCTAGCCTACCAAAGTCGTGTCGGCCCTGTAGAGTGGTTGCAACCCTATACAGAAGATGCTCTCAAAGAATTAGGCGCGCAAGGTGTAAAAGACTTAGTTGTCGTACCTATCAGTTTTGTTTCAGAACATATTGAAACATTGCAAGAAATTGATATTGAGTATCGGGAAATCGCCGAAGAAGCAGGCATTCATAACTTCCGCCGTGTACCCGCACCAAATACCCATCCAGTTTTTATCAGAGCCTTAGCTGATTTGGTAATTGAAGCACTACAAAAACCGAGTCTAAAACTTTCCCAAGTCACTCAAATGAAAAAGCGGGTGAAAATGTATCCTCCAGAAAGTTGGGAATGGGGTATGACCACCAGTGCAGAAGTTTGGAACGGTCGCATTGCCATGCTAGGCTTTATTGCTTTAATTATTGAGTTAATTACAGGTCAGGGTTTATTACATATGATTGGGTTGTTGCAATAAAAAGTTACACACCGCAGATATGGTTTTCACGCTTAACTTCCCTCTCTTGGGAGGTTTTTGTTTTTATCAGCGAGAAATACCCTATGGTTTCGCCCAAATTCAGGTATTCTAGCGGCTTTTGTGATACCAATCATACCACTGTTTAGCACTATGCACGGCAAACCACAGGAGGATTAAAGCAATTAATCCTCCTTGCCACGGAGCATCAAAAGCAAACAGCACCAGAGCTATACACAAAGTATCCTGTAGAAAAACTGCCCATAATGGCAATCCACGTAAACGATAGAACCAACCCACCTGAACTAGCTGCAAAACCAAAGCTAACAAACCCCCAATCACAGCTATTAACCAATGTGGCGTTGCTGTGGCTGAAGCTACTGCTAACCCCATAATTGCTCCCACAAGGGGAGATAAAAATAAATGAATTATTTGTAAAATTCTTTGTCCCCAAAGTTTTTTAGAAGCAAACAATTCCACAAATGAACAAGTAATTAGACAGGTTAATAAAACCCTAGGAGAAATATGAGAGAAAATTGGCACTTGTGACCAAAATTCACTACCTTGCCAGAGTACAATAATTAATAAAGGTATGCCTATTCTTATTCCTGCTGCCGCAGAAGCCGAAAGGGTGGCGAGAATTTCAATCATCTCACGCAGGTACTCGCATAACTAATAAATCATCAATGAAGTCTTGACTTTGTTATTAAGATTACCCACTACCTAGATAAATCATAGCAGCAACTTTACACTGTTTAAAAATAAAACCAATTCGCAATGGACTAACGTCCTGCTCCGCTAACGCAATGATGCTCCCACCTCGCTCCGCTCTAAGCGCAGCTATGCCGCAGGCTTTACGCAATAAATGTGGAATGAATTGAGATTATGGCTTGGTGTGTGACGCTATGAGTCTTATTACTAAGTTGAAATACTTTCGCAGCGTCACACACCCTACATCAAAATATGCTCAAACCATTTTAATTACGAATTACGTAGCTTTTTTCCCATAGGGTATTACGAATTACGAATTACGTAGGCGTTAGCCTACTCTCCGAGAACGCTACGCGAACCCGTAGGGTATTACGAATTACGAATTATTTTAAACTTCCTGTGGCTAATCTAACTCCCGTCGCCCTTCTAAGGCTCTTGCTAATGTAACTTCATCCGCGTATTCCAAATCCCCACCCACAGGCAAACCAAAGGCAATGCGCGTCACTTTAGTAAAGGGTTTGAGTAGTTGCCCTAGATACAAAGTTGTAGTTTCCCCCTCTACACTAGGACTAATTGCCATAATTACTTCTTGGGGCTTTTGTTGACTTACCCGTCTTACCAAAGCTTGCACATTCAACTGTTCTGGGCCAATACCATCTATAGGAGAAATCACTCCCCCTAAAACGTGATACTTACCTCTATATTCACGGGTTTTTTCTAGTGCAATCACATCACGAGAATCAGCTACTACACAGATAGTCTGATTATCCCGGTTAGGATTACGACAAATTTCACAAACAGGTTCAGCCGAAAGATGAAAACAAACAGAACATAAACCTACCTGTTTTTTCGCATCAATCAAAGCTTGTGCTAAAGCCTCTACTTCAGATTCTGGACGCTTCAAAATGTGCAAAGCCAGTCTTTGAGCAGATTTAGGGCCGACTCCGGGCAGGCGTTGCAACTGTTCAATTAATCTTGCTAAAGGACGTGCGTAAACCGTGGCTTTATCTCCTGTATATTCTCACCTTAACTATGATGCCATTTTTTTAGCAGAGTTTGTAATCAGGACTTTAGTCCTGAAAAGCTTGAGGACTAAGGGACTTTCAATTAAAAAATATACTATCACTTTGATGGCAACGGCGCAGGGGGCAGGGAGCAGGGGAAAAGATAGTTGTTTTGAAGAAAATAAAGTACTTTCAGATAAAAAAATATTCAAACTGTAGGGTGCGTCAGTATGAATAACCTCTTGGTATAGTTAGGTTTTCTCGCACTGACGCACCCTACTAAGCTGTTTATTTGGGATAATTTATTTTTCGGTGTTCCCTAAATTTGGATTGTTTATTTTCTGGAAGTCCCTCAAGTCGTGACTAGGAAATTAATCAAAATCAAAAAGCGTCCCTCCCAAGGAGGAACGCTTTTTAGTTAGCTAGAAGCTAGAAGATTAACCGTTGATAGCAGGTGCGCTGATAGCAACAGGAGCAACTTCACCAGCAGCTAAGTCTAAGGGGAAGTTGTGAGCGTTACGCTCGTGCATTACTTCCATACCCAAGTTAGCGCGGTTGATCACATCAGCCCAGGTAGCAATAACGCGACCTTGGGAGTCAATGATGGATTGGTTGAAGTTGAAACCGTTGAGGTTGAACGCCATTGTGCTGATGCCCAATGCGGTGAACCAAATACCAACTACAGGCCATGCAGCTAAGAAGAAGTGCAAGGAGCGGCTGTTGTTGAAGGACGCGTATTGGAAAATCAAACGGCCGAAGTAACCGTGTGCTGCAACAATGTTGTAGGTTTCTTCTTCTTGACCGAATTTGTAACCGTAGTTTTGTGATTCGGTTTCGGTGGTTTCACGCACCAAGGAGGAAGTTACCAATGAACCGTGCATTGCGGAGAACAAAGAACCACCGAATACACCAGCCACACCTAACATATGGAAGGGGTGCATCAGGATGTTGTGTTCTGCTTGGAACACGATCATGAAGTTGAATGTACCGGAGATACCCAAGGGCATACCGTCAGAGAATGAACCTTGTCCGATGGGGTAGATCAAGAATACTGCGGTTGCAGATGCCAAAGGTGCAGAGTATGCTACGCAGATCCAAGGACGCATTCCTAAGCGGTAGGATAATTCCCACTGACGACCTAGGTAGCAAGCGCATCCGATCAAGAAGTGGAAAATTACCAATTGGTAAGGGCCACCGTTGTACAACCACTCATCTAAGGAAGCTGCTTCCCAGATGGGGTAGAAGTGTAAACCGATAGCGTTAGAAGAAGGAACAACTGCACCAGAGATGATGTTGTTTCCGTAGATTAGTGAACCTGCTACTGGTTCGCGGATACCATCGATGTCTACTGGAGGTGCAGCGATGAAGGCGATGATGAAGCAGGTGGTTGCGGCTAGTAAGGTGGGGATCATTAATACGCCGAACCAACCGACATAAATCCGGTTTTCGGTGCTGGTGATCCACTCACAGAACCGCTCCCATACGCTGGCGTTTTGACGCTGTTGTAAGGTTGTGGTCATTTTTTTATGATTGCTTTGATTTTTGAATCAAGGAGGCGTGTAAAATTTACGCCTGCTCATAAACTTTACATGAATTTACGTGATTTTTTTGATTAAATTTCTTATGTATAAACTTTTAACAATAAGTTTTGCTTATAGCTAGAAATCGAAGTAGATGTAAGGAAGGCTACCTTCAGGAGCAAACAACCAAACAGCATAGAAAAAGAGTGGTACAAAGACTAGTTTGAGAGGCCAACTCAAATCGAGCTTGAGCTTACCTTTAAAGGCATAAGTAATGCTCATCAAAGCGGCTAAAAAACCCATCATCCAGGCAATTTGGTAAGGGCTGGTGTTTAGGGCTTCGATATAAACTTTTTGATAAAATTGGCTATCAGCAGGATGACCCCATAGGTGTTGAAATACCCAAGCTGAGTCTTGCAGATTAGGCAGACGAAACCAAATCCAAGAGGTGAAAACCATGAGTTGGGTGAAAAACCAAGCTATGAGTACACCTAGAGGATTTTGCCAGAATTGTGCTAGTTTTTCATAGCGATCGCTCATATCATCTGTGAGTCGATGCACTACTAAGGCTAAACCGTGATAAATACCCCAGATAATAAAGCCCCACAGAGAACCGTGCCAGATTCCAGCAATTAACATCACAATAAACAAATTCCAGCAGGTGCGAGTTAAACCTTGACGAGAACCACCCAACGGAAAATAAACATAATTACGTAACCAGTCACCTAGAGTCATGTGCCAACGTCGCCAAAATTCAGCAATACTAGTGCTAAAATAGGGAAAATCAAAGTTTTCTGGGAGTATTAACCCAAATAACAACGCACTACCACGGGCAATATCTACATAACCACTGAAATCTAAATATAACTGCAAGCCATAGGCGAAGGTAGCCAACCATAAATCATGACTACCAGCCCGTTGCAGATTACCAAAACATAAATCTACAAAAATACCCAAATTATCTGCTAAGATACCTTTTTTCACAGCACCTCTAGCAATTAACCATAGGGCTTCCACAACTTTATCAGCACCAGGAAATTCCAGAGATTTAAACTGATTTGCTAAGTTGTGATAGCGGGTAATTGGCCCAGAAATTAACTTAGGAAAAAATAATTTATAGGTAGCGAACTTGAGAAATTGATTAGTAGCAGGCGCACCACGATACACATCTACTAAATAAGCAATACACTCAAAGGTAAAAAACGATATACCTAACGGGGTGATAATTTTAAAAGGACTTTCTGAAACAGTCGCTGGTAAATCAAAAAATATTTTTACTAAACCATTAACATACTTAAATGCTAATAAAATTACAACATTTAACCCTATACCTAGCCATAATACTTTGAGGCGGCGACGATTCCAATCAATGTGAGCAAACTGCCATTCTTCATTAGAAATCTGCCAGTCTAAATTATGTTGCCCAGGAGAAGTATTTTTACCAATTTCCCGCCCCAACTGAAAGTTAATAAAAGTAAGTGCTAATAAAAGGGGGACGTATTGAATACTCAAAGATGCGTAAAAAATTAGGCTGGCTATTACTAAAATCCATAGGCGAAACTTAGGGACTTTCAAAGACCAGTAAATTACCAAGACACTAAACAAAAACAGTCCATATAGAATAGATATAAAGTTCATATTGTACTATTGCAATCATCAATATTTAATTAGGCGTTGAATGTTATCCCTCTGCACTTAGAGTCCCCAATCTACTTGACTGGCCAAGGAATCATCGGATCATTAGCTAGTTTTTTCGAGACTTCGTAAGCACCAAAACGATTGAGGTGACTGGGGTCAGAAAAATGTTCATTGGCTTTTGGAAAAAGTTGACTTAAATCTCTATAAATAAAGTTGGGATTAGTCGCCAATCGCAACATATATGTTTGAAATTCTTGTTCATGTTGGCGGCGGAATTGATCAAGGTATTCGGCAGTGAGTGGGAGATTAACAAACACTAAAGGAATATTTCGAGATTGAGTAAATTGCAAAACCTCTTGAAATGCAGCATCTTGTTCTGCTCCGAGTTGGAAATCTTTATAATCGTTGTCGTAATTGCCAGTTACTTTGGAATGTTTTTGATAGTATCTAGCAGGATGAAAACGTACAGATAAAGGTAAAAAGCCATCAAAATCAACAGCTTGTGTCAATGTACTGTCATCTTCAGCATTATCTGTATTTAATTGGGTAGGGAGAAAAGGTTTTTCAGGTTCTTTGAATATGGGTATAGATGCTAGTTGTTTGTGGAATAAAGTTTGAATTTTTTCCCGGTGTTGGTAACTACTGGAGACACCAGCAACCATTTGATTTAACCATTGATTAATTACTTGATAGTTATTTATCTCCGATTGGGGTGTGGTTTGAGTATTTTGAGAGGAATTAGCTGGATTTGTTGATGATTCCTCGCCTTCACCAGATATTTTTGCTTGTTTTAACACATATTCATAACCTGGAGAAGAAGCGATCGCTTTAAATGTTAAGTCATCACGACCACTATTAAAAGCACGAGAACCATCAGCCCACAGAATTAACTTTGGTAGTTCCGATGGCTGTAACACCTGGCGAATCACAAAATCTACAACTTGGGAGGTTGCGCCGTTAATGCCAAAATTAAAGATGTCAACATTGGGATAACCTTGGCGAGCTAAGGCTTTTGATAAGGCCACAGGATCAACACCCCGCAAAGCACGAGATGAGCCAATAATTAAAACATCGACAGGTTTGCCATTTTTAGCGATGCGCTGTCTGTATAAAGCCAATTGTTCATCTAACTGTCTGACATTAAAACTGGGCATAGGCGATCGCGCCGCCAGTAAAATAGCTGTAGCATTGGCTTTATCTTTCAATGGTGCAGCTCTTAAATCTCTGGGTTTATCGTCGTCTTGAGTAAAACCAGAGCCATTAAAGGCGGAATTTGTTGGCTGAGAATTAGTAGTAAAAAATGCTGTTCTTTGGTTTTGCTGATCTTGGGTAGTTGTAGCTGATGGTGTCTCAGCAATGTTAACCTCTGGTGAACTTGGTATAGTACGATTTACCATGTAACCCAAGATCCAATCGGTTTGCAGGGTAAGTAATAAACCTAAAGTCCCCCAGACTAAGGCAACTTTCACACCTTGAGCATCAGGAATTTGGTTAGTTGATTGATCACTTTCTGTAAATAACTGCGTATTCAACAGCCATTTTTTGAAGGTGGTAGTTGTAGTTTCGATCCAATCCCGCGCCACTTCCGTAACGAAACTTTGCACTTCTGCTGTAGTTAAGTCAGGGCGCAAAATTGCTTCATCGTCTTGGGTAATTAAGTCATTAACAAAATCAGCAGTAGCGGCAAATTCTGGGGTAGCTTCAGGAACTAAGCGTTGACGCTGGGCTAAATCTACACCATGATGCCAAAAAGGTTCTTTATGCCCGGCACGTCTACCATAAACCCGCACCCCAGCAATTCCAGAAATTTTTAATTGGCGAATAAACTGGCTAACTCTAGGGGCTACTTGTTTGCGGCTGGGGCAAATAGGTGCATCACACATGATGTGAAATAAATCATCTTTCCGCAACAGCAGCACCCGCAACCCCCCTGTTTTTAACTTGCGATCCAAATTAGGATTAAGCAACCTTTCCAGCAGGAAAATAATTGCAGGTTCATCACCTTCCGTTGCCAATTCTAAAGCCGGGGTAGCCAAAGCCGGATATTCTTTGGCTGGTAAAGTGAGCCAATCAATCCATTCTGGTTGCTTATCATCATTGGTTTTTTGTCCGTAAACTGTGGCGGCGAGGATACCTTGAGGAGCGATCGCCTCTAATTGTTGTGATATTTTTTCTATACAAACTGCTTTCTCTGGTGCAGAGGAATCAGTAGTAGGTAAACAAAATATATGTAATGTAGATTCTTGTAAAGAAACTTGGACAGTAATTTGTAAATCTAATAATACTGCGGTTAACAGCCGAGCGATCGCCTGGACATCACCCCACCGCGCCCATTCTTTGAGCATTACCTCTGGGGGTGTTAAATCAATTCGCAACCGCCAATCATGTTTTGTCTCGCCACTGACTTGGGAAACAATCACCGCATCTTTATAGCCGGCTAGTTTCAATTGTCGTAATTTGTGGGCTACCGGTTCGGCAAGTAGAGAAGGATCGGGATGATAGCTAGACTGGCAAAATATCCACAGGCGACTAGAAACAACTTGACTCTCATCAGTGGCTTCCATCTGCTTAACTTTCACCTGTACCGCCACTCCCATAGCACTGAGAGTTTCGCTCAGATAACGGGCTATGGCGTTGGGATCTCCCCGGCGTGCCAAACTTTCATTAGAAATAATCAACGCCCCCCCTGGGGCTTTAGCCGCATCTTCCAACAGGGCTTTTTGTACCTGTTCTAGATGACGTTCTAGTTGATTTAAGTAAACTTTGTGACACCACTGCGGACGATATTCCCCCTTCTTTCGTCCGTAGACAAATACTTGGTATATTGAGGGTTGTTCGTAACTGGTGAGGGCATCTAAATCTGTTTGCTGGAGTGCGTGCAGCAAATCAGATAAAGTTCGCCAGCGTTGAGGACATTCTGACCCTTCACACAAAATATGAAGGTCATTTCCCCTTAATCGGACTTTCACCCCTAAAGTGTTAATTCCTGTTGCTTGGCTTACCCATTGCAATAAGGATTGCTGGCTATCTGAGATTAATGTTTTCATGGGCAGTTAACTCTAAAGGAACACAGGGAGAAAAGAACAGGGAAAGCAGGGGAGGGAGGACTCATGACTAATGAGTAAATGACTCCTCTTGTAAACTAAAACCATAGGTCTATCACATTTTGGAGTTTTTTGTTAACACATTTGTTACCTTTTTAGCTTGCTAAGTGAGACAAAATAGTTTTATAAGGTTGCCAGTCATACAGATTTTGAGTTTTGCGTTTTATTCTACTCGTTGACCAATCATTAACAATAAACAATGCCTCCTACTACCCAACAGTCCATAAATGACTCAGGATTGAATTTGGTTCTGTTTAGCATTCCCCAATCTCTCCTCTTACAAATAGGTTCAGCGTCTATACTAATGCTGCTTACCACTGGTCAAGTTTCAGTAAAAGCCCTAGAATCTATAGGGCAAGCCAGTGAAGAATTATTTCGAGGCGATCGCTTGCCGATTCTTCCCTTTCCTAATGAGACAGAATTAGAGAGGTGAGGGAGCAGGGAGCAGGGGGCAGGGGAAGAATAACTTTAGACTCAAAGCCTCTTTACCGCTACCCAGCACCCAGCAATCAAAAATTAAAAAATATACTTATCAAAACCTCCTCAACGCGGTGCCAACAAAATCATGATTCAAAACGACCAAAAACCTTACTAAATAAGACTTTTGAATTTTGAATTGGCAATTTTGACTTCCGCGTAGCGGCACACAGTTGGACAGCGATCAGCTTTACAAGAGAAGCAAATATGAGTTCTGTTTTATACTCTTTATCTGAATCTGCAAATTCGTACCCCGCCTCAGAATTATTTTTGCGCCACCGTCTGCAAATTGTAGAAGAATTGTGGGAGTCCGTACTCCGGGAAGAATGTGGGCAAAATATGGTGCATCTATTGCGGCAGTTGCGCGATTTGTGTTCACCAGAAGGACAAGCCACAAAAGACCAAGCTGTTTCTGCTGTCAAGTTAATTGAACAGTTAAATATTAACGAAGCAATTCGCGCAGCACGAGGTTTTGCTTTGTATTTTCAGCTGATCAACATCATAGAGCAGGAATATGAACAACGGCAGCAATTAACTCGGTATTCTGAAATTGAACCAGAACCAGCCCATCAGGACAATTCTCACAATATTATCTATTCTTCTAACCATAATGAGGGTGATATTACCTTCAATAGCACAGGAGGAATGGATTGGTTAACTAAAAATGGTTCTTCTAGAGAACAAAACAGACAAAAAGGAACATTCGCCGCCCTGTTTCCTCTGTTGCAAAAGTTGAATATGCCACCCCAACAAATTCAACGCCTGATTTCCCAGTTAGATGTGCGGTTAGTGTTTACAGCTCACCCCACAGAAATTGTCCGCCATACCATCCGCGATAAACAACGGCAAGTAGTGAAATTATTGCAACAACTGGATATAGTAGAAACACGTAAAAGTAATGGCGGCGGCTATCCTTGGGAATCTCAAGAAGTTCGGGAAAAATTACTAGAAGAAATTCGCCTGTGGTGGCGCACTGATGAACTGCATCAGTTTAAGCCTACGGTGTTAGATGAAGTAGATTATGCCCTGCACTACTTCCAAGAAGTTTTATTTGATGGTATTCCCCAACTATATAAACGCTTCAAGTATGCTTTGGGGAAAACATTTCCTTGGCTAGAACCACCCAGCACAGATTTTTGTTCTTTTGGTTCTTGGGTGGGTTCAGATAGAGATGGCAACCCTTCGGTGACACCGGAAGTTACCTGGCAAACAGCTTGTTATCAGCGCAAAATGGTGCTGGAGAGATATATCAAGTCAGTCAAGCAATTGATTGAACTGATGAGTATTTCCATGCACTGGAGTGATGTGTTACCAGACTTGCTGGAATCTTTAGAGTTAGATCAATCCCAGTTAAGTGAAGTTTACGACGCATTGGCTTTAAGATATCGCCAAGAACCCTATCGTCTCAAACTATCTTATGTTTTGAAGCGGTTAGAAAATACCCGCGATCGCAATTTAGCTTTATACAAGGGCGAAACTCCCACCAACGAAGATAGCCCCATGTATCGTTCTGGGGCAGAGTTTTTGACGGAACTGCGCTTGATTCAGCATAATTTGACAGAAACCGGATTAAGTTGCCGAGAATTAGATCATCTCATCTGTCAAGTTGAGATTTTTGACTTTAATCTCACCCAATTAGACATCCGCCAAGAATCTTCCCGACACTCAGACGCGTTAAATGAGATTCTGGAATACCTGCAAATTCTTCCCCAAGCTTACAATGACCTCACAGAAGAGCAGCGCGTTGCGTGGTTAACCAGTGAACTGCAAACCCGTCGCCCCTTAATTTCGTCAGAATTACCATTTTCTGACAAGACTAATGATGTCATTAAAACCTTCCGAGTAGTGCGATCGCTACAGCAAGAATTTGGGGTGAACATCTGCAAAACCTACATTATCAGTATGTGCCGCCAAGTCAGCGACGTACTAGAAGTTTTGCTCTTAGCCAAGGAAGCCAGATTATTTGACCCCGCGATCGCAGTCGGGACAATTCAAGTTGTACCATTATTTGAAACAGTCGAAGACTTACAACGCTCCCGCAGTATTATGCGGCAATTGTTTGAACTGCCCCTATATCGTGCCTTATTAGCTGGCGGCTATGAAAATACTGACTCTAGCCCACAGTTCAGACTCACCCCTAACTTACAAGAAGTTATGCTGGGGTATTCTGACAGCAACAAAGATTCTGGCTTTTTAAGTAGTAACTGGGAAATTCACAAAGCCCAAAAATCTTTGCAGAAAATTGCTGAAACATACGGCGTAAACCTGCGAATTTTCCACGGGCGCGGCGGTTCTGTAGGAAGAGGTGGCGGCCCCGCTCACGAAGCGATTTTGGCACAACCAGGCCATAGTATCAACGGACGGATCAAAATTACCGAACAAGGGGAGGTTCTCGCTTCCAAATACTCCTTGCTGGACTTAGCTTTATACAACCTAGAAACCATTACTACAGCAGTAATTCAAGCCAGCTTACTACGTACAGGGTTTGATGATATTGAACCTTGGAACGAAATCATGGAAGAATTAGCAGCGCGATCGCGGCAACATTATCGTGCTTTAATTTATGAACAGCCCGATTTCATTGACTTCTTCCACCAAGTCACCCCCATCGAAGAAATCAGCCAACTCCAAATTAGTTCCCGTCCTGCTCGTCGTCCCTCTGGTAAAAAAGACTTAAGTAGTCTACGCGCCATCCCTTGGGTATTTAGCTGGACACAAACCCGCTTTTTACTGCCTTCTTGGTACGGTGTCGGTACTGCTTTACAAGAATTTTTGAGTGCTGAACCAGAAGAACACCTCAAATTACTGCAATACTTTTATGTCAAGTGGCCATTTTTTAAAATGGTAGTTTCCAAAGTGGAAATGACCTTGGCAAAAGTAGATATGCAAATGGCACGTCACTATGTCCAGGAATTATCTAACCCAGAAGACAAACCTCGATTTGAGATAGTATTTGAACAAATCGCCAGTGAATTTTATCTCACTAGGGATTTAATTCTCAAAATTACTGCTCATAATCGCCTCTTAGACGGCGATCCAATCCTACAACGTTCTGTACAATTACGTAACGGTACGATTGTTCCCCTCGGTTTTATTCAAGTTTCTCTCCTCAAGCGTCTGCGCCAATCAAAAAATATTGCTACCCCTGGCGTAATTCATTCGCGTTACAGCAAAGGTGAATTACTCAGAGGCGCACTCTTAACCATTAATGGTATTGCAGCAGGAATGAGAAATACAGGTTGATAAACCAATTCGCAATTCGCAATTCGCAATTCGCAATTACGTTTTGTCACAGGGTTTTAACCCCGTGCCAAAACTTTTCGCCTTAAAAGGCGAGGTTTTAGACCCGATTGTTTCGATAAAAGGCATGGGGCATGGGGCATTGGGCATTGGGCATTGGCGTAAATATTTCTCCCTTGTCTCCCTTGTCTCCCTTGTCTCCCTTGTCTCCCCTGCCCCCTGCTCCCTGCTCCCTGCCCCCTGCCCCCTGCTCCCTGCCCCCCTGCCCCCTGCTCCCTGCTCCCCTGCTCCTCTGCTCCCGTCCCCCCTGCTGTTTCATTAATAGCTCATGACTAAAAATCCCATTTTACTTTGTACATCTGTAGCACTAGCATCAGGATTTTTTGGCGGTTACATGGGTGGACAAATGACTGTAACCCTGCATAGCCAAAAGTGTCAAAATCAATCTTGGGCATTACAACAAATGTGCCAAGCTTGGATAACACCCGGCGCAATATGGCAAGGGACTACAACAGGTATTTGGACAGGAACAATATTAGGTGCTTTTGCTGGTGGTTTGATAATCCGTAAACAGCGTTATTACTGAATAGTCATTACTAATGAGTTAAAACTTATGTGGCAGAATTATAAATTACTAATTATAAATTGCAAATTGCAATCTAAGTAAGTCGGTGCAATAAAACCAAACTATGTGAAGAAAAGTAAATAAGGCTCAAACTCTTTCTCCCCCTGCTCCCTGCCCCCTGCCTTATTCCAACAATAATTATTTACGCCGACCTACTTATTCCTCATGGCATATAGTGATTTTATCCTAGCTACAATCAAAGAAAAATTTACACTGATTATTGATCAAAAACACAATCTTTTTAGAGAAGTAGTACCTATACAACCGTCAGCCACCTTAACAAAACTTTTAAAAGAATATATCCACTTAGCAACTGCCATCAATACAGAGAAAGCCCGTTCTGAATTATTAATTATGCAAGTTCTGGGAGAAGTTAGACGACAATTAGGCTATCAAATCGCTCTCTTTTCAGGAACAGACTTCGATGTAGATTACAGTAATGGATTACATGGAATTTGTGATTTTATTATCTGTGATTCAGAAGAACAATTTTATATTAAAGCACCTGTGATGACAATTGTTGTAGCAAGAAATGAAAACCTGAATAGTGGTTTAGGAGAATGTATTGCTACAATGCTAGGAGCGCAATCTTTTAATCAAAATAATCAAGAACAAGTCATAAAAATATATGGTGTTGTCACTACTGGCACTAATTGGCGATTTTTAACACTAGAAAACAACCAATTATATATTGATACTGTTGAATATTACATTAATGAAATTGAGAAAATTTTAGGAATTTTGTTACAACCTTTTCAATCTAATTTATTAGACAATAATCAATAGATATTATCAATTTTACTATAGTTTTTATAGACACAGATAATTTTCTCCCTCAGCAAGCCCGTATTATCCTATGGGCTGTCTATTCTTTTAATACTTTGTGTTTAAAATTAGCTTGACTGGTAAAATGTACTGAGAAATCTAACAAAAAATTAGCATGATGGCTGAGACTAACCAAGTAGAATCCACAACAAAGGGTGCTGATGCTATTGATGAAGCGATCGCTAAAGGCATCGATTTTGATGGTACACCCATTCCCCCTGCCAAGCTAGAACTGTACACCAAAGTCATGGCATTAGAAGCAAACAGACAACGTAGTGGTGTATCTAATACTATGCGATCGCGCATCATCCGTATTGGTGCAAAACATATTCCTCAAGCAGAACTTGATCAATTGCTGATAGAAGCAGGCTTTGCACCCCTGAAAGAAAAAGATATCGCTTTTTTCTACGGCGGTAAGTAAATTCGTGCGTAGGCATAGCCTACGCATCATATTTTAAGAATATTTTCTTAGTGACTGGCAAGCCGTAATTATCTATCCATCACGGGGTATTGAGCAAAGTGATACTCGTCCCCATCGCACATTACTCAACGGCGACCAAGTGCATCGGATATATTTAGATGAGTTGGGAGATATTCATTCTTTACCTTTGTGGGTAGCGGTGATGGTGTTAACTACTGTCAAGGAAGAGCAAGCCCCCTCAGAAGCTAGGTATTTGTTGAGTAGAAGTCGTCAAGAAGCTTCTGCGCCAGTCAGCAATGCGATAATTGAAATAATTACCACGATCATCGCTTATCGGTTTGAGCAACTAAGTCGAAGGGAGGTGGAGTCAATGTTAGACATTACATTGAAACAAACACGAGTTTATCAAGAAATTAAGGAAGAAGGACTAGAAGAAGGACGAAAAGAAGGACGAGAAGAAGGACGAGAGGCTCTCACTCATATTGTTAGCCGACTATTAACGAAGCGATTGGGGGAAATTCCCCAAGATGTGCTTTCTGTGGTAGGGGGTTTGCAATTACCAATGCTAGAAGAGTTGGGGGAAGCGTTACTGGATTTTACCAGTGTGGCTGATTTGCAGGCTTGGTTACAGGCAAGAATTAATTAAACTGAACCCAAACATCTCCTGTAATGATGAGAATAGGCGTAGGCGCAGCCAGCCGTAGGCATCGCTCATCGTGTTATTATTTTGTGATAAATACTGAGGTTAGCAAATTATTCCTACACTTGAGCAAAAAACCCAGTGCTTTATCTTGTGCTGTTGGTTAACAAAGTTGTACTTGCCTATTAGTCTTGTCAGAGTGGATGAGCGTACAGGCAATATCTTTTTATTAGCGGGTGAAGAAAATATTATAGAGATAAGTAGGTCGGCGTAAATAATTATTGTTGGAATAAAGCAGGGGGCAGGGGGCAGGGAGCAGGGGGAGAAAGAGTTTGAGCCTTATTTACTTTTCTTCACTTAGTTTGGTTTTATCGCACCGACTTACTTATATCCCAATGGCAAATGGAGGTATGTAGTGTGAGTCAGCCTAATTTCCAAGCAATGAGTATAAAAGAGCTACATACTTATGTTTTGGCGCACCGAGAAAATATAGAAGCTTTCCATGCTTACGTGGACAAGCTACACGCACAAGCAACATGGGTTGAAATGCCACCTTTGCAATCTTTAGATGACTTGCAAAATTATCCTGATTTTCTCAACAAGTTGAATAAAGGTTCAGAGTCTCAGAATAGCGATCGCTTGTAATGATGAGAAGAGGCGATCACATATCAGATTTTACCAAGGAGGGGCGATCGCTCTCCTCACAATAATTGCACTTTTACCGTATGAGCAATGTCTATGGAGGACTACGCCTAACCCTATCATGATGAGACAATAATTTAAAATATATGCCACTGGCAATTCTTCATGCGTCGAGATTCGATTTTTTACAAAATATTTCAACAATCGCCTAGTTTATTATTTGAACTATTGACAAATCCGCCAGAAAATGCAGACAAATATAAATTTGACTCGGTAGCCGTTAAAGAACCCAAGTTTGAAATTGATGGCGTATTTTTACCGCCAGAAAATGAAAATCCAGGGACTGTGTATTTTTGTGAAGTCCAATTCCAAAAAGACGAAAAGCTTTATGAAAGGGTATTTGCAGAATCTTCACTTTATTTTTACCGCAACCGTGAGCGATTTAGTGACTGGCAAGCCGTAATTATTTATCCATCAAGGAGTATTGAGCAAAGTGATACTCGTCCCCATCGCACATTACTCAACGGCGACCAAGTACATCGGATATATTTAAATGAGTTGGGAGATATTCATTCTTTACCTTTGTGGGTGGCGGTGATGGTGTTAACTACTATCAAGGAAGAGCAAGCCCCCTCAGAAGCCAGGTATTTGTTGAGTAGAACTCGTCAAGAAGCTTCTGCGCCAGTCAGCAATGCGATAATTGAAATAATTACCACAATCATCGCTTATCGGTTTGAGCAACTAAGTCGAAGGGAGGTGGAGTTAATGTTAGACATCACATTGAAACAAACACGAGTTTATCGAGAAATTAAGGAAGAAGGGCTAGAGGAAGGACGAGAAGCAATGGCTAACATGATTAGCCGACAGTTAACGAAGCGATTGGGGGAAATTCCCCAAGATATGCTTTCTGTGGTAGGGGGTTTGCAATTACCAATGCTAGAAGAGTTGGGGGAAGCGTTACTGGATTTTACCAGTGTGGCTGATTTGCAAGCTTGGTTACAGGCAACAATTAATTAAATTGAACCCAGACATCGCCTGTAATGATGAGAATAGGCGTAGGCGCAGCCAGCCGTAGGCATCGCATATCAGATTTTACCAGGGAGGGGCGATCGCCTGTAATGATGAGAATAGGCAATTGCTTGTCAGATTTTACCAGGGAGGGGCGATCGCTTGTAATCTTTATAGAGTAGATAATCGCTTGTTAGATTTTACCAGGGAGGGGCGATCGCTCTGTTCACCATAATTGCACTTTTACTGTCTAGGCGATCGCTTGTGAGATTTTATCGAGAGTCGCCCCAATCTCACAAGCTTAATATTTTACATCAGGCTGTCTCATCAACCAAACTAGTGTGCCGCCTGTAATTGCACCAAAAACTGTAAAAGCCAAACTGCCAAAAACTAAACCTCCAGTGTTATTACTATTCAGATAGCCCAACATTGTGGCATAAAATACAGTCATACCTCCGACTGCATTGGCTACAATCCACCAGCCAGCGAGACGGATTTGTCGTTTCAGCACAAACCATTGCATGAGTCCGAGTGA
>JBODRP010000010.1:0-44361 GCA_050633005.1 Trichormus sp. | reverse complement strand
AAAAATTACATTGCTCAAGGGCATACATATAGTTTACTTGACCAGTCGGGCAAAGTATTTGTAAGTCAAGACCAAGAATTATTAGGTAAACAAATTAAAACCAATTATCCTGACTTAGCCTCACTGCTAAGTTATGAAAAAACCGATAGTTTAATTACAGATGGCAAACTTTATAGTTACGCACCATCACCACGACTAGAAGGTTTACCTAACCTAAATTGGCCAGTGTTATTAACCACAGATGCCGAAATTCTCAGGCAACCCCAAAGACAATTATTGTGGGTAGTAGCCATTGGCACAGTCATCACAGCTACCGTTGTGGGTGCGATCGCAGCTTGGTATGCCCAAGGTATTATACAACACCTCTCTAAAGCTACTAACACCTTAACAAAACTCTCTCAAGGCGAACTGCACGCCCGTGTAGAAGTTACCACCGGTGATGAATTAGGAAACTTAGCAGCTAATATTAACCAAGTAGGTGAATATTTGCAGATTTTATCCCAACAAAAGACAGTTATCAGTCGTAACTTAAGCAGTGAAGAGCAAGAAGCCTTACACATACAACTATTAGAACTCCTCAGTCATGTAGAAGATGCCGCCAGAGGTGATTTAACAGTCCGTGCCGACGTAACAGCCGGAGAAATAGGCACAGTTGCCGACTTTTTCAACTCCATTATTGAAAACCTCCGGGATATAGTCACCCAAGTTAAACAAGCAGCAAATCAATTAAACACAGCCATTGGTTCTAATGAAGGCGCAATTCGCCAATTAGCAGAAGCCGCCCTCACCCAAACAGCACAAATTAACCGTACCCTTGACGCTGTTGATAACATGACTTACTCCATGCAAGGTGTAGCCAAGAGTGCAGAACAAGCCGCCACCGTCGCTAACCACGCAGCCCACACCGCCACCACAAGCGGACAAGCAATGGACTTAACAGTGCAGAATATTCTATCCTTACGGGAAACCGTCGCCGAAACATCCCGAAAAGTCAGACGCTTAGGAGAATCTTCGCAACAAATTTCCCGTGTAGTTTCCATCATTAACCAAATTGCCACCCAAACCAACCTACTAGCAATTAACGCCGGTATCGAAGCCGCCCGTGCAGGGGAAGAAGGCCAAGGTTTTGCCGTCGTCGCCGAAGAAATTGGCGAATTAGCCGCCAGAAGTGCCACCGCCACCCAAGAAATTGAATACATTGTCGAGAACATCCAACGGGAAACCAGCGAAGTAGCCAAAGCCATCGAAATTAGCACTACCCAAGTAGTAGAAGGTACACAAATTGTTGAAGAAGCCAAACAAAGCCTCAGCCAAATTTTAGAAGTATCACAGCAAATCGACTTTTTAATTAAGTCAATTTCCACAGCCACCGCATCCCAAGTACAAACATCACAAAGAGTCAGTCAACTCATGCAAGATGTTGCCCTGGTGTCAAAACGCACCAGTGATTCCTCCCATTTAGTTGCTCAATCTTTGCAACAAACCGTAGAAATCTCCCAACAGTTACAAGCAACCGTCGGGACGTTTAAGGTTAGTTAGGGGTGTAGGGGTGTAGGGGTGTAGGGGTGTAGGGGTGTAGGGGTGTAGGGGTGTAGGGGGCAGGGGGCAGGGGGCAGGGAGCAGAGGGAGACAAGGGAGACAAGGAGACAAGGAGAGAAGTCTGAGCGGAGGTTTCCTCCGAACAGAACTTCGGGGAGACAAGGTAGAAATATTTACCCAATGCCCAATTCCCCATTCCCAATTCCCCATTCCCCATTCCCCATTCCCCATTCCCAATCTTAATTACGAATTAATTTACTTATGTCAAAAGATAAAGAATTAGAAATTCAGATGCAATTTCTGGAAGAAGCCACTGATTACATTAATACTCTGGAAGTGGTGTTATTAGAAATTGATATTCATCACCGGATTGATTTAGATAAAATTAATGGGGCTTTAAGGGCTGCTCACTCGATTAAAGGGGGGGCGGCTATGATGGGATTTCGAGCTTTGAGTGATTTAGCTCACCGTTTAGAAGACTCTTTTAAGGTTTTAAAAACTAGTAAAAATTCTCTGGCAATTGATACTAATTTACAAAGTTTACTGCTGTCGGCTGTAGATTGGTTGCGGCAAATTGTGGGCTTACTACAAGAAGGTAATACCATAGAACAAGAGTGGTTAACAACTTTTTGTTATCCTGTTTTTGATCAATTACATAGTCGCTTGGGTGATCCTACCCCAGAAGATGCGGCTACAATCTTATCTACAGATGAGGGGCAAGATATTATTCCTCTGCTGTTTGAAACTGAGGTAGATGAATGTTTGCAGCGTTTAGAATCTTGGTTGGGAGAGCCACGAGAGCCAAATTTACAGGCAGAAGTGGCAACCCTGGCGGCGGAATTAGGCGGCTTGGGGGAAATGTTACAACTTACAGCTTTTACCCAGCTTTGTGAATCGATTCGATTGCATATAGAAAACGCATCAGGCGATCGCATTTTCCCCATAGCCCAATTAGCGTTAAAATCATGGCGGCGATCGCAAGCTTTAGTCTTAACTCATCAACGGGATAATCTACCCACTAAACTCAATTTAGATGAGTTAGAATCTCTATCTCAAGCAGCAGCACTTCCTGCTGCCAGTTCTGAAGATTTTGAAGAAATACCACAATATTATACACCATTTTCAGAATTTATTCCTGATGATTTAGTCTACAATCAAGAAAATATTGATCATGAATTAACAGCAGTAGATTTCGCCCAAATCAACACAATCTTTGGGGAACAAATAGAAACTGAACCAGCACAACTTGACTCAATTTTATCAGAAACTATTGCCCAATCTCCAGTCCCCAGTCCCCAATCTCCAGCCGATAAAGATAGAGAACATCAACAAGAAAATTCAGTACGAGTTCCCAACAAGCAATTAGAAAACATCAATGATTTATTTGGAGAATTAATTGTCCAGCGTAATGGACTCAATTCCCAACTGGAAAAACTACGTAAACTAGTACGTAATTTAAATCAGCGTGTGCGAACTCTAGAACGAGAAAATCAGGAGTTACGTACAGCATATAATCAAACATCTGCCAGAAATTTTATTTCTGTTAGTCAATCCTTAGCGCAGAATGAAGATAATCCCCATGCTGAATTAAACTTGCGATCGCAAGTTGTCATGGAAACCATTGTCCAAGTTCAAGAAGTTGCTACAGACATTCAACTCAGTGTTGATGATACAGATCAAATTGCCCGCAAACTCAATAAAACATCAAAACAATTACAAACCAAACTCAACCATATCCGAATGCGCCCCATCTCGGATTTAGTCGAGCGTTTCCCTAGAGCCATCCGCGATTTAAATGTAGAATACGGTAAAAGTGTCCAACTACAAGTCAAAGGCGGCGATACTTTAATCGAGCGCAGCATTTTAGAAGCATTAAATGAACCTTTAATGCACCTTTTAAGAAACGCCTTTGATCATGGTATCGAAGAACCAACCGCCAGGCGCGCTCTTGGTAAACCAGAACAAGGATTAATTGAAATTACCGCCACCCATCAAAGTAATCGCACTATTATTACGATGCGTGATGATGGTAGAGGTATTCCTGTGGAGAAAATTCGCGCCCGTGCTATGTCAATGGGCATAGATGAAGCTTTACTAACTCACGCCAGCGACGAAGAACTATTATCACTGATTTTTGAACCAGGTTTCAGCACCTCCGACAAAGTGACGGCTTTATCTGGGCGGGGTGTAGGTATGGATGTAGTACGTAACAACCTAAAATTAGTGCGGGGCGATATCAAAGTTGATACAAAAGCAGGCGTTGGTACAACTTTTACCTTATCTGTGCCATTTACCCTATCTATGGCACGAGTGCTATTAGTAGAAAGCAATAAAATGCTGTTGGCATTTCCTACCGATGTGGTGGCAGAACTATTTTTACTGCAAGCCAACCAAGTTATCGCCACCGGCGATAGTGAATTTATTCATTGGCAAGGATCTACACTGCCATTAATTCGCCTGGGTAACTACCTAGAATTTAACTGTCCCCGCTACGATACCCCAGAATTAGAAACTCCCCCCGCCATCAATGCGACTAGTGTATTAATCATCCCAGGAAATCAACCAGTTGCCATGCAAGTAGACAGGTGTTGGGGTGAACAAGAAGTAGCTATTCGCCAAGTTGAAGGCAATATACCCCTACCCACCGGTTTTAGTAACTGCACAATTTTGGGTGATGGTCGAGTAGTATCCTTAGTTAATATCAGTGAGTTGCTCTATTGGATTGCCAATGATCAGCGTACCCCCAAAAACCATCAATTACCATCAACTAGGTTAAAAACACCATTTCTATTTTTTAATAGTGCTAAAACACCAGCAACCGTTATCCAGTCCAAAGGCACAATTTTAATTGTTGATGACTCAATTAATGTCCGTCGTTTCTTAGCACTTACCCTAGAAAAAGGAGGGTATCAAGTAGAACAAGCTAAAGATGGCCAAGATGCTTGGGAAAAGTTAACTAATGGTTTGCAAGTTCAAGGAGTAATTTGTGATATCGAAATGCCCCACCTTGATGGTTATGGCTTCTTAGATAAAATCAACTCTAACAGCACAACTAAAAATATCCCCGTCGTGATGCTGACTTCTCGTAGTAGTGATAAGCATCGACAACTAGCGATGCAATTAGGGGCGCGAGCTTATTTCTCGAAACCTTATAATGAGCAAGAATTGCTCCGCACCTTAGAGGAAATTATTAGTCAGGTAAGTAATGTTGTGTTCGGTTAGAGATTTATAATTAAGACTGCAAGGGGGCAGGGGGCAGGGGGCAGGGCGCAGGGGGCAGGGTGCAGAGGGAAGAAAGAGTTTTTGTTTCTTCCCAGATTCAGAGAATGATCACTAATGATCAGAACTTGATATAATGAGCAATAACTAATGGGTATTTACTCATTACTTATTACTCATTACTCATTACTCATTACTCATTACTCATTACTCATTACTCATTTCCTTCACTTTCCAAACACCTAAGCTACCCGATCGCCTCGGCAGATAGTTGTCATCAAACGGGGTACAATCCCATCATCATGAACAGTGATGAAATCGGCTCTTTTGCCTATCTCTAGACTACCGCGATCGCTAAATACATTAATCGCTTTCGCTGGGTTACTGGTAAATAATTGCATTGCTTGGTAAATCGGCTTACCCGTCTTCTCGGCAATAATAAAAATTGATTGTAATAAGCTTTGAGGAACGTAATCAGAAGAAATTACATCCACTAAATTCTGTAACACCAGTTCCATTGCGGAAACATTACCAGAGTGAGAACCACCCAAAACTAAATTTGGCGCACCCATCAAAACTTGTAATCCTGAACTGTGTGCGGCTTTAGCTGCTTCTAAGGTAGTGGGAAACTCAGCTAATACTGCACCATCTTGCACCGCTTCTTGGACGTGTTCCACAGTAGCATCATCATGACTCGCTAAGGCAATACCTTGAGTTTTGCAGAGTTCTACTAAAGCTGTCCGGTTTTTTTGGGCATACATTTCCTGTCTGTGCTGACGAATTAAAATAAACTCGTCAATTTCGTCAGCCTTGACACCATGTTTACCCATGTAATATTCCTTAAACTTATCTAAGCGAATAAACTGCCGTTGTCCAGGGGTATGATCCATCAGTGAAATCATGGATAATAAAGGATGATTTATATACTGCGATGTGATTTCATACACCTGTTCATAAGCCAGTTCACAACGTAGATGTAGAAGATGTTCCACACAAAAGCGTCCGGCTGCTTGTCCTTGGGAGATGGTATCAATCATGGGTGCATAGTTAGTTAAGCGGGGAGATGCGATCGCTATATCACCAATTGCGATCGCATCACAAACTGTTGTCACTCCCGCACTAGCTAAATCTCGATCATGATAAACGGCTGCGGCTGCTAAAGGCCAGCGAATCCCCGGACGAGGAGACATACAGCGTTCTAGATTGTCGGTGTGTAACTCAATCAATCCTGGTAAGAGATAATCTCCTTCACCATTTTCACCCTGATTGACAATTCCTGGTTGAATATCAGCAATTAATCCATCTCGGACTACTAAAGTACCTAGCAATTCTTGCTCTGGTAATTGCAAAAGATAATTAGTATAAACTTGTTCATTCATAATAATTAATTGTTGATGATTTTATAGTTTTAGCTACTAAAGACTAATTCACGGTTACAGAGTTGCGATCGCACTTCTTCATCATGAAAAATACCAATTAAACAACAGCCTTGCTTTTTTCGTTCTTGTAATAGTTCAATCACTATTTGACGATTGGTAGCATCTAGGGCTGATGTTGGTTCATCTAGCAGCAAAATTGGATAATCAACGGCTAAAGCACGGGCAATATTTACCCGTTGTTTTTCACCACCAGAAAAGGTTGTGGGGGAAAGATGCCATAGTCTTTCTGAGAGGTTGAGGCGATGAAATAAGTCTTTAACTTTGTTAAAGGCAACATCTATATTTACGCCTAATTCTAATAGAGGTTCAGCCGCCACTTCTAACGCTGGCACTCTCGGAATTACTCTTAAAAATTGACTAACATAGCCGATAGTT
This sequence comes from Trichormus sp., assembly GCA_050633005.1. Classification (GTDB taxonomy): domain Bacteria; phylum Cyanobacteriota; class Cyanobacteriia; order Cyanobacteriales; family Nostocaceae; genus Trichormus. The sequence goes on along the minus strand of JBODRP010000010.1, from coordinate 37,789 downwards.
TTTTGTCTAACTGCTAAAATTTCGTGGGGTGCGAGTTGACATAAATCTATCCAAGAATCTTCATGTTTTACCCAAACCGCACCACTATCAACACGATAATTAGCATATAAACACCGCATAAATGTAGATTTACCAGTACCAGATTCACCAGAAAGAGCGATACATTCACCAGCATTAACCATTAAAGAAACTCCTTCTAAAACCGATAGCTGTATCCCTCCTTGTTGATGCAAAGTAAAACTTTTTCGCAAATTCTCGACGTGCAAAAGTGCTTGGCTAGGAAAGTTTATTGTTTGATGGTTAAGAGTTAATGATTGCATGGTTAAGATTATTGGGGATTGGGGACTAGAAGAGCAGGGGGCAGGGAGCAGGGGGCAGGGAGCAGGGGAGACAGGGGAGACAAGGGAGACAAGGAAGTACAAGAGATTTAACCTCAATGCCCAATGCCCAATGCCCCAAAATTTCTTAATTTTGAATTTTGAATTTTGAATTTTGAATTGATATGCCCCATTTAAGGTGTTAACGCTGCACTAACTAATAGTTGGGTGTATGGATGTTGGGGATCATCGAGGACTTGATCGGTTAAACCTGATTCGACTACTTGTCCTTTTTGCATGACTAGTAATCTGTGTGCTAAAAGTCTGACTACGCCGATGTCATGGGTGACTAAAATTACACTCAGATGATAGTTGCGGACAAGCGATCGCAATAAATCCAATAATCGCGCCTGTACTGATACATCTAACCCTCCCGTCGGTTCATCCATTAAAATCAACCGAGGACGGGTTACTAACACACGAGCTAGTTGTAATCTTTGTTGCATACCACCAGAAAACTGCACGGGCAAATCATCAATCCGGGCTGGATCAATTTCTACTTGCTGTAACCAATGGGCGGCTTCATCCCGAATATTACCGTAGTGGCGTATGCCTATATCTAGCAAGCGTTCGCCGATATTTGCACCTGCACTCACCCGCATTCGCAAACCATCACGGGGATTTTGCTGCACAAAACCCCATTCTGTTCGCATTAACAAGCGTCGTTTAGCTTCCGCAAGTTGAAAAATTTCTATGTCTTCATCATTACGATTAATATAAGTAACATTACCTTTGTCAACAGGAATATGATTAGCGATCGCACTCAACAAAGTAGACTTACCTGAACCAGATTCCCCGACAATACCGAGAACTTGGCCAGGATAGAGATTAAAGGAAATGCGATCGCAAGCCTGAATCGTACCGTAAGATTTACTTAATTGGTGAATCTGTAAAAGAGGTTTGGGCATAGGGCATTGGGTATGGGGTAACAGTCAACAGTCAAGATTCTTTTTACAAAAATCTGTATCTGAGCAAATCCACATTCGCCCACCTTCGTCGTCAATCACTACTTCATCTAAATAGCTTTCTGTCGAACCGCATAACTCACAGGCTTTATCCCATTGTTCTACAGTAAAAGGATGATCTTCAAAATCTAGGCTTTTTACCTTGGTGTAAGGTGGAATTGCATATATGCGTTTTTCTCTCCCTGCACCAAATAATTGCAATGCGGGACTCATATTCATTTTGGGATTGTCAAAACGTGGGATGGGGCTAGGACTCATCAAATAACGGTCATGCACCATTACCGGATAATCGTAGGATGTGGCAATGTGTCCATGTGTGGTGATGTCTTCGTAAAGTTTGACGTACATCGCTCCATATTCCTCTAAGGCGTGCATTTTCCCAGTCTCTACAGATGAGGGTTCTAGCCAACGCAAGGGTTCAGGGATTGGTACTTGGTACACTAAAATCTGTCCGTCTTGGAGTGGTGTTTCTGGTATGCGATGGCGTGTTTGAATGAGAGTAGCTTTGTGTGTGTATTCTGTTGTCTCGACACCGCAAACTTTTTTGAAAAAACGACGAATATTAACGGCGTTTGTGGTGTCATCTGCACCTTGATCAATCACTTTCAAGACATCATTTTGACCAATTACACTAGCTGTTACCTGAATACCACCAGTACCCCAACCATAAGACATGGGCATTTCTCTGGAAGAAAAGGGAACTTGATGTCCTGGAATCGCCACAGCTTTGAGTAAAGCGCGACGAATAGAACGCTTTGTTTGCTCATCTAGGTAGGCGAAGTTAAAGCCTGTTTCTGGGGACTGGGGATTGGGGATTGGGGAATGGGGAGGAGGATTCATGGCGATCGCCTGATAACTAAAATCATGTGAAAAAAGAAAGCTAGTTCGTAGTAAGGACTTTAGTCCTGATCAGAGGATTGAAGTCCTTACTACAAACCTTGAATTTTGCATGAATTGAACGAAGTGATTTAAATCGGGTGTTGGGAGATTGGGGATTTTGGCTTTGTCGTCAAAAATCCTTAACTGCACTGCATCTTGGGCGTAAGGTTGTTCAATAAACTGTTCTGCTTCCGTTGGGGAAAATATCCCTCCTTGCAGTTCTAAGCTGCGTTTAGATGCAGCCGAAAGACTATCCCAGTATTCAGGAATAACTGAGCAAAGATAGCGTTTGGCAACGACATGAAGTCTAATGGGTTCTGTGACGGCTGGGCTGAACATCTTTCGTAATAAAGGTATAGCGCGATGTTCATGATGATCATCTATACCTTGGCTAGCGGGGTTATCACCTAAGTCATGAATTAAATGTCCTAAATCGTGGAGTAAACAAGCGGTAATTAATTCATGGCTTTGACCGGATTTTTCAGCGAGGCTAGCACATTGCAAAGCGTGTTCTAATTGGCTAACAGCTTCCGCACCATATAATTGTGAGCCTTTTTCGGTGAATAAGTTAATAATGCTTTCGATGGTAGGTTTCATGTTGAGGGATTGGGGAGTAGGATTCATTGCGTCGCTTGATAACTAGAACCATTTGAAAATAAAGAAAACGTCTAATGTCAATTAAAATCTTGCGAATACCTAGATATTTGTAGGGGCGGGTTCACCGAGATCAAAAGTTAATCATGAATGATGTTTGTTAACCCGCCCCTACTATTTATGGGATATGCGGTTTTCCTAATTCACATCAGGCGTAGAAAGGTATCTAGTTTGTAGTAAGGACTTTAGTCCTGATTAGAGGACTGAAGTCCTCTCTTCTCTACGAGACGCTTACAGCGAACGAGACGCTGCGCGTAGCTTGCTTCCCCGCAGGGGTACACTACGAACCTTGAATGCTTTAAATTATGTTTTCATCCTTGGATTTGGTATCTAGCGACTTCTTGTCCGGCTATGTATACAGAGCTAATTGCAGTAATTGCAGATGGTAAGGAATTATGAGGAGATATCAAGAGGAAATCTGCATCTAAACCTGGGGCGATTTTGCCTTTGCGATCGCTAATTCCTGCCGCTTGTGCTGGTTGACTAGACACTAATGACCATGCTTTTTCAAAGGACATTAAGCCTAACTCTTGCAGTTTGAAGGGGGCATAAAACAACGAAGGATAATGATAATCTGAACAAAGACAGTCAATCACGTTATGTTTTACCGCCTCAGCTACACTCATCAAACCTAGATGAGAACCACCGCGCACTAAATTAGGCGCGCCCATGAGGACGGCTGCACCATATTCACGGGATTTAGCAGCTAAATCTACAGTCGCCGGAAATTCTGCGATCGCAACTCGTCTTTGTTGACTAAGTGCAACTTTTTCAGGGCTATCATCATCATGAGATGCCAGGGGAATCTTGTGTGTATGAGCTAATTTCACCAGTTCCTTGATTTGTACATCACCTTCATGTCGTCGTGCTGTAACTTGATTGATTAATTCTTCAATCTCCTCTATAGACATAGATGATCTTTGCTTCACACTATTGATATAGCGGCTAAATCTCTTGTGATTACCAGGGGGTGGTAAATGATCATTAATAGATAAAAGATGCACACGATCAGATATCATCCAATCACATAACTCATCATGTCCGCCTATATTGGCCTCTTCATGTCTGATATGAATACGATGGTTGCAGTGTAAAACTTGTTCACCTGTACCTAAAATAAAATCAATTAAAGCACGAGCAGAATCACGACTACGTAAACCCGGTTCATACGAGTCAGTAATTGAGCAGTAAAAAGTAGTAATACCCGATGCTAAAAGATTACGGTCATTATCTGCGATCGCAATTGGCAGAGGAAAATTCACCCCAGGACGAGGACAAATCATCCTTTCAAAAGCATCACCATGTAAATCAATAATTCCTGGTAACATTTGCAAACCTTGAGCATTCACCAAATGAAACCCATCAGGACTAATTACCTGATCAATCCTTATAAACTTCCCATCTGCAATTAAAACCGTAGCATCTTCCATCCACCCATCAGAAGTTAATACATCTACTCCTTGAATAGCAATTTTTGTATTAGTTTGACGGTTGACTGATTCATTAAAAAATTTCATATCTTTTTTATTCCCCATTCCCCCAACCCTGTTCACTATTCCCTCTACTTCGTATTTTCCGCACCAAATTCAACTCAGCCTGAAAGTCGATATAATGCGGCAGCTTGAGATGTTGTACAAAACCTTGAGCTTCCACATTGTCAGAGTGTAAAAGTACAAACTCAACATTTTGGGCTGCGCCTTGAATTGTTTCCCCTAATTCCTCAGCGCGCATTGCTCTATCTACCAAAGCCATAGACATCGCCTTACGCTCGTTGTAACCAAAAGTTAGCCCATAGCCACGAGTAAATTGAGCCGGTAATTCTTTACTACCTTTAAACTGATTCACCATTTGCACTTCGGTGACAGTAATATCTGCGATCGCAATTTCAAATCCCAATTCTTCAGGAAAAATCACCACCTCAACTTCCCCCACCCGAATCTCACCAGCAAAAGGATGATTTCTGCCGTAACCTCGTTGTGTAGAATACGCCAGAGACAGTAAAAACCCCTCATCAGCACGCGCCAGATTTTGTAATCTCGCATCCCTTCCCGCCGGAAAAGTTAAAGGTTGACGAGTTAAATCAAAGGGTTGAGTATTGGGAAATTTTTCCCCAGATCCATTACTCTTTAATTTTGAATTTTGAATTTTGAATTTTGAATTGATTTGCCCCTCTGCTTGCATCAATCCTTCCCTATCTAGAGTGTCAATCACACGGGGAACTGGTTCTGTAATGGCTTCTGCTTCCGGTGCTGTGGGGGCTTCTCCTTCTGCTATCAATTTAAAGTCTAGTAGTCGGTGGATGTAGTCGAAGGTAGCCCCTAATGTTTGCCCTCCTGGTACATCTTTGAAAATGGCAGAAATGCGGCGTTGAATCTGCATTTTACTAGTATCTAGAGGTTCGCTGTAATAAAAGCGGGGGAGTGTTGTCCGATAGGCGCGTAATAAGAAAATAGCTTCAACTAAATCACCCCAAGATTGTTTAATCGCTAGGGCTGCTAACTCTCGATCATATAAACTACCCTCACACATTACCCTGTCTACTGCTAAAGTCAGTTGTTGTTCAATCTGATCTATGCTCAATTCAGGAATTGCCGGATCACCTCTGCGTTTACTTTGCAGGAGTGCTTCGGCATTTTGAATGGCTTTTTCCCCACCTTTGACTGCAACGTATGGCATGATTTTTAATTCGTAATGGGCTAACGCCCCGCTCCGCTAACGTAATTCGTAATTCGTAATTTTAAAAACTTATACCGGTTCTTGATGTAGCTTGCCTGGCGTAGCCATAGATGAACTTTATTCTGTACTATAGAGACGTTGCATACAACATCTCTACATCATTTATTTGAGGCAACTTCATAGAGAATTGGTATTAGTGTTGGCTTGGTTGGAGTACGCATTTAAAGCTCCAGCCGTGCTGCTCGAATCCTAGTGATTGATAGAATTGATGGGCGCGCTCGCGTTTTAAATTAGAAGAAAGCATGATTTTATAACACCCAGCTTCAGCACTTAGTTTGATTGCAGTTTTTACCATCTCACTACCAATTCCCTGTCCCCGCATTTGAGAAATGACTGTGACTGAATCTAAAATTGCAAATTTGTGATAGCCTCGGTGCATCATTGTTGGTGCATAAAGCAGGCTAAAAGTACCTACAGGTTGCTGATTTAAATAGGCAATATAGATGTGATAATTAGGAATTTGTGCAATTTCTGCAAAGATTTTTTCTAAGTTTTCATTGCCTAAAGGTGGCTCACCATCCATGTCAGCATAAAACTGATTTAATAGAGGTAAATCCTCACAGTTAGCAATACGAATATCAAGATTCATAGCATTGTTTCAACTTCGCTGTACGCGGTAATCCCATGACTGCATTTTCTGTAAATAAAAACACATCTACACCTTGTGGATAGGCTTGATGATTCTGTTGCCAAAAATCCCAAAAATGGGGGGGAAGTTTGGGCGCGATCGCTCGTTCGTCTAAAATTCCTGGTGCTGTCAAAATTACAGGTTTTCCCATATCAAAACTTTCTAGTTGTATTAATAAAGTTGTTGAGGCTTCTGGTTTTTCAGCCGTTCCCCAGTTGAAAATAGATAATTCCGGTAACGTCGCCAAATCGTGAATTAAAGCGAAGTCAGCTAACTCTGGGTTTTGTGTAAAACGACAGCCAGTATGAAACAATAACCAAGCCCTAACCTGAGCATCAAAACTTGGCTGTAACCACACCACAACATCCAAATCCAACAACGTCAGACAAGCAGCCCCACAAGCAGGCATTAAACCCGTAGGTACACTCATCTGAGCAGTTATCTGATAAGCTAACCCTGGTCGAGCATGAGCATCCAACAAAGCCCGAAACGTCCTTTGTGCATCATGAATCGCATCTTGAAAACCTGGTAATTGTGTAACTTTAGTCATTAGTTCTTCAATACTTCTCCCCTCTTGTCTCCCTTATCTCCCCTGCCCCATGCCTAGAGTCTTGATTTTGTAACTTTTCAGGAGTGAAAAATTCATGCACAATCCTTTTCTTTCCTGACTGAGTAAAATTAGCAGTGGGAAAACTTATTTTTCGCGTTCTTTAAGTAACAAATAATAAATAATAGGTATTTACTCATTACTCATTACTTATCACTCATTACTTATTACTTATTACTCATTCCCCCCTCACCATCGTAAAAAAATTCACCTTCGTCGCTGCGGCTTGGCGTTGTTTGAGTTCTTGCTGCTTTTGGCTCTCGATTTGCAAGGGTTGAATCACTTCGGCTTGAATTTGATCATGCCAATGTGGGGTTTGTAGTAAGGCATCACAAACAGCCGCTAGTTCTGCATGACGATGCGATCGCCCCGCAACATACCCAAATCCTGTGATGGCTTCTTCTGTTTGCTTCTCTAACTGCACTACACAGCGAGTCATGGTAATTTCTCCCAGGTTAAACGCCTCCCCTGTACCGCCAGCACGCCCCCTCACCATCGCCAGCCCAATCTCTGGAGAGCGTAAAAAGCTATATTTGGGCAAATTACTTATATTATTTACCAATTTTTCTAATAGCTCTAACTCAGCCTTCGCTAATGTCGCTATCCATGCTTGTCGCTCGATCATGATGCTTTGCTCCCAATTCAAAATTAACAAAGCCTAAAAATTAAGTATTTGGGTAAGACTTGCACGAGCATTAGGTGTTCAAAACCCCTACACCCTTACACATTCCCACAACCAATAGTTTTGTTGTGTAAGTCCGAGTAACCAGTATTTTGTTTTAAACTATTCTTAACTTGTCTAGACATCTAGATGAAAATAGATTAGCGCAATTTGGACAAGTTGACAATCTAATATTGATACATGAAAGAAATCATGCCGATATATATTCAAATTGCTGAAAAACTACGACAAAACATTCATCAGGGGGTGTATCAAATTGGTGAGCAATTACCAACGGAAACCAAGTTAGCAGAACAGTTTGCGGTGAATCGCCATACCCTCAGACAAGCGATCGCTCTCCTGAAAAATGAAGGATTGTTAAGAGTTGATCGAGGGCGGGGTACTTTTGTCGCTGCTAAAACTATTCGCTATGCGATTGGTAAACGTGTGCGTTATAACCAAACTTTAAAGGCGCAAGGTTGGCAAGGGAGGTATCAATTATTGCGTGTATTAGAACTACCTGCGGATAATGCGATCGCTAAAGGATTAGAGATTACTTATGGTGAGCCGGTAGCCTTAATTGAACGTTTAGCTTTAGCCGATGAAGAACCCATTAGTATAGGGACAGGATATTTTCCCCTGAAGCAATTCCCTGATATTTTAGAGCCGCAAAACATCAAATTTTTACAAGAACAGCAATCAATTTCTCGGCTTTTACAGGAAGTATATGGATGTGATCATATTCGTCGTAGTACCTGCGTTTCTGCTCGTTTAGTTCAGCCCCATGATGCTAAATGGCTGCAATTACCTCTGAATCAACCAATTCTGTTAGCAGAGTCAGTTAACATTGATCAAACAGGTAAAGTCATTGAATATGGTGTAACAAGATTTCGGGGCGATCGCATGGAACTATTCTTTGAAAATGATACCGAATAAATTCTGATCAATCAACTATCAACCGTCATCTAAACTAACCACTTTCTTACCCTTGCAGAAAGTATATCAATCGTACCTGTAGCCACAATTAAAATAATCAAAATTGCACAGACTTTTTGATATTGAAATGCACCAAAACTTTGATAAAGTGAAACCCCAATACCACCAGCACCGACAATTCCTAATACAGATGCAGAACGGACATTAGATTCAAATCTGTAGAGAGTGAAAGAAGTCCATAAAGGCATCACTTGGGGAATCACCCCATAAATTACTTCTTGAATTTGACTTGCACCAGTGGCTCTAATTCCTTCTACGGGGGCTGGTTCAATTGCTTCTACTGCTTCAGAAAATAGCTTTCCCAAAGTGCCGGCTGTATGTACAAATAACGCCAAAACTCCAGCAAATGGCCCTAACCCTACGGCAACTACAAATATTAAAGCAAAGACGATTTCATTAATAGCGCGCATAGCATCTAAAAGACGACGTGTGGGTTGAACAATCCACACAGGACACATATTATTAGATGCTAGAATTGAGAGAGGAACAGCTGCGATCGCTGCCATTAAAGTTCCCCAAATTCCCATCGAAATAGTAATCAGCGTTTCTTCTAAATAATACTGCCAATCACTAAAATCTGGGGGGAAATATGAACGGATATATTCCGCCATATTACCTCCCCGTCGTAGCAACACAGGTAAATTTAACTCGCTTTGATAATAGGCAAAAATCAAGACAGCAGCAATACCAACAATAAATAAAACTTTTTTAGTACTCACAATCTTTGCTTCTTGCTCTAGCATTGCTATTACGCTAGGAGATACATTAGCACTTCTCGGATTTAGCGATCGCACTTTTATTCACCTATAAATCTAATACGAGTGTAAAGTAAACCTGAAATTTGTAGGGTGCGTTTAAGCAACGTGTAACGCACCGTATGATAGTGGTACTTCACGGCTATCTATAATTTCCTCACACCCCCAAATTCTCAGATAGCTGTAACACAACGGCAATAAATCGGGAGGAAAATTCACACGGCTTTTTGCCTCCCCTATCTAATATTTACTTACGCCTGATGTGAATTAGAAAAACCGTCTATCCAATAAATAGTAGGGGCGGGTTAACAAACATCATTCATGATTAACTCTTGATCTCGGTGAACCCGCCCCTACTTGCGGTGTATCAAACTTGGTAGGGGCGGGTTAACAAACATCATTCATGATTAAATTTTGATCTCGGTGAACCCGCCCCTACAAATATCTACGTATTCGCAAGATTTGAATTGACATTAGACGTTACTTTATAAATATGAACTTATTGAATCTCTTTGAGTTGCTGATTAAGTTCTGCTATTTTTTGCTGCTTATCTTGCTCACTGAGATTTTCTTTAGCTTGAGTTTCCTGGATTTTTTTAGCAATCTCTAATTCTCGAATTGTATGCCAAACTTTATCATCAGCTTGGACAAACCCAGCAATTTCAAATGGTTCTAAAACTTTAGCATCTTTGTAATTATAGAAAAAGTTTTGAAATTTCTGTTTGATATCTGCTGGTAAATCTCGACGATAAACAATGGGATCGCTAGGAATGAGAGGAGATTGCCAAATGATTTCAATTTTCTGTCTAGCTGTAGGATTAGTTCTTTCTAAACGTTTTAATGCTTCATTGCTAACAGTAGCAACATCTACTTGTTTATTAGCTACAGCCAACGCAGAAGCTTCATGACTTCCAGCAAAAATTAACCTTTTGAATGATTTTTTGGGATCAATATTATTTTTGGTGAAAATATAGTAACTAGGAACTAAAAACCCAGAGGTAGAATTAGGATCATTAAAAGCAAAGGTCAGATTAGCTGCATTTTGAATTATATATTTATCGCCACCTGCTGCTATAGCTGCCGGCGTAATCGGGTTATCTTTATTAGCAATTAAATGAGAATAGTAACCTCTAGTTCCATCTGCACTTACTACCTGAGCAAAAGCTTCTGCATCGGCTACTTTTGCAGCTTCAATATAAGATTTACCACCTAACCAAGCCGCTTGAACTTTACCAAAACGCATTGCTTCAATGACGGCTGCATACTGTGTCACATAAAAAGGCTTAATAGTAATTCCAATTTCCTTTGACATAGCAGCCGCAAAAGGTTGCCAAATCGGTTTTTGATTAGCCTGAGATTCTGTAGACAATACACCAAAATTAATTTCTTGAATCGCTGCGGTGTTATTATCAGCCTCAGAATTACAAGCTGAAAGTATCTTGGCACTTGCCAAAGTTGCAGTAAACAAAGAAACCTGTTGAATAAATAACCTTCTATCCATAAGTTTAGTGTTCAGATGTAATTAAAAAATGATGAATTGTTACAGAGATAATCAACTATGAAAAATTACGTAGCTTGCTTCTGCCTAGCCGAATTAAGAATTACGTAAAGCCTGCGGCATAGCTGCGCTTAGAGCGGAGCGGGGCGGGAGCATCGTTACGAATTACACCAGTAGTTCCCCATGTCCTCGCATTACTAATTCTTCTGCGGCTGCACCGTAAATTTCATTGAGTTTTTTGTCATCTAGTTCTACAGTTGCACCATCAAACATAACTTCGCCATCTCTTAAAGCGATCGCACGCTCAAAGTAATTCCGCACCATTTGAATTTGATGTAAGGAAGCAACTACAGTAATTCCGTTTTGGCGATTTAGTTGTACAAGTAACTCCATAACTTTACGTGCTGACTCAGGATCTAGAGATGCAATAGGTTCATCCGCCAGCAGGATTTTCGCTCCTTGTACTAAGCAACGCGCGATCGCTACCCGTTGCTGTTGCCCTCCAGATAGCATAGATGCTCGTTTATAAGTATGTTCCAGAATCCCTACTCGCTCTAAGGCTGTTAGAGCTTGGATTTTTTCTGCTTTGGTAAAGAAATGTAATGTTGAGCGTAAAATAGACAATCTTGCTAAGTTACCAACTAGAACATTTTCGCTCACGGTTAGCCGATTGACTAAATTAAACTGTTGAAAAATACAGCCTATCTGGCTGCGTAAATACCTAATTTTAGAATGTAATTTGCCCTGGCTTTGTAGTACAGTACCAAAAATAAATACTGTGCCTGTATCTGCAATATGCAAGCCATTGATGTGCCGCAAAAGAGTAGATTTACCTGAGCCAGATGCACCTATGAGAGCAACCATTTCTCCCTCATGAATTGTGCAGGATAAATTTTTAAGTGCTGTCTTCCCTTTAAATTGTTTGGAAAGATTACCAATTTCAATAGCCACTGTACTTGTCATTTGTTGACATATTAATGTCTCTGCTTAAACATTAATAGTGCTGGATTAAAGCATGGTTAAGAGTAGGCTAATTTATGATTTAATTGCTGATTTCTCAGTCTGATGAAGGAGCAAATTCTAGAAATCCATGAATATAATATAAGTTTAAAAATCTTTAAAAAGTTTGACTTAGCTAAAACAAAAATAAGAAAATATATGTAGTGGACTGACAAGCCTAAAATGTTGCAAAGAAATTGTAGGTTGGGTTGACGCAAGGAAACCCAACACCAGCATCTATGTTAATTTTTCGATATTTATGTTGGGTTGAGGAAAGAAACCCAACCTACATCTAATACACTATTTTAGCCTTGACACGCCAGTAGGGTGTGTTAGGCGTAAGCCTTAACGCACCGAAAGCTCTAGCGGGTTCAGTACTCTCTAGATATGTAATCCCCTAGGTGAAAATCAAAATTAAAAACTCAGAGAATATTAATTTTCACTTCATTTCACCCCTGCTTTTCTTCAGAAATGAGATAATTTTCTACTTCAGATAAATCAGGAGATTTAAACCGGGAATCGTGCGGGAGAGTGTCCATAAAACTAGGGTGATGTAAAGTATCCCCAAACTCCACTGATACCAAGCTAGAGTAGAAATAATTCCCGGTAGATGTTCATCTCTGAGACGAATATCGTTAAAACCTAGCCTAACTAGATTGTTAAGACTAAAATCGTAGTAGTTTAGCCAATTCCATCGCTTATCCCATAATAAAGGCATATATCGTTCCCGAAATACTTGATTTCTGGGAATCACTGGTAAACGGCCAATTAATAATCGTAACTGGCGAAATGTTCCGTCTTCAGTTAAATAAGAAACATTTAATAAATCGTGATAGCGGCCTTGTTTGTAGAGGCTGATAATTAAGAATAAGGGGATAGGGATGATAATTATACTCAGACATCCTAGAGTTAACCAAGGTTGGGCAGCATTGCGAAAAATAGCTAATAAGCTCAAGAATATTAAAGCAGTAAAACTAATGAAAATAGCCACGCTTTCGTAATAGGTGGGAATGATGGGAACAGGATGGAGACGACGACAGCGATCTACTAACCAAAAAATTACACCAAAGAAAGCGATCGCTACTCCTCCCACACCAAAAACTAACCAAAAGTTTGTCCCATAACCACTTAAGAGTAACAATAAACTCAATGCTAAACAAGCCCAAGCTTCTAGCAACCAACTACCAATAGCTAAAGGTTCAGCAAAAACTAACTGATCGCTAAGTTGATTGTAAGTAGCTAAATCGATATCTGCTAATGTTAATAATTCCTGGCGGTTAGTGAATGGTTTGATGATTCGGCGTTGAGCGATCGCTTCAGCTTGAATTGCCGAAAAACCCAATCTGATCAAACTAACTACAGGAGCATTATTAATATTAATGCCAAATAACTCCCGGCTTAATTCTTGTAATTTTAATTTTTGTTTAGTGTATTCTATTTGATTAGCATCAGTTACTTGCTGTTGTTGACGGAAATTCTGTACTAAATTTCGCAACACATTTTGATTACCTTGGAAAGTCGGGACACTAAACATTTTCCCAATCTGTCCTGGATTTCCTAAGATTTTGGCTTGATTAGAATTAAAAGTTAGTCCAGGAACATTTAAAAAAGCTGATTTTGTGAATAGTGTATCACTAAAATCCGCTTGATTGAGAATACTTGCACTCCGTAAATCTACTGGTTGATTAAAAAATACTTCTCGAAAGATCACAGCTTGTTCAAAAACAGCATCTTTGAGCGATAAGGACTGATTAAAATTAGCTTTTGCAAACTGTGCTTGATTGAAAAATTTCACACCAGTTAAGTTGGCTTTACCTTGCCATTGGATATGATTAAATTTAGCTAATTGTTTAAAAATAGCCTGATTGAAGTTGGCAGATTTCATAAACAAGCTGCCATAAAAGTTAGTAATGTCTTGGAACTGGGTTTGTTTGAAATTAGCCTTGTCAAAGAAAACACTACCTTGAAAATTACTAGATTGGCGAAAAGTAGTATTATCAAAACTGATAGGGCGGCTAAATCTCGTTTCACTCCAGTTAATTGGTTGGAGAAAGATAGCATTTTTAGTATCTACAGATTGTAGAAAAAATGTATTAGCAAATTTTACTTCTCCATTAAAACGAGTTTGATTAAATGTCAAAGCCCCACGAAAAACGTTTACTTCACTAGATGCTGTGGATTGAGTATCAAGTAGCGATCGGCAATCTTTAGAATTAATCAAAGTCAGAGTTAAAGATTGTAAACAAGCCAAACGTAACTGTTCTAATTGTGCTTGTTCTGTAGGAGTAAAAATAGGAGCGATCGCTTGAGCATATAAAGGTGTTCTTAAACCTAAATCACTGCCAATAAAATCACCTTGAATTAAAGAATTACTCAAGTCTAATCCTAAAGGTTTTGCCCCAGTTTTTTGGAGTTCTTTCCGCAGTAATTGATAAAAAGCATCACGAAAAATCCCATTTTCAGGACGCAAATCAATTACCATTTCTCGCAAATCTACAGTTAAATTACCTTCCCGAAGAATGGGGTTATGTACTCGCTCTTGTAATAATTCTAAACTTAAAGGTGTGCGTTCTATTGGTGTTGATGCCGCCCAGGCTGGTAGAGGCATGAATAACAATAAACAGGCGTAAAAACTAATAATTAAAATATTCCAAAAAGAATTGGGCATTAGGCAAGAAAATGTATTTTTTTAATAAAATACAGCTTAAAGTGTAGAGTGCGTGAAAGCAACGTATGATAATGGTGCGATCGCATTCTTGATTCAACAACTGACTAAATCGGTGGTAGCGCAATTTCTCTTTTTTACTACTGGCAAAAGAACGACTTCATTTTAAATTGCGATCGCAATTTAACTCAAGAGCGATCGCCAAACCAACTCACAACCATCCCACTACAATTTACTCATTGCTGATTAACAGCACGATTTTACCCACAATTCCACCATTTTCTAGTAATTCATGAGCTTGATTTGCTGCTGCTAAAGGAAACTTGTGGCTAACGTGAATAGTTAATTTACCTTGCTCCATAAACTCAGCACACTCTGTCAAAATTTCTGCATGGTGCTGTTGTGCTTCAACTAAGTTTTGTAACATCGGTGTCAGCATTAATTCAAAACCAATGCGGAGGTTATGATTTCTCGCTACTCGCCAAACAGTATCAGCTTTCGGTTCGAGAATAGTGACGATATCACCATAAACTCGCACAGCCGGGAAAGTTTTGTGAAAAGTTTCGCCGCCAACAGTATCAAAAGCTAAGTCTACACCTTCGCCGTTAGTCCAATCTAAAGCCGCTTGCACAAAGTCTGTTTGTTTATAGAAAATTACATGATCAGCACTGATTTGTCTAACAAAACGCGCCTTGGCTTCAGAACTTACCGTAGTGCAAACATTTGCACCTTTAAGTTTTGCTAATTGAATTGCCACATGGCCAACCCCGCCAGCACCCCCATGAATTAAAACGTTATCTCCTGGTTCTAATCTTCCCCGCTCATATAAAGCTTCCCAAGCAGTGATTAATACTAGGGGTGCGGCGGCAGCTTCAGCAAAGGTTAAGGAAGCAGGTTTATGGGCTGTGAAGCGTTCATCAACAACAGTATACTCAGCATAATTACCGTACTTTGCACCTAAACCACCATTGCAGAAATACACTGCATCACCGGGACGAAATCTTTTGACACCTTCCCCTACTGCTTCTACGATACCTGCACCATCACATCCTAAAATCGCAGGCATTTGCTCAGGGTAAAAAGTGCCTCGTTGGCGTATTTTAGTATCAATAGGGTTAATCCCCGCCGCTACCAAGCGGACTAATAAATCAGTGCTACCTAATGTAGTGGGTTTTGGTACTTCCTGTAATTGCAGCACTTCTGGACTACCAGGTGCTGTCATTAAAATTGCTTTCACAATTTTTTTCTCCAATTTCAACTAACTAGAGGGTCATGTGATTCAGAGATGATTTATTAATTAAACCTTAATTTGGTAGTATTGCCGTGGACTTTATTGTGGCGCAGTACAAGAAATATTAAAACCATTAGATTCCCCGTTGCTTGAGCATCGGGGAGTAGTCAAAGAAAATTTATTATTGAGACAATTCAGCAGTTAGTTTAATACCGATTTTTTCTCTCAATAAATAAATATACTCTGGGTGTAGGGGGTAAGTTTGAATACGATTCATTTCTCGCGGGTGATTCACTTAAGCCACATTATTGACACCAATATTCCCCAATGGCCAGGCGATCCTCCTGTTGAGTTTACACCCGTGGCACAACTGCAAGATGATGGTTATTATCTGCGGTGTTTCTCTTTGGGTGAGCATAGCGGCACTCACATTAATGCACCTAACAGTTTTTATCAGACTGGTGTGGGCATTGATCAATATGCTGCTCAATCTTTAATTGTACCTGCTGTGGTTATAGATATCTGTGCAGTTGCAGCTACAAATTCTGATTATGTCCTGAGTGTTGCTGATATTCTTGCCTGGGAGAGAGAACACGGGGAAATTCCCGTTGGTAATATAGTGCTACTGCATACAGGTTGGCAAGCTAAATGGTCTGATAAAAACGCTTTTCTCAATCAGGACTCCCAAGGAATTATGCACTTTCCAGGTTTTGGTAGTGATGCAACTGAGTTTTTAATTCAACACAGGGGCATTGCTGGCGTAGGTATTGATACGCATGGTGTAGACCCTGGACAAGATCATAGTTTTACTACCAACCGCCTAGTTTTGGCACAGCAAGGCATTGTGTTAGAAAATCTGACCAACTTAGATCAACTACCACCCACAGGGACTACCTTAGCTATAGGTGTCATTAGACTCTGGCGCGGTTCAGGTTCTCCTGTGGGAGTGTTGGCATTAGTGCCTTAATTGCTATTTTGGTAAGTAGAGGATAATGTGTAATTCGTAATTCGTAATTTGTAATACCGCTACGCGGAAAGATGCTATAGGTAAATGACCAAAGAAAAAAGGATACAAGCCCCTAAATTTATTTATGGAGAAGAAAAAAAGTGAAACAGCATTAATTCAAAGCCCCTGATTTGTCCGTGGGGTATTTAATTTTGAATTTTGAATTTTGAATTTTGAATTGGAGCAAAGCGACTTGACAACTCCATTTAACAGCAAAAACTATATTAATGGTCAGTGGTTGGATGCTATGGGTGAAAATATCCTGGCTAGTCATAACCCTGCAAATAAAACTGAGGTGGTGGCTACTTTTCCCCGCTCTCAAGCTGAGGATGTAAACTTGGCAGTAGCCGCAGCTAGGCAAGCTTATCGAAGTTGGCGGCAAGTTCCAGCCCCAGCTAGGGCAGAACATATCTTTCGCGTTGGGGAATTATTGGCTGAACACAAGGAAGAACTAGCACAGTTAATTAGTCGGGAAATGGGTAAACCATTAACTGAGGCTAGGGGTGATGTCCAAGAAGGTATTGACTGTGCTTTTTATAGTGCTGGGGAAGGACGAAGACTGTTTGGGCAAACTACTCCTTCGGAAATGCCCAATAAGTTCGCTATGACTGTGCGGATGCCTATTGGTGTTTGTGCTTTAATTACTCCCTGGAATTTTCCTGTGGCTATTCCTTGCTGGAAAGCAATGCCGGCTTTGGTTTGTGGGAATACGGTAATTCTCAAACCTGCTGAGGATACTCCAGCCTGTGCGACTAAATTAATCGAAATTTTCGCCGCCGCAGGTTTACCGCCAGGGGTAATTAACTTGGTGCATGGGGTAGGAGAGGAAGTGGGGAAGGCTTTAGTTGAACATCCAGAAATTGATTTAGTATCTTTTACTGGTTCTTCGGGAACTGGGGCGTATGTGGGTGCAACTTGTGGACGGACTCATAAACGTGTCTGTTTAGAAATGGGTGGTAAAAATGCCCAAGTAGTGATGGAAGACGCAGATTTAGAACTAGCTTTAGATGGTGCAGTGTGGGGCGCATTTGGCACAACCGGTCAACGGTGTACAGCTACTAGCCGCTTGATTTTACATCACGATATCAAAGACAAATTTACTAGTATGCTGTGTGAGCGTGCTAGTCAGTTACGTTTGGGTGCTGGTAATGACCCTGATACAGATATTGGGCCGATAATTAACCATAGACAACTGCAACGGGTAAATGAGTATATGAAAATTGCCCGTGAGGAAGGTGCAAAAATATTAATTGGTGGAAAAATTGCGACGCAAGGGGAGTTAAATCAGGGTTATTTTTTCCAACCTACGGTTTTAGATAATGTTACACCACAGATGCGGGTAGCCCGTGAAGAAATATTTGGCCCTGTGGTGGCCTTAATTGAGGTGAAGACATTTGAGGAAGCGATCGCTATTCTTAACAATACCAAATACGGTCTGTCTTCTTCTATTTATACCCGCGATATCAACCGCGCCTTTACTGCCATACGCGATATTGAAGCCGGTATTACTTACATCAACGGCCCTACTATTGGTGCGGAAGTACACTTACCCTTTGGTGGTGTCAAACAGACAGGTAACGGACACCGAGAAGCCGGCACGACTGCTTTAGATGTTTTCACTGAATGGAAAAGTGTTTATGTTGACTTTTCTGGTAGTTTACAACGCGCCCAAATTGATAACCGTGATCTGAGTTCAAGTTAACATTTCTTTCACCCTGCCCCCTGCCCCCTGCCCCTCTGCGGACTCAATGTGCTTTCTTATATGCTTAATAGCTTATGCAAGTGTAGCAATTGATGGTTGGTGCGTGACGCTATAAGTCTCATGGCTACCTTCAAATACTTTCGCAGCGTCACACACCCTACATCTACATCAAAAATATGCCAGTTGTGTAAGTCCTATATCAGTTGTTGTAGAGACATCTGTTGCGAAAATTACTGAATTTTCAAGAATTTATCTAAAGCTGCCGCCATACTAGGAGGCCAGCGACGGATATTTTTTACCCAGTTCATATCTTTATAACGGGTATCTAATCCATAGGCAGCTACCCAGTTACTTTCTGCTTCACCTTGTTGACCATTTACCCAATAAGCGGCGGTTAATGCCGCACGGACATCGGCGAAGTTGGGGTATTTACGGGTAATATTTCGCATCTCCCGAATGGCTTGCTGTGTTTGGCCAGTTTCATATAAAGCCAGGGCATAATTAGCACGGGCAAAGGCAAAATTGGGGGCAATTGCAAAGGATTTCTGATAATCTGCGATCGCATCTTGCCATTTTCCTAAACCAGCATTGGCATTACCCCGATTGTTATAAGCCATTGCGTCGTTAGGATCAAGTTCTAAAACATGATTATAATCTGCGATCGCCTCTGACCATTTACCCAACCCTTCTAAAGCTGTACCCCGATTTAAGTAAGGATCGGTGACATTGGGGGCTAATTCCACGGCTTTGTTATAGTCAGCTAGTGCGGCTTCTAATTTATTCTGACTCACCCGTGAATTGCCTCGGTTACTCCATGCACCTGCATTCGTAGGGAAATTTTCAATAATTTTTGTCCAATACTTCTCCGCCGTCGCAAAATCACCTTTATTAGTAGCGGCAAAGGCCTGATTTGCCCACTCATCACCCTGTTCTAATTGTTCTTGGGTAATGCTAGGTGGTTGAGTTTCTGCCATGACTGGTGTACCCCAGCCCAGCACGAGTAAAAGACTGAGAACTATACTAATTAACTTGATCATAGGGGTGAGTGTTGACTGTTGACTGTTGACTGGGAGCAGGGAGCAGGGGAGCAGGGAGCAGGGGAGCAGGGAGCAGGGGGAGTAACACTCTTCAATTTTGAATTTTGAATTTTGAATTGAATTGCCCCATTCCCCATTCCCTAAAGCAATGACATCTGCTCATTCGGTGGTGTAAATCCCATGTGCTTGTATGCGGCTTTCGTGGCTGTGCGTCCACGGGGAGTCCGGCTTAAATAACCAATCTGCATCAGATATGGTTCGTAAACTTCTTCAATGGTTTGGGTATCTTCTCCGGTAGCTGCGGCGATGGTTTCTAAGCCTACGGGGCCGCCATTAAATTGTTCAATAATCACACTTAGCATCCGGCGATCTGTCCAATCTAAGCCGCAAGGATCTACTTGAAATAGTTGCAATGCTTCGGCGGCAACACTTTGATTAACTTCAGTACAAGATTTAACTTCCGCATAATCACGGACGCGTTTAAGTAATCTATTAGCAATCCGTGGTGTTCCCCGGGAACGGCGGGCAATTTCTGTCGCTCCATCTTCGGTGACGTTAGTTTGGAGTAATTGGGAACTCCTTAAGACAATTTTACTGAGTTCGTCAACTTCATAAAAGCGCAACTTTTGAATTAAGCCAAAGCGATCGCGTAGTGGGGAAGTCAAAGCCCCGACGCGGGTTGTCGCTCCCACTAGGGTAAACTTGGATAAAGGCAAACTGCGAATCCTAGCACTAGAACCTTTACCGACAGTAATATCTAGCCTGTAATCTTCCATCGCTGGATACAATATTTCTTCGGTCATCCGTGAGAGTCGATGGATTTCATCAATAAATAAAATATCTCCGGGTTTTAAGTTCACCAACAGCCCGACAATGTCTCTAGGTCGTTCTAAGGCTGGCGCACTTGTGATTTTGTAGTTGACTCCCATCTCGGATGCTAATATCATTGCCATTGTTGTTTTACCTAATCCGGGAGGGCCATACAGTAGCAAGTGATCCAAAACTTCACCCCGCGACTTGGCTGCTTTGATGGCAATCTCTAGAACATCCTTGAGGTCTTTTTGTCCGATATAGTCAGCAAATTTCTGTGGTCTGATACTCTCTTCTTGCTTACCTTGTTCATCAATGGCAGCTTCAGGTTGCAAAATACTTTCTTTGGGGGCTGCTTTTGCTGATTCCCGATGTTGTTTTGGTTGCCCATTGGGTTCTGGAGGCTGTTTTTTCGAGGAGATGATCGCCATAATTCAGCTTTAACTTTCAGTTTAGGTCTGTTTGAGCGCAATCTCTGCCATAACACTGCACATAGACACGCCTGCAAAGATTTTCGGCGGGAAATACCCACCTCAATTTACAATTTAAATTCCGGACAATTACCCAGGAGCTAAAAAAATATATGTTATCTAAAAGAATCTTACCTTGTTTAGATGTCAAGGCGGGACGCGTTGTTAAGGGAGTTAATTTTGTTAACCTCAAAGATGCAGGTGATCCGGTAGAACTGGCAAAGGTTTACAACGAAGCTGGGGCAGATGAGTTAGTATTTCTAGATATTACGGCTACTCATGAAGACCGAGATATTATTTTTGATGTGGTTTACCGAACGGCTGAACAGGTCTTTATTCCCCTGACTGTGGGTGGTGGTATCCAATCCTTAGAAAATGTTAAAGCTTTGTTACGGGCTGGGGCAGACAAGGTTAGTATTAACTCTGCGGCAGTACGTGATCCAGACTTGATCAATCGGGCTAGCGATCGCTTTGGTAATCAGTGCATAGTTATTGCTATTGATGCTAGGCGCAGACTCGACCCGCAAAACCCAGGTTGGGATGTGTATGTGCGTGGTGGTAGAGAAAATACAGGCTTAGATGCCCTACTTTGGGCGAAAGAAGTAGAAAAACGCGGTGCTGGGGAACTGTTGGTGACAAGTATGGATGCTGATGGTACTCAAGCCGGTTATGACATTGAGTTAACACGAGCAATTGCCGAGGCTGTAGAAATCCCGGTGGTTGCTTCTGGTGGTGCAGGTAATTGTGAACATATCCATACTGCACTCACTGAAGGCAAAGCAGAAGCAGCTTTATTGGCATCGCTTCTCCATTATGGTCAGTTAAGTGTTGCTGAAATTAAGAATTATTTGCGCGATCGCCAAGTTCCAGTACGTTTGTACCCTTAATTCTAAAGCGATTATAGAGATTGAGTCACATCAGGCGCAGTTAGATACAGTTCCCGAAAACGGTGTTAAGATTATTTTACGACTGTTACAAAATATTAAGAAATATGTTGATTCCTATTTTATTATTTGATGTGGCTCTAGTGGCTTGGTCACTACACCTGATGGAAAAGGCAGTTGAGCATAAAGAATTTTCTCTGATGTTAGCAGGTACGTTGGTTGCCCTAGCTGCTGCCGCCATGTTAGTTGTGTATTTTCTCATGGGGCATTGTATGAGCTACTTATTGCAAGTCAACTATTAATTAGTTAAACCCAAACTATACAAAGTTAATAATTTGCCAAACCACTTGACAACAGACTAAATATTAAGACATAATTAATAACGCAACTTAAGGGGTTATAGCTCAGTTGGTAGAGCACTTCAATGGCATTGAAGGGGTCAGCGGTTCGAATCCGCTTAGCTCCATTTAAAATTTGGCGACACGATACAGGCAACGTCTCGCGCCTGCTAGGATGTGTTCTTCTCTTTCTACTTTGACATCTTCTCCTAGAACAGATTGAAAAATCCTTAACTCCTGCTCACATAATCCCGTACAGGCTGTAGCCGCAGCGCATATGGGGCAGTGATTTTCAATTAATAGGAAAGAACCATCTGCTAAGGCTTGACTTTCGGCCATGTATCCTTCGTGCGATCGCAATTTTACTAAAGCTGCTAATTTTGCTGCTAATGTATCTTGGCTAGATATTTCTGCTTGATAGGTAGCAAGTTGCTGTTTAGTCCTAACTTCCAGTAGCTTATCTAATCCCGCTTCTCCAAAGGCTTCCGTTACCGCCTGAATTAAACCCAAAGTTAACTCTGCATAACCATCAGGAAACAAGCGGTTAGCATCTGGGGTTAATTGCCATAGTTTAGCAGGTCGCCCCATCTCACGGGGTTCTTCTTCATAGGTAACTAAATTTTCACCTTGCAGTGCATACAAATGCTGACGCACAGCCATTGCAGAAATCCCCAAACAAGCAGCTAATTCTTGGGAGTCCATTGCACCCTGTTGTTTGAGTAAGTTGACAATAGCGCGGCGAGTGCGGACTGTAGTTGATTTTTTCGGTGAGTTTTTGATCATACTCACAAACTAAAGAAAATTCTTTACAAAGTCAACCTGAAAGGTTTATGATACTTTCTAAAGATTTTTCTTGAGAAAGTAGGAATATGAGTGGACGAAAAGTAGCAATCCTGACGGCTGCTAGCCGGGGGATTGGTGCGGGTTGTGCGCGAGAATTAGCCGCACGGGGTTACAATATGGCATTAATGGCGCGATCGCCTGAAATTTTAGATTTAGCTACAGAATTGGGTGGTATTGCTATTCAAGGCTCAATCACCAACCCCGAAGATTTACAGCGATTAGTTGAGACAACCTTAACTAACTTTGGTCGGATAGATGCAGTAGTTAATAGTTTTGGCGACCCACCGCGACCAGATTTACTTGCTATTTCTGATGAAATGTGGTTAGAACACTTTGAAATGCTATTTTTGAGTGTGGTTCGCATTGCCAAACTAGTGACAGCACCAATGCAACGTTCTGGAGGCGGTGTCATTGTTAATATTTCCGCCTGTGATTCTCAAGAACCCAGTTTAGGAACACCTTTTACCGGAACACTCCGCACCGCAATGGAAGGTTTTACAAAATTATATGCCAAGCGTTACAGAGGCGATAAGATTCGGATGGTTTCCGTCGCCCCTTTTTTTGTCGCCGATTCAATGGCAGAGTTAGAAGGCTGGAATGTGCCGGCGGATTTAATGTTTGGTCGTCCTGCTACCTATCGAGAGTTTGCCAAAACAGTAGCTTTCTTGATTTCCGATGATGCTAAGTTCATTTCAGGCACAACCTTAAAAGTAGATGAAGCCTATTCTGCGGCCATTTAACTTCAACTTCTTGACAAACACTTTATCTCATATATCTGAATGGTAGCGATCGCAATGGAACAAGACGCTCAAATTATCACTGTGGTTATTTCACAAGTAGTCAAGCCAGGATGCGAAAGTGCTTATGAAGCTTGGCTAAAAGATATTACCAGTGTCGCCAGAACCTATGCTGGTCATATGGGTACAAATATCATTCGCCCCCTACCTGGCTTAAGACCCGAATATGTAATTATCTTCAAGTTTGACGGCTATGAAAATCTTAAGACCTGGATGACATCGCGCGATCGGGAATATTGGCTAGCTCAAGCCCAATCTTTGGTAGAATCTGAGCCGCAGGTTCAGCACATCAGTGGCTTAGAAGCTTGGTTTTCCCTTCCTGGTCAACTATTAAAGACACCACCACGCTATAAAACAGCCTTGCTAACTTGGGCATCTGTATATGTGTTGATTAATTTACTAAATACATTTATCACACCCCTCTTAAGAGGTTTACCGCCCTTCATAATTTCGTTGATTATTACTGTGACTATGGTTTTGCTATTGACCTATGTGGTCATGCCCAGAGTCACCCGTTTATTTCGGTCTTGGCTATACCCTAAGAATAGCTAAAAAAATTTTAGGGAAGTGATATATCCTTGTAGGGGCGGCAGGCATTGCGCCCCTACTCCGTGCATAAGTAGAACAGGGTAAGTAATTAAAGGTTTGTAGTGAGAACTTTAGTTCTCAAATAAGGACTAAAGTCCTTACTACGAACTTAATCTTAGTTTTACATTATACTAAATTCGGATAAATAGTATTATTTTGATCTGCTGTAATAGCCTATGAATCGAGGCTGGCAATTCAAAATCCGTCTTGGAAAGTTTCCTACGGCGGGAAACCCGCCTACAGAACTTTCCGCAAAATCCAAAATCCAAAGTTTGTATTATTTAATATAGTTTATTTACGCTAGGCTATTTACTGTTTTTTCTGTTGCTAAATATACAGAATCAACAAGATTTATTTAACAAATAAAATTGCACAGAATATGCCAATATTTGTGTTTTTAATTACTGCATGGGATATTTTTTGAGATATAGAATGTGTGTCTCAGAAGTTAGTAACAACGACTAAATATACTTTTAATGCTTTTGTAGCTAAAGTTTCAAAATTTACTTCATTCTCTTGGCTATTTTTGCACCTTCTTTGGTAGTTATATGACTTACAATTCAGAACAAATGCAACAAATTCTCCAAAAAGCTTTTGCTCGTCAGCAACAGGGAGAAATCTCACGACAGCAGATTATAGAAATCGCCTCAGAACTAGGAGTTTCATCGGCATCCCTACAAGCTGCTGAACAAGAATGGTTGATTCAAGAAATAGAAGAGAAAATGCGACATAAATTTCATGCCCAAAGACAAGGGGAGTTTAAATCACATTTGATTTCTTTTATGGGTGTTAATGGATTTTTAATTGCCTTGAATTTATGGACAAGTCCTTCATATTTCTGGGCAATTTTTCCCCTACTAGGTTGGGGGTTAGGTTTATTTTTTTCTGGTATGAAAGCTTATAAAAATAGTGGGGAGTCATATGAACGTGATTTTCAGGAATGGTCTAGGAAATTGCCGAAATAAGTTACCCAATCTTAAATGAGTAATAAGTCATAAGTAATGAGTAATGAGTAATAAGTAATGAGTAATGGGATTTATTCATTACTTAGGGACTTCCAGAGCAAAAAATATCCAAACTGTAGGGTGCGTCAGTGCGATAGAACCTAACTATACTCAGAAATTATTAATACTGACGCACCCTACCCAACCATTAATTTTGGATAATTTATTTTTTGGTGTTCCCTTATTACTTAAAGATAGTTGGAGTCGGGGATTTAAACTCCAACTCAACTGATACTCTGACTTTTCACGTTATGTGGAAAAGTTAACGCAAAACCTAACCCCCTACTAGCGAAGGGGGAATATGTAGAGACGTTTCATGAAACGTCTCTACATTCGTAGGGGAGAGGTACTCTGGTATGGAGAGGAGTGTTCCAGATCCCGTGAAAAGTCAGAACTGATACTACGTGTAGACGTAGGGATCTTAAACTCTTGAATTGACGATAACTAAAAAATTTAAGGGGTAGTTGTGTAACTACCCCTATACTCCCCTCATATTAGAATTTACTTTTCGTTCCCTAGTCGGGACTTATATTTACTTAGAGATATTAACTAAACTTTCAACTTGAGCAGAAGCTAGAGTTGGTGCTGTGAAAATTTGTGAGTACATACTTGCTGGCTGTTGTCCATTACCCACAACTGGTAACACTTGACGGGCATGGGTGGCAACTTCTACTGTCTTCACATCGTAAGTCTGTGTCACCATCTTGGGATACAAACCGATACCGATGATGGGAACAATTAAACAAGCGGTGATGAACAACTCACGGGGTTTGACATCAGCAACTACAGTATCTAAATGTAATTCTTCACTTTGATTACCGTAGAATACTTGACGCAGCATGGAAAGTAAGTAAATTGGTGTCAGAATCACACCTACTGCTGAGAGGAGAACTACTACAACTTTGAAGCTGGAACTGTAAACATCACTGGTAGCAATTCCGAGGAATACCATCAACTCACCTACGAAGCCACTCATCCCAGGTAAGGCTAGAGAAGCCATTGCGCCTGCGGTGTAGAGAGCGAAGGTTTTGGGCATTACTTTACCGATACCGCCCATTTTATCCATTAACAAGGTGTGGGTACGCTCGTAAGTTACACCAGTTAAGAAGAATAAGCTAGCAGCAATTAAACCGTGGGAAACCATCTGTAACATCGCGCCACTTACACCCAATTCTGTGTAGGAAGCTAAACCGATGAGTACAAAACCCATGTGAGCAATTGAAGAGTAAGCGAGGCGGCGTTTGAGGTTGGTTTGAGCAAAGGCGCAACAAGCACCGTAGATAATGTTAACTACACCTAAGATGGCTAAAACTGGAGCGAAGTAAACATGAGCGTTAGGCAACATTTCCATGTTGAAGCGGATTAAGGCATAGCCGCCCATCTTCAACAACACACCCGCTAGAATCATTGAACCAGGTGCGGAAGCTTCACCGTGAGCATCAGGTAGCCAGGTGTGCAAGGGGAAAATTGGTAATTTGACACCAAAAGCAATTAAGAAACCTGCATAAGCTAATAATTCAATCGCTTTGGGATATTCTTTCATTCCCAAAGACGCGATGTCGAAAGTGAATGTATCTCCAGAGAATGCTAGAGCAAAACCGGCTACGAGAATAAATATAGAGGCAGCAGCAGTATAAAGAATAAACTTGGTAGCTGCATAGCGGCGTTTCGCGCCTCCCCAGATAGAAATTAGCAAGTATACGGGAACTAGCTCAATTTCCCACATGAGGAAGAATAACAGTAAGTCTTGGGCAACAAACACGCCTAACTGTGCGCTATACATTGCCAACATCAAACCATAAAACAATCGCGGCTTGTTGGTTACTTTCCAAGCCGCGAAGATTGCTAAGGTGTTAATTAAGCCTGTTAGTAACAAGAGAGGCATTGATAAGCCGTCAACTGCTACTGACCAATTTAAGCCGATTTGGGGTATCCAGGCGTATTTTTCTACAAATTGATAGGCGGAACTATGGAAATCGTAGTTTTGCCAAAAGGCGTAAATCATTAAGGCAAAATCAGCGATCGCTACTCCTAAACCATACCACCGGACTGTTTTACCTTCTTTATCTGGAATTATAGGGATGGCTAAGGCTGCCACCAACGGTAAGGCAATTATGGCTGTTAGCCAAGGAAATGCAACGGGATTCATCACTTCTGACAATCGTTTTTTGTTTTCGCTTTTAATTACATTATATTAAGGAATCGTTACTTTTGTAAACATTATTTATCTCTATAAAAATTAAATTTTGCCGATTCCTTAAGAATATATACTCACTAGACCTAGGATTATCCGCAAAAAAGAGAATAAATACCTATCAAAATCTGAGTTAATCCATCCTATTTGTAAATTTATGTAACGTCAAGAAAAAAACGGCAGTAAAAACTACCGTTACAAAAGTTTATAAAATTGGGCATGGGGAATTGGGAATTGGGCATGGGGCATGGGGCTAATCAATTCAAAATTCAAAATTCAAAATTGAAGAGTTTTACTCCCCCTGCTCCCTGCTCCCCTGCCCCCTTGTCTCCCTTGTCTACCTTGTCTCCCCCTGCCCCCTGCTCCCCGCCCCCTGCTCCCTGCTCCCAGTCCCTCAGACAATCCGATTTACAATTGTCCACACTTCACCATCTGAACGGACATGGGGAACTGAGATGGTTTTAAATCCGGTGATGAAGGGTTTGTAATAAACTTGCCAATATAAGGGACTGAGTTGATCGGCGCAGGCTTTTAATAGACGAATTTCTGTTGCTAGTTCCCCAGCTATTTGATTAATGCGTTCAGCATGGACTTGCGCTACTTCTTTGGCTGCTTCTAGCTGTTGCTTTTGGGTAATTTGTTGTAATTTTCTGGGGAGATGGTTTAATTCAGCTTGTTTGTGCTGTAACTGGGAATTTAAAGCAGCGATCGCATCATCTATACCCTTGAGTTCTGCAAATAATTGGGCGTTTTCCCTAGCTTGACGGCGATAAGCTTCGACAATTGCCCAAGGGGAATCATTTTCAGCGACAATTACATTATTATTATGAGTCAGTGCTGCACGCTCTTGTTCAAGTACCTGAATTTGAGACTTGAGTGCTGTAATCTCTGAGTGCATTTGCTCCAAAGACAAGCTAGGGTTAAGTTTTTTCATTTTGAATTTTAAATTTTGAATTTTGAATTTAAACTGCGCCTTGGGTATCGAGAGTGAGCGATCGCACTACAGCGTTAATTCCTTGTGCTTTCCAGGCGGAATCCATTGCAGTTGCTACAGCCTGGGCATTGTTTACATTTGTTAAAGCTAACAGTGTCGGCCCTGCACCACTAATTACCATACCGTAAGCACCGGATGCGATCGCCGCCGCATTCACAGCAGCGTAACCAGGAATTAAAGCTTGGCGATAAGGCTGATGTAATTTATCTTGTAAGGCTGCTGTTAACCATTCTCCCTTACCGGTTTCTAAACCGCGTAACAATAAACCTAAATGAGCCGTGTTAAAAATCGCATCGGCACGACTAAATTCCGTGGGTAAAACTCGCCGTGCTTCCGAGGTTGATAATTCAAAATCAGGAATCGCTAGCACAGGTACAATATCACTATCCCAAGGGACATCACAAATTGCCCAACCTGTACCAGAGGTAGCGGCTAGGCGACATCCTCCCAACAAAGCTGGAACTACATTATCAGGATGTCCTTCCATTGCGATCGCTAATTCCATCACCTGGGATTGAGACAAAGGCGCACCCGCTAACTTATTAGCTGCCACCAAACCCCCCACAATCGCCGTTGCAGAACTCCCCAAGCCTCTAGCCAGGGGTACACCCAAACCAATCTCAATTTTCACAGGTGGCGGTGTCTGATCTATATATTGATATAACTTGACAAAGGCCTGATAAATTAAATTACTCTCATCAGTTTGCACCCGTTCAGCTTCCGCGCCTGTAACATGAATAATTAACTCACCTTCATCCAACCGGGTAAATTGGAACTGGTTATATATACTCAAAGCTGCACCAATACAGTCAAAACCAGGCCCCAAGTTAGCAGTTGTGCCAGGAACTTTCACAGTAACTGAAGAAACAATAGACATTTACAAATACTCATCTAACCAATCAACAAGCATCTCATTCTGAGGACACTTGATTACTTACAAATCTTAGTATGAAAGGAAGCGATCGCTACCTCCATTTACAAATCAAACAAAGTCAATTATTTTGCATAATTCTTGATAAATCTCCCTCAAGTACGGGAATGCTAAAAAAAGCAGTACTTAGGGGATAGGGTATGTACGGTTTAGTTAATCAAGCGATTCACGATATGGTGTGTAGTCGTTTTGGTGAAGAAACTTGGCAAGTAATTAAACACAAAGCAGAGGTTGATGTTGAGATATTTATCAGTATGCAAGCTTATCCAGATGATATGACTCATCGACTTGTGAAAGCTGCCAGTTCTGTCTTAAACTTAACCCCAGCAGAAATTATGCACGCCTTTGGTGAATTTTGGGTGCAATATACAGCTGAACAAGGTTACGGGGATTTAATGGCAATGAGTGGTGATAATCTCCCAGAATTTTTGCAGAATCTCGATCAACTTCATGCTCGTGTGGGAGTAATGTTTCCCAAACTACAACCTCCGTCTTTTGACTGCGAAGAAGATGAACAACAAATTCTCAACTTACATTACCACTCACATAGAGTTGGTTTAGCTCCTATGGTTATGGGTTTGGTGAAAGGATTAGGAGAGCGATTTAATACGGATGTAGAAGTAACTCAAACCCAAAGTAAAGCTGATGGGGCAGATCATGATCAGTTTTCTATTCGTTACAAATCTCAGGAAAATGAATGCTAGTTCATTTCCATTTACCTTTTGAGAAGGCAGGAGGCAGAGGGCAGAAG
The DNA here is from genome assembly GCA_050633005.1 of Trichormus sp. Classification (GTDB taxonomy): domain Bacteria; phylum Cyanobacteriota; class Cyanobacteriia; order Cyanobacteriales; family Nostocaceae; genus Trichormus. The sequence goes on along the minus strand of JBODRP010000010.1, from coordinate 7,789 downwards.
GGAAACCCCATAAATAAATTTAGGGGCTTTAAACCCTTTTGGCAGAGGAGAAAAATTATATTTTCTTCCTTCTGCCTCCTGCCCTCTGCCTTTGTTCCGTCAAGTAAAAGCTCTCTAATAGTAAGGTGCATCATATCTGATTTTTGAACAAATACGTAGGGGAGGCAAATTGCAGTGTAGATTTTGCTTCCCAAGTTTAAAAAATATCAACTATATATTTTGATAATTTATAGAAAATGTAGTTTTTTTGACTAACTATTATGTCTCAGGTATGAAATTTTCTTTATTCATAACTATTTCGTTAATTTAATTATTATCTTACTAATAGATACTTATAAAAGTGAGTTTAAATTTGTTGCATATAGATTGAAATTATCTAGAAAGCTACTTATGATATTTGAGACAAATATGTCAAATATACTGTGAATCATATATAGTGATAAAGTACTGAAGTAAGAACAGGTTACATATAACTTTCCTTGATTACCTCATGATTTCATTAGCTATAAATGAGACAGTGTTATGATGTAAATTAAGTTTGATGATACTGTTTTGCATGAAGCCTGCTGTTTAATTTACTAAGACTATAAGGGCTTGCTGGCATGAGACTATCTGCATTAGATCCACTCATCCCGCTTAACTGTTTAAAAGATGAACTGATCAAGTTGCCAAAAGGTTACTCATTTTATGAAGAAGAAATTATAGATTTTCTCTCACGCCGAAGATGGCCTGAAAGCGATCGCCGTATTGACCGGACAACTTTCTGGCGTTGGAGAAATGATAATGGAATAGAACGCCAAAAGGTATTCAGCCGCTTGGATCTGCTCAAACTTTGTCAAATTTGCGACCACTACCGAATAGATGGAACGCGTAATGAATATTTGCAAATCATGAAAAGGAAAAAGGAATTAGCACTCAACAGATAAAAATTTATGTCTAATTTATTAGCTAGCATGATCAAACTGAGTGCATAAATTGTTTCTCTTGCAACTGACGTTATGTTTAGATACCTGCATTTCTAGAAGTGCAGGTTTTTTATTTTGAATCTGAATTGATTCATTGCGTATTCATGGGCAAAAACTTAAACTATCATTGCATATACAAAAAATAAAAATTTTCCTATATCTGAGGTAAGAAAATCATCATAGATAAGTTATTTCTAAAGTTTAAAATAAAATTCTCTAGAAGTATGAAGTTTTTATTGATCTATTTGCAGAGAATAAAAGTGTAGTTGATACATTACTAAATGTTGAAATGCTATTATGTTATATATTGGAGATTATGTACTTAATCAACAAACAGGTCATCTAGGTAAGGTCGTTGGTTACGGCAATTATTTAATCAATAATGTATATACAGTCACATTAAAAGTTCTTGTATCTGAAACAGCTAATTCCGAAAAGCACGTATTTGTAGTAGAGGATAAAGTGTCAGCATGGATTAGGTGGTCAGTAGTATAATCTTTTATTTTTTTCAGGATGATGGTAAACGAGTGTATATTTTGTCTGCAAGAAGCAGCGTTACAATTAATATTTAAAAAGTATTTACCACCGCAAAATACATCTGAATGTTTTGTGAATCCCCCTTGTAGTTGTCCCAATCCCGGTAAAGAATTACAGTGTGAAGACTGTATTTATCTGGAAGCTTGTTTGTCTAATTTTAGGCAGTTAGGGAGTAGGGAGTAAAAAGACTACCATTGAGGTAATAAGTAATAAGTAATAAGTAGTAAGTAATAAGTAAATTTCTTACTCATTACTCATTACTTATTACTCATTACTCATGGTGTACTTTACTTACTTCAAAAGTGCTGTAATAAGGACTAAAGTCCTTACTACAAACCTTTACTGATTAAAAAAGTAAACTAGCAGAATTAACATCTAAAAATAAATTCGCTTGTGGTTGTTGACGGAGAATAGAAGCTGGACAGTCTGTGGTTACTGAACCGTGTAACATTCTTTCTACTATTTGTGCTTTCCGTTGTGCTGGTGCTAGACACAGGATTTTTTTGGCAGAACAAATTAAAGGTAAAGTGACAGTAAAAGCGTACTGAGGAACACTATCAAGGTGGGGAAATTGTCCTGTATTGACTTGTTGCTGACGATTAGCTGTATCTAGTTTTACTAGTTTAACGCTGTAAGGGTCTTGGAAATTAGCTACAGAGGGGTCATTAAAAGCTAAGTGTCCATTTTCACCAATGCCAAGACAGCAGAGGTCAATAGGTTGTGCTTGTAGTAGTTTGGTGTAGCGATCGCATTCTGTCAATGGTTCTAAAGTATCACCTTGAATATAGTGAAATTGGTGGGGATATACGCGCTTTTCTACACGTTCTCGCATATAGTAGCGAAAACTAGCAGGATGATCAGCACTAATTCCCAAATATTCATCTAAATGAAATAAAGTAATCCGTGACCAATCTACACCACCCAAAGCCATCAAAGCTGCTAAAAATTGCAGTTGAGAATTGCCTGTTGCCAATAAAACAGCTGCTCTATCCTGATGTTGAAGAAGAGATTGTAAATACTTGTGAGTGATATCTGCAACATCTTGAGCCATATCTGATTCAGAATTATAAATCTGTACCGAGAGGCGATCTACATGAAAAGATTTTGTAGCGGTGATCATTTGTTTAAGTAGAAATTATGGATACAAATCACTTCCTCTGCACCCTCTGCTTGCCTATGCGTATCATTTTGAAAGTGAAACGGTATCACTTGTTGCTCAGGGCTAAAAACAATGTAAACTATGGAAATTCCGTTAACAATTATTTACATTAGCCCCAAAATTATGCTACCTGCAATTCTCTTTGATTTAGACGGCACTATTTTGACACTCTGCGCCCTATAAGGGCGAAGATTCTTTATTCATAGACCCAACTTGCTCATACAAGATTTCTCCAGCATGAGTAGAGGTCGAATCTCCTAAAGCGTTCGGATCTAAGATCCAAGTTCCGGTATGCCCTACCGTACTCAAGGCTAATTTCAGAATATTAATAGCAGCATTCCAATCTCTATCCAGCACAAATCCACATTCACAAACATGAGTTCTTGTGGATAGAGATTTTTTGACTACTGCTCCACAGTTAGAGCATTCTTGCGATGTGTAGGCAGGATTGACTGCTACAGTTATCCTGGCAAACTTCACCCCAAAATACTCTAACCATTTTCTGAATTGATACCAACCAGCATCATTAATAGATTTGGCAAGAGATTGATTCTTAACTAAATTTTTTATCCTCAAGTTTTCATAGGCGACCAAATCGTGAGATTGGATGACGCAACGCGCTATTCTCTTAGCGTGTTCTTGACGTTGCCTACTTATTTTGAGGTGTACTCGCCCTAATTTATTAATAGCTTTCTTGCGGTTGATAGAGCCTTTCTTTTTGCTTTGAACGCGTCTTTGCCGAAACTTTAGACGCTTTTCTCCTGTGCGATAAAATCTTGGGTTAGGTTCACTGTGTCCATTACTGTCTGTGTAAAACTCCTTTAAGCCAACATCTAAGCCAATGGTTTTACCTGTTGGTTGTGTTTCTACTTTATTATCTACACTGACTAAAAACTGAACATAGTAACCATCAGCACGACGTACTAACCTAACTCGTTTTATCTGTTCTAATGGGTAGAAGTTTAAATCCCACGTTCCTTTGAGATTAAGTTTGCCAATTCCCTTTTTGTCGGTAAAGGTTATCTGTTTTCTCGTTTGCGATAGTTTCCACCCAGAGGTTTTATATTCCACCGAACGGTTATTTTTCTTAAACTTGGGATATCCCTTTTGACCAGGGATTTGTTCTCTTACAAAGTTTGGATCGGAGGAAACCTCCGCTCCAACTTTGCGCTTCTTGCAATTGTAGTAGAACCTAGCTATGGAGCTATATGCTCTTTCTACTGCTACCTGAGTTGCATGAGAGTTTAAGTCTTTGACGAAGGAGTATTCAGCCCTTAATGCAGTGTTGTAGCGATATAGCTCTTTTTGCCCTACACCTCGGTTATCCATCCAAAAACGGATACACTTGTTGCGGACAAATTGAGCGGTCTTTATTGCTTCATTTATAGCTGCATATTGAGTTGTTTTCCCTTTTGCCTTCAACTCTAAAACTATCATTTGACGTGAAAAACTTCTACGGCATTTATTCTAACACAAACAAAGCCGTCCTAGAACGACGGGGCTTGTATCCCATTAATTTTGGTCAACACTGACCCCATACACTACCAAGCTTGGCAAAAAATGCTGTTAAGATACAACATAGAAATTGATGAAACCTTTTATAAATCTCGGATTAGTGGCCGATTAAACCCAGAAATCGTCCAAGATATTTTGCCACATTTATCACCAGCAGAGGCGGAAAAGTTTGCTGATGAAAAAGAGGAAATGTTTCGTCAACTTGCTTCCTATCTTAAACCATTAGCAGGGTTTTCTGAGCTAGTAGCATGGACAGAAATACATCAGCTAAAACGTGCTTTGGTGACAAATGCTCCCAGGTTGAATGTAGAGTTTATGTTGGAAGTTTTGGGAATCAAAGAAATTTTCCATGAAATCATCTTATCAGAGGATTGTATAGCAGGTAAACCTGATCCTGCACCCTATCAGGTTGCTTTAAAGAATTTGGGCGTGAAAGCAGAACAAGCTTATGCTTTAGAAGATTCACCTTCAGGTATTCGTGCAGCAGTTGCGGCGGATATCCCTACTATTGGTATTGCTTCCACCCATGATCCTCAACATCTGCGAGATGTTGGTGCGTTGATGGCGATTTCAGATTTTACTGACTTACAGCTATGGACATTACTCAACTCATTCATAGAAGTAGCCCCAATTAAATAAGTGTTCAGGTTAAATAATTCTTGTTGGGATAAGGCAGGGGGCAGGGGGAGAAAGAGTTTGAGCTAATTTATTTTCTAGTAGTTTTTAAGTCTAACAGCTGATGCTTAATTTTGCCTCTTGTGCCTGTTGACTGTGCCTAAAAAGTTGGGAATTGAAACATTTGAGGCTGTAATCTCTCTATTTTCGTGATTAACTAAATTAATAGTTAATTCCATAATTTTATCAAATTGAAAATTATGAGCTAAACAACTGAAATATTCCTGTAAAATTAGATTTTCTAAGGGCATTTGCTCGATTAAATCTAAAATTAAGTCGTCACTACCTTGGGCAGCAGCTTTATGTATTTTTAGCACCCATTCTTGAGGCATTTGAGATAGTGAAGACAACACATCATCAATTTTGGGGATTTTTTTGAGAGATTGTTCTCTAATATTGAATGTTTGATGAATATCTTCTTGATAAAGATAGCGTACACCTAAATATTGACTAAGTTTTTCTAGAATTTGTGCTTTCTGGAAAGGTTTGTTAATTAAATCATCACAGCCAGCTTGCATCATTGCTTCCCGTTGTTCTTCAAAAGCGTTAGCGGTTAAAGCAATAATGATTGTATGGTTTTGAGAGTAACCACATATGGAGAGATTTTTGTTGCGAGAGATTGTCTGAAGGGATTTTTCCAAGAGCAAACAAGTGTCGGTGCGGTTGACTCCGACTGTGTTCATTGAGATCATGGTGCATTGTTCCTGATGTTTCAATTCACGGGAGCGAATTAAGCGGGTAGCTTGATAACCATCCATTGTAGGCATTCGCATATCCATGAAAATCAGATGAGGATGCCATTTTTCCCATATACTAACCGCTTCTTGACCGTTTGAGGCTTCCTGGACAACAAAACCAACAGAAGAAAGGAGTTTCACTAGTAATAGACGACTATCGGGTATATCATCTACCACTAAAATTCGATATTGTTTTTGCTGGGGTGCTAAACCAGTCACACCGGGAGATACTGATGATGTAGGCAGATCAGCAGCAGAGATTAAACCGACTTGAATATCAAAGGTAAATTGACTTCCTACACCTAAAGAACTGGTAACACTAATATCTCCCCCCATCATCTGCACGTATTTGCGGCTAATTGCTAATCCTAAGCCTGTTCCCTGTTGTGATTGTTTACCGCTTTCAGTTTGTCCAAAGGCTTCAAAGAGTAACTCTAGTTCCTCTGGGGCAATTCCTATACCAGTATCTAGGATCTCGAAGATCAGAGATTGAGAATTGAGGATAATTTCTTGGTTGTTTTCTTTGTGGGGATTTTTGAGTTGATTTGTTCCAACTTCCCCATCTCGATTAACTAACTTGGCTCTAAGTATAACATTGCCAGATGTTGTAAATTTAATAGCGTTACCTATAATGTTGAGTAAGACTTGACGTAGTTTGCTTTCATCACTTTGTACGTATTGGGGCAAATTAGCGGCATATTCAAATATTAGCTTTAAGCCTTTGGCTTTAGCCCGAATTTGCAATAGTTCTTGGAGATTATCTAAGAGGCGAATTAAATCAAAATTGCCGAAGTTTAAGGTGGTTCTACCTGCTTCAATTTTGGACATTTCGAGAATGTCATTGATGAGGTTGAGCAGGTGTTCTCCGGCGCGGTTCATGATAGCTAAGTTTTGTTGATGTTCATCACAGAGGGTGTTGTCATGGCTCATCAGTTGTGTAAATCCCAAAATGGCGTTGAGGGGTGTTCGCAATTCGTGGCTCATGTTGGCTAAAAATTCGCTTTTAGCCCGGTTGGCGGTATCTGCTGCGGTGACAGCAGCTTGTAAGGCTTGTGATTGTTGTTGAGTTTGTGCTAATAATTGCGCTTGTTGTAATGCGACTCCCAACTGATTACCAATCTGCACAACAATATTGATTTCCCCTGTTTTCCACTGGCGAGGGCTAGAATTTTGGTAACTGGCTAATAATCCCCAAAGTTGATTACCACATAAAATGGGAACAGTGATATAGGCTTGGGCTTGAAACTGCTCCAAGAACTTGATGTAATCAGGATTTAAACCAGCGTTGTAGATATCTGATACACAACAGAAACTTGTGCCTGTATGGGAGGATATCAAATGATCTTCTAATTGAATATTTTGGCCGTCTAACATTTTGAGGACACAACGACCATTTTCTAAAACATTCTGGGTGAGATTGGGATTTTGTTGGTGTAATTGCATAAGTGACACCCAATCTGTACTGACAGATTCAGCGACAAATTCGCCACTCCAATCAGGATGAAAACGATAAACAACAACGCGATCGCAACTTAAAACTTCCCGTAATTCTGCGGTGGTAGCTGTAAAAATAGTTTCTAAATCTAGGGTCTGACGCATTCTTTGAATGACTTGGGCGATCGCTCTTTCCCGTTCTATACTTTCTCTCAAGGCGGTTTCTGCTCGTTTGACTCCAGTAATTTCTAAGATCACAGTACCTACACCGTCAGGATGATGATCTTCTCCAGGAATGGGGAAATAGGAAACCAGAAAATGACGTAGTTGCTCCGGCATATCAGAGACAGCAATACTAATCTCTCGGTTGAGAATTACTTCACCAGTTAACAGTACGTGTTCACAAAAGGGTGTGATTAGAGAGTCAATATCGGGGGCGATTTCATGGAGTGTCTTACCAATGTGGTCTTTTGCGGGTTGCCCAGAAATTTCTGCCATCAGTTCATTAATTTGTACAAATCGCAAATGGTGGTCTAAGATGCTCATAGCCACAGGCGCACCACTAAAAAAGGCATTGAGACGAGCTTCTCGCAGTTGGAGTTGTTTTTCTAGGGTTTTGCGCTCTGTAATGTCTTTATTCGTTCCAGTCATTCGTACTGGTGTACCCTGTTCGTCCCACTCTACAATCTGACCGCGCGATTGTATCCATTTCCATTCCCCAGAGGTGCAGCGCATCCGAAATTCCATTTCATAGACAGATGTCCAGC
>JBODRP010000009.1:0-46225 GCA_050633005.1 Trichormus sp. | reverse complement strand
AGTATCTTTTTGTCCGGCAATTGAACCAGTTAAAAAGATCGGCGTGATTAAAAATGCTGTGAAATTGTGAGCCTTCATTATTAGGGATACTTTATTAAATGAAAATTAGATTCTCAGTGCGATAGCACCTATAAGAGTGTAATATTCATTTAGCTAAAAATTCCCAAAATTGCATTTTTTTGACTATTACCAACCTTTTCTGGTTCATTGTCCAGGGTCAGTACTTCTAGGTACTAGTAAACTTTCTCCTCAGCCTCTCCTGTAACGATTACATCAACCTACGCTTCAACTATTTCCCACAATTTTTTCACAAGGATGTGGAAAAAGTATTTAGCCAAGATAATTAAGTGGTAAAAAAACTGTTTTTTCTTGATGCAGCAATCAGCGTCTGAACTTCTTAAAACTAAGCAGACACATTGAGTAAATCTCTATTCCATTTCTTTTTGAGTCTCCATCGTCAAGTTCACAACGACTGAAGGTATGGTAATAAAAGCGATGCTTTGATAAGACAAACATATATATGACCTTGGTTGATTCTCAAAAGCACAAGAAAGCTAAAGCCCTAAAACCCGGTAGCCCTCGCCCTGCTAAAGAACTATGCAGCGAGTGTGGACTGTGCGATACATACTACATTCACTATGTCAAGGAAGCCTGCGCCTTTATCACCCAACAGATAGACACCCTAGAAGCACAAACACATACCCGTTCTCGGAATCTAGATAACTCCGACGAACTGTACTTTGGTGTACATCAAGACATGATGGCGGCGCGAAAACAGCAACCCATCGAAGGCGCGCAATGGACAGGGATAGTCAGCACCATAGCCATAGAAATGCTCAACCGTGGACTAGTTGAAGGCGTTGTCTGCGTGCAAAATACCAAAGAAGACCGCTTTCAACCCATGCCCGTAATTGCCCGTACCCCAGAAGAAATACTAGCAGCACGGGTAAATAAACCTACACTATCCCCCAACCTTTCCATTTTGGAACAGGTAGAACAATCAGGGATGAAGCGGTTATTGGTGATTGGTGTAGGTTGTCAAATTCAAGCACTCAGGGCGGTAGAGAAAAAATTAGGTCTAGAAAAGCTGTATGTCTTAGGTACACCTTGCGTAGATAACGTTACCCGTGCCGGACTGCAAAAATTCTTAGAAACCACCAGCCGATCGCCTGAGACAGTAGTACACTACGAATTTATGCAAGACTTCCGTATTCACTTCAAGCATGAAGACGGCTCAATTGAGAAAGTACCCTTCTTTGGCTTAAAGACAAACCAACTCAAAGATATCTTTGCGCCCTCTTGTATGAGTTGCTTTGATTACGTCAACTCGCTAGCGGATTTAGTTGTCGGTTATATGGGCGCGCCCTTTGGCTGGCAATGGCTTGTTGTCAGAAATGATACAGGTAAAGAGATGCTGGAATTGGTAAAAGACCAGTTAGACACTCAGCCTGTGATGTCCGAAGGGAATCGGAAAGAGGCGGTACAACAGGGTATTCCTGCTTATGACAAGGGTGTAACTTTACCGATGTGGGTAGCAAAACTGATGGGGGTGGTGATTGATAAGATTGGCCCTAAAGGTTTGGAGTATGCGCGGTTCTCGATTGATTCGCACTTTACACGCAATTATTTGTTTGTGAAGCGGAATCATCCTGAGAAGTTGGAGGATCATGTGCCGGAGTTTGCCAAACGGATCGTTGGGCAGTATAAGTTACCGGAGTGATCACGCAGAGACGCAGAGGCGCGGAGAGTTTTTAGAGGTTATTTACTACACGGGAAATGCCGTCTTTGATCAGTGTGACGTTGAAGTTGATCAGTAATCCGACTCGTTTATCAGCAAGGCGGAGGTACGTTAATAGTTGCTTTTTATGTACTGGATGAATAGTTTCCACTGATTTGAGTTCGATAATTACTTGATTTTCGACGATTAAATCAGCACGGAAACCTTCATCCAAACGTACACCTTCATAAAACACTGGAATCACTACCTGTGTATCAACCCTTAACTTCCGCCTCCGCAACTCAAAATCCATCACCGACTCATAAACCGACTCCAACAAACCAGGCCCCAACTTTGTGTGAACCTTATAAGCAGCATCCACCACCACACCCGAAATCTCATTCTCAACCATAAAACCTCTTGCACCTCACTCTCCGCGCCTCTGCGCCTCTGCGTGAGACAATCATAACTCATGTAACCTGTGTAACAATCCTAAACCATTCCCACAGCGTCAATCGCCGCCTCAAGAGCGATCGCCACATGAGTCCAGTGAGTCCCCCCTTGGCAATACACCACATAAGGCTCACGCAAAGGCCCATCCGCCGAAAACTCCAAGGTACTCCCCTCAATAAACGTCCCCCCAGCCATCACTACCTGGCTCTCATACCCCGGCATAGCATCAGGAACAGGGTCTAAGTAAGAACCAACGGGAGAATGCTGTTGTATCGCCTTACAGAAGGCAATCAGTTTTTTCCCTGAACCTAACTTAATCGCCTGAATCACATCCCCACGCGGTGCAAGGGGTGCAGGATTCACCGGATAACCCAGCTTGTCAAATACATAACCCGTAAGATAAGTCCCCTTCATCGCCTCCCCTACCATCTGCGGCGATAAAAATAACCCCTGGAACAACAGCCGATTTTGGTCAAATGTCGCCCCCCCAAAACTACCAATCCCCGGCGCAGTTAGGCGACAGGCGGCAGCTTCTACCAAATCCGCCCGTCCTGCCACATAACCGCCAGCCGTGACAATAGTCCCACCAGGATTTTTAATTAATGACCCCGCCATTAAATCCGCCCCGACATGGGTGGGTTCTTGGGTATCGATAAATTCCCCGTAGCAGTTATCAACAAAACAAACAGTTTGCGGATTTTGTTGTTTAACTAGATGTACAATTTTCTCTATATCCTTAATTAATAAACTTGGTCGCCAAGAATAGCCACAAGAACGCTGTATTAATACTAAACGAGTGTTATCAGTGACGCTAGTGCTTAAAGCTTCCCAATCAACAGTTCCCTGGGGTGTTAGCTCCAATTGGCGATATTTTATGCCAAACTCAATAAGAGAACCTTGACCTTGACCGCGTAAACCAATGACTTCTTCAAGCGTATCGTAGGGAGAACCAACAACTGCTAGCATTTCATCCCCAGGACGAAGAACACCAAATAAAGCGCAAGCGATCGCATGAGTCCCCGAAACAAACTGCACTCGCACCGCCGCCGCTTCAGCCCCCATTACTTCCGCAAAAACTTTATCTAAAGTTTCTCTACCTAAATCATCGTGACCGTAGCCACTTACACCCGCAAAGTGGTGCGCTCCCACACGCTGATTACGAAAGGCCTCTAGGACTCTTTTGAGATTATGCTTGACCTGAGCGTCAATACCAGAAAAAATCTCTAACAGTGCGTTTTCTGCTTGTCGCAGCTGTTCCAAGCTGTTCATTACTTCCTCGTTAACAAAAAATTATAGATTGCGAATTTTGGGTTCGCGCAGATTAGGCTGAAAAAGTTCAATACAGGTTATTGCATGACAATTGCTACTTCAACTAAACCTCAAATCAATTGGGTGAATACCCTCTTTTTCCTTGGGCTACACATCGGCGCGTTGTTTGCCTTTGTCCCCGGTAACTTTAGCTGGACAGCCGTTGGTGTGGCTTTACTGTTGTACTGGATAACTGGCGGCCTGGGCATTACTTTAGGGTTTCATCGCCTTGTCACCCACCGCAGTTTCCAGACTCCCAAGTGGTTAGAATACATCCTCGTGCTGTTTGGAACTCTCGCCTGTCAAGGAGGGCCAATTGAGTGGGTTGGTACACATCGCATTCATCATTTACATTCCGATACTGAAACCGACCCCCATGATTCCAACAAAGGTTTCTGGTGGAGTCATATTGGTTGGCTGATTTATCACTCTCCTGCCCACGCTAATGTTCCTCGTTTTACCAAAGATATTGCCGAAGACCCAGTTTATCAGTTTTTACAGAAATATTTTATTTTTATTCAGATTGCGCTGGGTTTATTGCTGCTATACCTGGGCGGCTGGTCTTTTGTAGTTTGGGGCATTTTTGTTCGCATTGTTTGGGTTTACCATTGCACTTGGTTAGTTAACAGTGCTACTCATAAATTTGGCTATCGCAGTCATGACTCTGGTGATAACTCCACTAATTGTTGGTGGGTGGCTGTGCTAGTGTTTGGTGAAGGGTGGCACAATAACCACCATGCCTTTCAATATTCAGCGCGTCACGGTTTGGAATGGTGGGAAATTGACCTCACTTGGATGACAATTCAACTTTTGCAAGTACTTGGTTTAGCTACTAATGTAAAACTTGCAGACAAAAAACAATAAGTCATTTATGATTAGTCATTAGTTCTTCACCAACAACTAATGACTAAATAATTTTTTGGCAACCAAATATCTAGTCGATTCTCAAATCATATGCAAATCTAAATTACAGCTGTACTGGGGTATCTTAGATTGCTATAATCCAGAACGGCTGATGCAAATAAACTTTGCGGCAAGTTACTAAATCAGTAACTTGGTGGACGATTTTGTTCGTTTTTCAGGTTTTCATGACTACATCAATCATCAAGACACAAGAAATAAATAATGACCTTAGTAATTCCGAACTAAGGCTGAGAGATATTATCAAAACTTTACCCAAGGAATGTTTTCAATTAAATCCTCGTAAAGCTTGGACACAAGCAATCATCAATGTTTTGATGGTCGGTTTAGGCTACTATAGCTTGGCAATTTCCCCTTGGTTTTTATTACCAATCGCTTGGATTTTTACAGGAACAGCTTTAACAGGTTTTTTTGTGATTGGTCATGATTGTGGACATCGTTCATTTGCCAAACGTCGTTGGGTAAATGATTTGGTGGGACATATTTTCATGATGCCCTTAATATACCCTTTTCATAGTTGGCGAATTAAGCATAATCATCATCATAAACACACCAATAAATTAGATGAAGATAATGCTTGGCATCCCATCAGACCAGAAGTATTTAGCAATTGGGATAAAACCAGACAATCTGCTTTCAAGTTTTTTATGCGTAAAAAACTCTGGTGGGTTGGTTCAATTGGACATTGGGCTGTTGTGCATTTTGATCCACGCAAATTTAAACCTCAAGAGCGCGCAGGTGTTAAACTATCTGTTGCCGTAGTAGTCATATTTGCAGCAGTTGTTTTCCCCACTCTCATCGCCACCAGTGGTATTTGGGGATTCATTAAATTCTGGTTTATCCCTTGGATGATTTATCATTTTTGGATGAGTACCTTCACCATTGTTCACCACACTTACGCAGATGTACCTTTTAAGGCAGCAGATAAGTGGCATGAAGCAATGGCACAGTTATTTGGTACGATTCACTGTGATTATCCCCGTTGGGTAGAATTTCTCTGTCACGATATTAATGTCCACGTACCGCATCACATATCTACAGCCATTCCCTCTTACAATTTGCGGCTAGCTTACAGCAGCATCAAAGAAAATTGGGGTTCTTATCTACATGAAGAATTGAAGTTTTCTTGGCCGTTAATGAAGCAAATTACTAACCAGTGTCAACTCTATGTCACTGATGTTGGTTATCAAACATTTGATGAATATTACGCAGGAAAATAAATCCTTTCGCAATTAGCACCTATATTATATAGTGCTGATCATTCGGAAAATTAGTACATATTCTGGCAACTTTCTCCTTTATTATTGCTAAAATGAATTGCCAGAATTATTTTTTGCTTTTGCATTCATATTGCAAACATCACTGAGGCAATTTTAATCTGACCTCAAACAGAGTCCGCATTTACATCACCACCGAAAAATATAGTGCAATCAACGACTGTTAATTTCGATAATTCTCATTTGAGTGAACCCTCTCAGGACAACAATTCACTTCCCTTTACTCTTCAGGACTTGAAAGCTGCAATTCCCGCAGAATGCTTTCAACCTAATGTCAGTAAATCACTGTTCTACTTCTTCCGCGATATCCTAATTATTGGTCTGCTTTATGCAGTAGCTCATTACCTTGATTCTTGGTATTTCTGGCCTATTTTTTGGCTGATGCAAGGAACGATGTTTTGGGCTTTATTTGTAGTGGGACATGATTGCGGACATCAATCTTTTTCTAAGCATAAATGGCTGAATGATTTGATTGGTCATCTATCTCACACACCAATCTTAGTTCCTTATCACGGTTGGCGGATTAGTCACAGAACCCATCACAAAAATACTGGCAATATTGATAATGATGAAAGCTGGTATCCTGTATCGGAATCCCAGTATAAGGAGATGCCTTTACTGCAAAAGATAGGTCGATATTATGTGTTTTTATTGGCTTATCCAGTGTATTTATTTAAGCGTTCTCCTAATAAAGAAGGCTCTCACTTTTTACCTAGTAGCTCACTTTTCAAGCCCTCAGAAAAATGGGACGTTATTACTAGCACTGTCCTCTGGGTTGGGATGGTAGGCTTATTAGGCCTCCTCACCTATCAATGGGGTTGGATGTGGTTGCTGAAATACTACGCTGCACCCTACATTGTGTTTGTCATTTGGTTAGATTTGGTGACATTTCTACATCACACCGAACCTGATATTCCTTGGTATCGTGGCAATGATTGGACTTTTCTGAAAGGTGCAATCTCTAGCATTGACCGCAATTATGGTTTAGTCAACCATATTCATCACGATATCGGTACTCATGTAGCTCACCACATTTTCTTAAATATTCCTCACTACAATTTGCTGAAGGCGACTGAGGCAATTAAACCTGTGATGGGTGAATACTACCACAAGTCAGAAGAACCGATTTGGAAAGCTTTATGGCGTTCTGCCATTAGCTGTCATTTTGTACCCGATACTGGTGGTAAAGTTTATTACACATCCAATCAGAAATAAGTTTTTCTGCAAATTAGCAGTCTAAAACTCAACAAAAGTTCGTCTAGCTTTCCTGATGCAAATCCAGCTACGCGGACTTTTTTTTAATTCATCATACAATTTGCAAGTTGTCAGCTTATTTTCTGTGGAGAACTTACGTTAACATAACTGTAAAGTTAAATTTATCTAAAAAGTTGTATGACTCTGACTATTCAAGATGTAGAAAGACTACAACAAAAGCTACAAGAAGAACAGCAGGACTATCAAGTAGAACTGCAAGAAGGAAATATCTTAGTTATGGGGCCATCAGATATCGAATCCAGTGAAATCGGCGCACAGTTGATCTATTTATTAAAACTTTGGATTAATCCTCGTAAGCTAGGAAGGATATTCGACTCAAGCGGCGGGTTTATTATGCCCAATACCGATTTACGCGCTCCTGATGTTTCTTTTGTAGCAGCATCAAGATTAAAACGCACTGTGAGAGATTTTGCTCAGTTAGTACCTGATTTAGTTGTAGAAATTAAATCAAAAACAGATAGAATTTCTAAGTTAGAAGAGAAAGTCAAATTATTTTTATATTTAGGTGCAAGAGTAGGAATATTAATAAACCCAGATGATTTAACTGTAAGTGTATATCGTCCGAATGGTGATATAAAAGTTTTAACTGGTGAGGATAAGTTAACTATTAATGAGTTATTTCCTGGCTGGGAGATTTCAATTTCTGAACTATGGCCACCTGTATTTGAATAACTAACTTTGTTAGAACTCCAAGTGCAGATTCTAACTATGTCCCTGATGTCTTGGTAATCAAACGTAAAAATTTGCCTAATGAACTACTTTGCAAAAAAGCTTCTGTGATTACTCAGCCTGAGTCAATAAGAGCCTATTTATAAAGTAAATATTAAGTAGTGGACTGACACAGCTAAACTAGTGCATTAGAAAAAACGAGAAAGCATTGATTTATATCAACTTTTTCAAAAATCTATTGCATCATTTTAGTCGTGTCAGTCCACTACTGGCTTCTTTGCGAGGTCGTGGCTCAAAAAATTTTTCGGCGGTCCGTGATTTTAAAGAGATTCCCCTAAAAACCATTCGTACCCTTCCTTAAACTGCTTCTTCGCATCATGCTCCACAATGCTGCCATGAGCCACAATAACTCTTTTAAAGTCCCAGCGCAGTACCTTTTGAACTGATTGTTTAACCAATACCTTTTCTTGAGTAGCTAACTGTTCTAACAATGATGGTCTAAGTTTCTTGTACCCTCCCATTATTTTGGATATTAATTTTGTTGACATTGGAAAACTTTCGTCAAAGTAAAAAGCTGTGTCTGTCAAAATCAAAGTTTGACTTTCAGCATGAAAAAAAACGTACTCATTCAAAGGTAATGCTCCATTTGGAAGAAAGGTTTTAAACCCTTCAAATAATAAACATTCAAGTTCGCCTAAAAGATTTTTGCCATTATCATCTAATGCTTGATCAATAGATATCTCAGGCCTTTTAACCTTCAATCCCGATACAGCATAGGTCTTTGCTTGAGGATAAAGAGCCTTAAAGTTAGATAAGAACAGGTAGTGAAAAAGATTTGGGGCAATAATATACTTAACATTTCCAAGCTGATTGAGTTGTTCTGTAGTATAGTCATCAACTTGGATCGGAGAGATAACAGCTAATTCACCATTATTGAAACGAATTACCGTCATTCTTGTACCAACACTCAATCCAAAATACTTTAATGGTTGCTCGGCAATCCAAATATTTTTATCAATTTTTCTAAGCATAGCTTCACCAAGCCTGACATCATCAACTTTTAAAACCGTCCATTCCCTTGAATAATATGCTTGGCAGTAGTCAGAGTCTCTAAACTAATAAATCCCCTACGGTGGCCTTTTTGATTGGACATCCCTAAAAATACTGAGTCTCCCCGTGAAGGGTTACGAGAAAACCGGGGGGATGTGTTGATATAAGTTGATGCGCTGTGAACACCTAACGCAAACTGCCTACTTTCTTGATAGGATTCAGTAGCAATTGAGTCAGCATGACCACTACTATATTGATTAATCCAAGCGATCGCACCTTCTAAACTATCCACCAATTTAAATGCTACTGTCTTAGTTAAATAAGCAGATCCCCATTCACCATCTTTCGCTAGCTGCAATTGTGGAAAGGCTTCTACTAGTTCTGCATCGCCTCTGAGTTCAAAGCCTTTTTCTTTCAAACTATTCCACAGTACCGCCAAGGATGATGGCATAGCTTGACGATGAATCAACACTTTTTCAATGGCGTTTACGGGGTCTGGTTCGCTTTCATGACTATCAATAATCATCCAGCGCACCATTTCTAAACTGCTATTTAAAGACCAATAAAGGTAACAGTTACCCATTGCTGATTTTAATACTGGACAGGTGGCTTGGCGCATGACCTGCTGTACTAAACTAGAACGTCCGTAGGGAATGGCTAAATTAACATATTGGTCTTGAGTAACTAAATCGCGGACGGAAGCACCGTGTTCGGCTGTAATTAGTTCTATGCAACCCGGTGGTAAACCAACTTCCGCAATGGCGTGTTGTAATACTTCTGTAATTGCGGCGTTGGAGTGACTAGCTTCTGTACCGCCTTTAAGAATGATACTATTACCTGTTTTAATACACAACCCTGCGGCGATCGCACCAACATCAGGAAAGGCTTCATAAATAAATCCTATAACTCCCAAGGGCATAAGTTGGGAGTAACTTTGAGAATCTTCTGGTTGGTAGTCGGCGTTCCTCACGCGCCGCAAGGGGTCTGATAATTCTCCCAACCTTTGGAGAATTTCTACTGTTGTTTCCAACCTAGTGGGAGTGAGTTTTAGCCAGTCTAAAATCAATTCTGGCACTGCCATTTCCCGACTAGCTTCTAAATCCAAGGTATTAGCTTCTAAAATGTCGTCAAATGCGTTTTCTATCGCCTGCGCCATTGCCAATACAGCGCGGCTACGGTCTGTTCCCTTAGTGGTACTTAACTTGAGGGAAGCTTGATAAGCGCGTTTCGCGCTGTTTATGGGGTCGGGAAATTCGTCCACAGCTACAACGGTCATGAAATTATCGTCTGTAAGTCAGCCAGACCATGAATGCTGGCAAAATTGCCAACAATACTGCCACCATAGCCCATGCAATCATACTAGAACCATTGGCCAATCGCAGTGCTAATGGTAGCCATATAATCACTAGCACGAAAATAATCCCTAGTGCTATAGGTAAATAACTTTCTCCTAGTTTTGGGTGAACAACTCGCCAACTATTCCCTGTCCAACGCCAAGCACGTTTGTAGGGGTAGGTGGTTGATAGTTGTTCTAGTACATGACCATTATCTTCGACAACAAAGATTTGTTGACAGCGATCGCATCCAAATGCTTCTGTAAGTGTAATTGGAACTAACCTTCCCTTGCGGCGACAGGGACAGGGGTACTCACTATTAAAGTCGATTTTTTCGGGTTTTTGGGATTGCACAAGCGTTTTAAGCAATTCAAAATTCAAAATAGCTTACGGTATGGCTTACGCCTAAAAAATTCAAAATACAAGACTCAGCATCTATCAGCATCCTGGGTAGGCACTGTATCCAATTCAAAAATTCAATGTGCAACAGCTTGATAACTTGGGCATATTTTTACAGATTTTGATCATTAAAGTTTTATATAAATAGCAAGGTTAGCTGTATCATTCCAGGATAACTATCTCAGGTTTTTTTTGCCTTGGGGTAGTCATCTCTTAGACTAGTTTCTGTATTTTTATGATTAAACATCGATAGTAGTGGGGTATTTGGTACTTTTTTTAGCTTACGTGGCCAACACTATCAAGACAACCCATTTACCAAAGTTGCATCTAAGAGCCTATTTATAAAGTAAATATTAAGTAGGGTGTGTTACGGCAGTGTCAGGATTTGAGTATCAGCGAAAGTATGAATTGCCGTAACGCACCATAATCACACGGTGCGTTACGCGTTGCTTTAACGCACCCTACAATTTAAGCTTTACTTTATAAATCATCTCTAAGAATAAACTATTTATTCAGAATTTAGCTGTATCTTCAGTAGCTATGGCTGAGTTTTATTAAACAATAGATGCCCATACTCCACCTGTGAGGTTTGTACTTTGAACCGCTTTATCCAGTCTAGTACATACCTCGGTTTGATGTGTGGTAGGACAAACAATCGAAAACTTACAATTCAAAATCCCATTCATCTAGGACAATGAGAGAACTTTTGAATCTCAAATTTCGTTAATAAGTATGTTTGCAATCAGTATCTAATTGCTTTACTTTCTCTTGTTTATCAAAGCGGGTAACGCGATTCGAACGCGCGACATTCACCTTGGCAAGGTGACGCTCTACCACTGAGCTATACCCGCAAACCTCACTTTATTAATATGACAGATTAATTTTGATTTGTCAACTGTTTTTTGGGAATTGGGCATTGGGCTAATCAATTCAAAATTCAAAATTCAAAATTCAAAATTCAAAATTGAAGAGTTTTTCTGCCCCTGCTCCCTTGTCTACCTTGTCTACCTTGTCTACCTTGTCTACCTTGTCTACCTTGTCTTCCCCTGCTCCCCTGCTCCCCTGCCCCCTGCTCCCCTGCCATCCCTCTCACCCCAAGCCTTCTGACTCAGCTGTAAGGTTGCCGATGGTGTGACCAGAGAAAGATGCTGGTAAAGATTGGGGGTTGTGTGGGTAGGCATCTTTTAAGTTAGTACGCAACTGCCGCATGAGGCTGGCCATTTCGAGGGCATTCATGGCATAATCCCAACCATGATTAGCTTTAATACCTGCCCTTTCTAGGGCTTGCTGCATGGTGTCTACTGTCAAGATGCCAAAAATTACTGGTACTCCTGTCTGAAAGCTAGCGGCTGCAATTCCCTTGGCTACTTCTGAGGATACATAGTCAAAATGGGGTGTTTGCCCCCGAATGACTGCGCCTAGACAAATTACCGCATCGTAGCGGTGAGACAGGGCTAGTTGACGAGCTACAAGTGGCACTTCAAAGCTGCCAGGCACCCAAATATAATCTACTTGATCTCCTTCGGGATTAGGATCAACACCGTGGCGTTTTAAGCAATCTTGACACCCTGCTAGCAGTTTTGTGGTAACAAGGTCATTAAATCTACCAATCACGACTGCTAAACGCAAAGGTTCTGTTTGGGTGAAAGTTCCCTCAAAAACTGCCATGACTGCCTCTTACATTAACTATACTGTTGTCAATATACATTTCTTCTTTAAATGTAGAAGAGCAGGAAGGCACAATTAGGTGTTAAGAACAAATTGAGTTTGTTCTTATGCCTGAGTTGTCGGCTTTCCTGCTCTTGAGTTTTGTTGCTATTTCTTTGACTTAGACGACAAAAAAGTTTAATAGCCCAACTAAAAGTACTAAAGCGATCCAAACTCCAGAACCTAGCCAGAGTAATCTTTTGGATTCTACCCAGCTTTGAGGAGTAGCATAGGCTACGGGTACGCCGACAACTAGAACAAAAGACATCAAAACTAGAGCTACTAAAGCAAATTGGAATATTATGGTCATTTTTACTTCTCCCAAGACAGCGAGACACTAAAGATAGAATATCTTAAAGGGCGATACTGACATTTATCCTTATTGTAAGCTACCAGAAATTGTCACAATTTAGTTAATAGTCCACAGTCAATAGTTCACTTTTGGCTGTTGAGTATTCACTGTTGACTAGTCAGAAACCCCAGCCCTAGAGGGCGGGGCTTGAAAAAGCCCTAATCTGACCAGACTAAGTTCTTAACTGAACTACGTTAGAGGCAAGAGTTAAAGACCTACCAAGGAATGCGTAGCTAGTTCCTTGCTCTAGAACTGAACGATTAAACAGGCTTAAAGGGGTTAAACCAGTGTCGTTCGGATAGTTACCGACCTCTAACATTGTCAAAGCTCACATTACCCCGCAAGGGAGGCTCTTTCGAGCAAAACATTATGCGTACAGGGTTGTCAAATTTGAAACGGTAACTGTCCCGTTGAAAGTACAAAACAAAGGTACACCGAATGTAGCAACCCCAAGGCGATAATGTGAAGGCGATTAAAATCGCCTGCGCCTTACCCCCATGTCTAAAGCCAGGGGTTTCCACTGCGCGAGGACTTTGGTGACTCGGAAATTATGGATTTAATTCTTTGCCACACTACAGCCGATTTTGATGCCTTGGGGGCAGCCGTCGGGTTAACCTGCCTGCTACCGGGCAGTAAAATTGTCTTGACTGGGGGCGCACATCCACCTGTCAGAGATTTTTTAGCACTACATCGTGATGAATACGCGCTGATTGAAAGGCGTTCGGTGAACCCAGAGAAAATTCGGTCTGTTACGGTAGTAGATACTCAACAACGCGATCGCTTGGGTAAGGGTGCTGAGTGGTTAGATTTACCTCAACTTGATCATATTACAGTCTACGATCATCACC
Organism: Trichormus sp.; assembly: GCA_050633005.1. Taxonomy (GTDB): domain Bacteria; phylum Cyanobacteriota; class Cyanobacteriia; order Cyanobacteriales; family Nostocaceae; genus Trichormus. Next base: position 32,915 of record JBODRP010000009.1, on the reverse strand, counting down.
TCGGTCAAGTCTCAGATATTCCGGCGACGCAATTTCACATTGCCCCAGTTGGTGCAACCACAACTTTAATTGTGGAACAATTACAACAACAAAATATCTCTCTCACCCCAGCCCAAGCTACAGCAATGGCTTTAGGTATTCATGTAGATACTGGTTCTCTCACCTATGACCAATCTACACCACGGGATGCCCTGGCGTTGGCGTGGTTGATGCAGCAAGGGGCAAGTTTAGCTGTAATTTCTAATTACCGCGAGCCTGGTTTATCGCCGCAATTACAACGGCTACTTAAGGAAGCTTTAGAACAATTAGAATATCTCTGTTACCGAGGATATACGATAGCTTGGGTAATTTTAAAGACTGATGGTTTTGTGCCAGGGTTATCTAGTTTAGCCTCACAATTAGTAGAGTTAACAGAAATCGATGCTTTATTATTGGCTAGCGAGCATCCTTTGAGTAAAGATGAATCACGGTTGACGGTAATTGGGCGATCGCAAATTCCTGGTATCCATCTTAACCAGTTGTTTGAAAGTTTTGGCGGTGGTGGTCATTCTCAAGCCGCTTCGCTGAATTTACGCGGTGCCGATAGTCAAAATATTTTACAACAACTTCTAGAGGGGATGAAAACTGCAATTCCCCATCCTCCCACCGCTAGAGATTTAATGTCTTCCCCTGTCCGCACAATTCGCCCAGAAACAACGATTTCTGAAGCCCAACGGATTTTATTACGCTACGGACATTCTGGTTTATCGGTGGTGGATAGCCAAGGGCAATTAGTCGGAATTATTTCCCGCCGAGATTTAGATATTGCTTTGCACCACGGCTTTAGTCATGCGCCAGTCAAAGGCTACATGACAATTGATTTAAAAACTATTACCCCAGATACCACCCTGCCACAAATCGAATCTTTGATGGTGACGTATGATATTGGGCGGTTGCCTGTATTAGAAAATGGGCAATTGGTAGGAATTGTCACCCGCACAGATGTTCTCAGGGAATTACATCAAGCCCAAGGGCAGAGTAGAGGAGAAGGAGAAAGGGGATCACAACATAGTGTTCAGCTTCCCAGTTTAGAACAATTACGCGATGGGCTGCGCCCCGCCTTTGGCGATCGCTTAACTCCCCAACTGTGGCAATTACTCACCACCGCTTCCCAAGCCGCCGAAAAACGAGGTTGGCATCTTTATTTAGTGGGTGGTGCGGTGCGAGATTTACTCTTAGCTGAAGCCACCGCCAAAAATCTCATGATTACAGATATTGACTTAGTAGTTGATGGTTTTCATACAGCCGCCGATGTCGGTGCAGGGGTAGAACTAGCGAAAGCACTACAAGCAATTTACCCCGCCGCCCGCTTAGAAATTCACGGAGCTTTTCAAACCGCAGCTTTGTTATGGCACAAAGATCCCGAATTAGATTCTTTATGGGTGGATATTGCCACCGCTAGGACAGAATTTTATCCTTACCCAGCCGCCAACCCGGAAGTTGAAGCTAGTTCTATTCGTCAAGATTTATACCGCCGTGATTTTACTATCAACGCCCTAGCCTTGCGTTTAACTTCCCCCCGTGCCGGAGAATTACTCGATTTCTTTGGTGGGTTACTAGATTTACAAGCTAAACAAATTCGAGTTTTACACGCCAATAGTTTTATTGAAGATCCCACCCGTATTTATCGTGGTGTCCGGTTTGCGGTGCGCTTAGGATTTACCATTGAACCACGCACACAAGAATATATTCACTATGCCATTAATAGTGGTGTTTATGACCGCACCGCCCAAACTAACCCCAAAACCCCAGCTTTGCAAACTCGCCTCAAAGCAGAACTCAAACACATTCTAGAAGCACCCTACTGGGAATTAGCTTTAAAGTTACTCGATAATTTAGGCGCGTTGCAGTGCATCCATCCTACATTGCAATTAAATCATGAAATTTTAGAAAAATTGCGGTTATTAGAAAGGTGTTGGCGAAGATTTAATTTTCCACAAAATCTAATTTTATGGCAAATGCGTTTAGAAATTTTAATTGCCCACCTAGCACCACAATATCGGCACAAAGTAGCTAAAAATTTGCAATTGTCAGAAAATAGTATGACAAGATTGCAAAAATTAGCTGTTGCCAAATCTGATGTTACAGAATATTTATCAACAAATCAAAAACCTAGTCAATTAGTGCAATTACTCAGTAAATATGACATAGAAATGTTAATTTTAATCGGCTTGTTTAGTACCCGGATAATTAGACAAAAAATCTGGTATTATGCAACAGTTTTATTTCATATTCACCCAATATTCAATGGCAATGACTTAAAGAAATTAGGCTACAAACCCAGCCCACAATATCGTCAAATTTTAGATGATTTGTTAGCTGCTACTTTAGATGGAACTATTACAAATAAAACCGCAGCAGCCGAATTTTTAGCCCAAAATTATCCTCTTACAAACTACGAATTGCCAAAATAGGAACTGACTCGCTTTTTTTTGTGTTATAAAACTCACAGCAAATTATCTTAATTGGTAGGCTAGTGTATGGAATTAGAAAAAATAGGACGTTTTAAAGAGTACGGCGAAATTATCCTCGAAAAAATTAATTCTGTTCCTCAAAATCTTTCTCATCAAGAAGATTGGATTCCTACTAGCTTAGATGAATGTATTTTGCGTCTCCGGGAAGCTGCGGAGAAAACTGTAAGTCTTGCTACTTCGCCTGTGAAAATCGGTGTGATGGGTGAATTTAGTAGTGGTAAAACTTTACTTTTAGGTAGCTTAATTGGCTATGGTGACGCGTTACCCATTAGTGAAAATCCGACAACGGGAAACGTTACGGCTATTCATATCATCCCCCAACCGGGTTTCTCCACCACCCAGGTAGGTAACTTTAGTGTAGAGTATTTGACGCGGGAAGGGGTGAATGAGTGTTTGCGCTTCATGTTGGGAGAAGCTAACCGCCGTACCGTAGCCGCCGGACTTCCCCCCATCCCCGCCGCTACCCTTAATTCTGGGAATGAAATTCTGAGATGGTGTCAAGAAACTTGGGATATTAGCAATAATCTAGAATTACGTTATTTACTACGGGAATTAGTAGTATTTTTACGCGCTTATGCTTCCTATGAAGCTTTGTGTGGTAAACGCTACGAAATAGATGCAGCGACGGCGCGGGATGGGTTACAGTTAGCGGAACAGCCAATGGCTATCCAAACTCTCAGGTTTGAAGATTTACCGCCAGCACATATTCGTTTACCGAGTCCACCGCAAAATTTACCCACCAAGTTATTACAAAATAGTTTCCCCTTAATTCGGCGTATTGATATTGAGGTGAGAATTTCTCAAGAACTTTGGGATGTGAGTGGTGCAGAGAGATTTATTTTATTAGATTTTCCCGGTTTGGGTGCGGCGAACTCCGGCGCGCGGGATACCTTTTTATCCCTGCGGGAATTAGCGGAGGTGCAAACAATTCTCGTACTTCTGAATGGTAAGTCACCAGGGAGCGATCGCGCCAATAAAATTTTCACAATGATGCAGCAACAGCGTCCCGGACAAGACCTCAAGGATTTAATTCTAGTAGGTGTGGGACGATTTGACCAGTTACCGCTAGAAAGTGAAGGCGGCGAGAGAGAATTAGATTTACTGATAGATGAAAACCACACCCCCCAACTCACAGGGGAGATGGTATTGCGAAAACTCAAAGTTTTACAAACCACCATCGATGGCGCGAGTGCGTTTACAGTTAATCAAGACCGCATCGTTTTACTATCTCCCTTGTTGGGACTGGCGGAATTAGCGAAACGCTCCAGTAGTGTGAAAGCTGGTTCACCGGAATTTTTAGCCAACTTAGATTATCCAGAGTATTTGGAAAGGTCAAAACGACTGCAACAAAAATGGCGCAGATTGAGCGATCGCCTGTTAGAATCAGATGCACGTCACGGTTTAGGTAGAAAGCTGGGTTACTTTGCTCAAGATGGCGGTATTGCCAAGCTACGGGAATTAATTCAAAATCACGTTGCGACTCATGGACTGAAGCAATTATCTGAAGATACTAGACGGGCGGCGGAGAATTTAAAATTACAACAAGAGAATTTAAAAAATATTATCGCCGAAATTCACGCCCAAGGGATTCCTACAGGTGACTCTCAGGCTTTAGTTGACTTAAAAAATGCCATTGAAAGTTTAGATAAAACCTATCGTCATTTCCAAAAAGATTTAGGAAAACAACCACTCAAAGACCGTCGGGGAATGGTGGTGAGCCATGTGGTGAAAGATGAATTGACCTTTAGAGTGATTAATTGGAGTCAGTGGACTTTATTATTTAACAAAGTCAATAACGGCACAATTACCTTAACAGAATCGAAGGGTGCAGCAGGTAAGTTATTTGACAGAGGGAGTAGAACTAATAGCAGCATCCCCACTAAAAGCGATGATTTTTATCCCACCTTTGCTAAGACAGTCACAGAATTAGAAGAATTTGCACGCGATCGCATCCGGCAAGCTGTAGTAGACTTACTTAGTAGATTATCGCACCACATCGCCCCAGAGCGCGATCGTCTGTTGGCAATTTTGACACCAGAAATGGAACAAGAAATTGAAGCCAAATTTGGCCCAGAGGAAGCAGATTTATTTTATCAATTGCTATTAGGCTGCGACCCAAATAAATGGCAAGACGTAATTTTAGAGGAGATTAATCAACAAGATAAATCTCTTGTGCCTGAGATGATGTTTCCTTTAGCACGTCAGGATGAACAACACAATATTGGTCAAATCTTTGATTGGTCGCCAGAAAAAAATCAAGGTTTAACAAGAGCAGCTAATCACCAGTTATTTGTTTTACGATTACGTGATGAAATTACTGCCAGTGCTAGCTTACATCTCGTGCAGTATGTCAGTGAATTTAATCAACAAGTCAATAGAGAATTAGAGGGAATTTTGGATCAAATTATTCCCACTTTGCAAAATCTTTCCAAAAAAGATAGCTTACTGAGATTTATCGCCTCTGGTGATACTAAATCAGGTGCAGCCGTTCCTTCTTGGCTACAGAATCTCACAGAAATCGCTAACATTTCTGATTCCCTAATTGCTAATCAGTAATCAGTAGTTAGACATAAATATATTGATTATTGAATTTTGCTAAGGAAGATAAAAAATGCCTGTAGAAATTCAACTTGTGCCACGTTTTCAAGTGCGGGTGAATCATAAAAAGTATTTAGAATTACCCAGTATTCAACTACTGGCGGCGGGAAACAATGTCCCTCATATTTCCCGGATTACCTGCACTGTTAAAGGTATACCAAGTGAATTAGCAATTAAAATTCAACAGGCGTATAAAAAGTTTGATTCTGATATCCCTAAAATATCGCAAATTGGTCAACTAGAACAATATCCTTGTAAAATAGAGCAGCCTTTAATACAAGCCATTAATTGTCATTTACGGGTAATGGTGGAGTATTTTGATTCTGATCATTCAGGCAATCCACTCTTATCTGTAAGACAAAAAGTAGCAGCTTATTGTCATCTGTGGTCACTACCTATGGAAGAAAAAATACTTAATAATCCGGTGATAATTCCCGTCGCCACTCGTACCGAAAAATCAACCAACGGCAAACCCAAAAAAAGGTTTCCGGGATGGTTGGCGGTAGATTTCGGAACATCAAATTCAACGGTGACACTATTTGATCCGATTGAAGTACCGATTGCAGAAGTTTTACCGAAAGAACAGGAGATGAGATTGCGCGATCGCCTTTCTCAATGGTTGAGTTCTCCGGCGGCGATCGCATTACCAGAAGTCAGTGATATCGAATGGGAGAAGTTTATTGTTGATATTAGTAAAAATCTCGAAATTGAACCGAGTAATTTAAGTGAAGTTTTTAGTAGTGATAATAAACCCAGATTTTTAGAAGCGATTCGTCAAATCGAATTATGTTTAGGTAACAGCGATAGATTCCGACGTGCAGTTAGCAAAAAACTCTATCAAATTTATCATGAGGTATTCCGCGTTCCAACATTAGAATCCCAGAATTTAATCCCCGTAGTTTTAGATATTGATCGTCGTGATACTGAGATACCCAGTGAGTTAGAAGTAGCGAGTTTAGATGCTTTAAAACTGCGTATGGGACGGGAAGCAAGGGACAATAGAAAAAAAGCGATCGCACAAGGAACTAGCAGTTCTTTAAAAGAAATTATCAGCCGCTTTCACCATTCACCCAAGCGTTATTTTGGACAAGACAGAAATTTTTCGGTGATTTTGGATGGTGAAGAAGATATTATTAATGTTAACCAACTCATTCAAGCAGCATGGTCGCATTTAATCGAATTAACGGAAGATTATCGTCAACGCGCTAGACGCAGATTTTCTGAAGGAGATTTTTTAACAGCAGTTGTTACCTATCCTACTGTTGCGCCACCTGTAGTTAGGAAAGAAGTTAAACAACTAGTTGAACAATTAGGAATTGATGACGTACAAACCGCTTATGATGAAGCTGTATCTGTCGCCATCTTCTTTTTATGGCGAGAATTTGGCGGTAATTTAAATATTGGAATTGAATCTTTTAAAACCCGTTGTCGCCAAGACAATAATAAATGGTCACAGAATGTTTTAGTTTTAGATATTGGTGGTGGTACAACAGACTTAGCATTAATTGAACTCACCTTAGAAGATAATACTCCCTACTTTGCTAATCATGAAGATAGAGGTTTAGGGGGACGTTATTATAAATTGACTCCAAAACTGTTAGGTTCTTCAGGACATTTACAATTAGGAGGTGAGTTAATTACACTGAGAGTATTTAGATTATTGAAAGTTGCGATCGCTGATTTTTTACTCACAGCAGTTACCAGAGGCGACATCGAAAGCGACAAACTCGAAGACTTAATCACCGCCGAATTAAACGAACGCTTTTTAGAACAAGGTAAATTCAAAAGCGGGAGTTTATTAAAATGCGTTGATAAAGAAAATCCCGAAGGTGACGCAGCTTATAAAGACGCATTAGACACGGCTGAAAAAGTCATTCCTACCCGTTGGCAACAAGCACCCCAACGCCTGCAAACCTTTTATACTCTTTGGGATCATGCCGAAACTGCTAAACTTAAACTTGGGCAGAAATCTGAAAATTCTCTATTAACTTTCACCATTTTTGAACCGCAAATTGCCGAACTTCTCACCCAAAGCGCGATTAAATTCCAGGTAAGAAATGCTGAAAATATTTCCGTCACCTTAGACAGTCAACAATTTGAACGCGCCGCATCCTCCGCAATTAAAGAAGCGATTGGAATTGCAAAAGGCTTAATGGAAAGCCGTTTACGTCCTGATAACAAAAATATAGATTCTTGGAACACCCGAAAAGTTGATTGGTTAATTCTCTCCGGTAAAACCTGCAATCTCGACCTAGTACAACACCAAATTTACCAAGAATTTAGCAAATCTCCTTACTTTGTTTGGAATCCCGAACGCATCACCTTTGTTTTAGAGTACACCAAACTCGCCACCTCTGCCGGTGCTTGTTACGCCGAGAAATTGCGAAGATTAAGATTTGACCCTGAAGAATCAAAAGGATTGTTACGTAAAGGTGCAAACCAATTAGAAATCGACGTTAAAAACTTATTTTATTACCTACCCTGCAACTTCAAACGCAAAACCCAAAGCAACGAACTCCTGACAGTTTTTAAAGCTGGACAGGAACTTTATCAACTTTCACCCTCAGAAAACGTCGCCAAAGTGCGAACCAATTGGGTAGGGATACAGTTAACTAATATTATTTACCGCCAAGACTACGAAGACGGAGACTTACGTTTGTGGGGAAGCTTCGACGGTAAACACCTGATGGAACAATTAAGAATAGACGAAGCAGATTTCCTGAAGAAAATTAAAGTTCAATTTGAGATTGACCAAACCCTGCAATTCAACGTTTTATTGTGTCAAGGAAACCCCCATTATTTAATCGATGTTCCCGGAATTGATATTAGTGCAGCATTATCACAAGTTTCAGAAACATCATTATTTGCTAACGGGAAATTGCAATGGAATATAGCCGTTGAAGGTGCTGATAAAGATTTAAATGATGGTGATATTGCCGTTAACGTCATTGAATCAGCCACAGTAGATCATCCCGATGCTTATCATTTAGTCTTTGAAATAGATAAAGATGGCAGCAAACCTCTGCAACAATTTCATTACTTTCGTGATGGTATGCGCGAACCAGGAAGTGGTTTAATTAGTAATCCCTTACCTCCTTTTCCTTACAGTAATCAACACACATTTTATATGTATAAAACTGATATGGAAACTAATACGAAAAAGTGGATACGTATTGGTGCATTGAGAAAACCCGATGTCAATACAGATTATCCTTGTCAATATCGTGTCACTATTGATGATCGAGGTATGCTACGTATCCATGCCGGCGATGTACCTTATTGGACATCACCAGATTTAGAATGTTTGACACAGGAAGGATGCGTTTATAGTGGGGAGTTGGATTTACAGCCGAATGAGGTTGACAAGGAACGTGATCCTTTTTCCGGTATACATTGAGAAAACTCACGCAAAGGCGCAAAGACGCAAAGGATTTCTTAGCGGCTTTGCGCCTACCCTTCGGAAACGCCAAGGGTGAATGCGTGAGATAAAAAGAAGGTAATACTCATGCAGCATCTCAAGAAGTTATTAGCAATAGAAAACTCAACGTTAGCTCAGGTATTGCGGTATAGTCTGCATGGATTAGAGGCTATGCTGAAAAAGGCGCAAGCACAATATCCCTATGATCCTGGTGCTGATGTGTGTGATGAGGTGCTGCGTGAGATTCAGTATCTGTTAGAAGTGAAGGAAGAAAAGCAGGAACAAGTAATTGCTTTTACTCCACCTCCCACTACATCAAAACTAGATTATCTCCGCGCTGCTTTTGAATCTGATTCGGAACTGGTTTTATATTTAGGAAATTCACCGTTATATGGTGAAACAGATGCTGATTTATGGCAAGAGATTCACCGTAAACTGTTGCGAGTTCCTGAAGATTTGGCGGTATTTTGGCGACAACGCGCTTTAGAATTAGCACAAGAAGTAGGAGCAGTAGCTGATAATTCTCAACTCTATCATTTACCCTTTATTAGAGATGAAATTATCTACCCTGGACTAAGTGGAAGTGTAATTTCTCCTGGATTATGTTTATCTCAAAAAGCTTTTGAAAAAACAAATATTCTACCAGAATATGCTTCTGAAGAGTTAACTTTACTTGTAGGTTTTCTAGCTTTATTGATTAAATTTATTGAAATTGAACCAGAGTTATATCATGCACTAAAAAGTGTATTTAGCTTTGATGTTATCCCTTTATCTTCTCAACCAGAACAAAGAAATCAATATATTGAAGCATTAAAAGACCGTTTTCACCGTGTCAAAAAAGCTGAAGAAACAGCAGATTCTTTATTAATGTTACGCGCCTGGATTGACATGGATGAAGCTATCCATTCCTTAACGTTTGTTCCCCCAGCCGAACGTTATTCTTGGTGGGGTAAACTGCAACAAGAATCACGCCGTGCTTTAAAGAAAATTATTGCGATCGCAAATCATGCAGGTTACGAAGTCCGCATTCGTCAACTCACAGGAATTTATGCTGATATTTGTACATTAACCAAAGACGATTTACAACTAGACTGCGGCGGCATCCCCGGCGAAGTTTTAACTTGTCTGCGAGTTTATGCCAAAATTAACAATGAAGAAATACCTGGACGGGTGATATTTCGTTCCTTACGATGAAACCCTTCCCCTAACTTTACTAATATAACCAAACCCGTAATAAAGAAATTAACTGTTCTGTGTTTACAGGTTTAGTAATATAATCTGATGCACCTGCGGCAATACAACGATCCCGATCGCCTGGCATAGCTTTTGCAGTTAAGGCAATGATTGGTAAAGATTGAAACTGGTCTTGTTGACGAATTAATTGCATGGTTTCATAACCATCCATTTCGGGCATCATAATATCCATCAACACTATATTAATATCTGGTGTACTTTGTAAAATTCTCATCCCTTCTGTACCATTTTCTGCATACAAAACCTGCATTTGATAACGCTCTAGCATACTAGTAAGGGCAAAAATATTGCGTATATCGTCGTCTACAATTAGCACTTTTTTATCAGCAAGTGAGTTCTCTTGTGCATACAATTGTTCAAGTATTTGTCGCTGTGATTCTGGGAGATTAGCTTGCACACGGTGAAGAAATAATGCCGTTTCATCTAGTAAACGCTCAGGCGATCGCACATCTTTAATAATAATTGTTTCGGCAATTCTTCTTAATTCTGTTTCTTGGGCGGGAGTAATTTCTCTAGCGGTGTAGACAATAATTGGTAAAGTTGTACCGTTAGTTTCTTGCTTAATCTGCTCAATGAGTTGAAATCCGGTCATATCTGGCAGGCCTAAATCTAGGACTAAGCAATCAAAATGCTGGGAACGAATGGCTTGTAAAGCTTCTGCACCAGTACCCACGGCTGTTGTTACTACATCGTTATTCCCAATCAATTCCACAATGCTACGGCGTTGAGTTTCATCATCTTCTACTACTAGCAAGTTCTTAACTCTCTGGGTGACAAAGCCTTGAATTTTATCTAAAGCCGCAGAAATAGCTTGACGAGTTGTCGGTTTTTGTAAATATGCGATCGCCCCTAATTGTAAAGCACGTTGTTGTTCATCTTCTACGGTGATAATGTGTACAGGAATGTGACGGGTATGAGGGTTTTGCTTGAGATGATTCAGTAATGTCCAACCATCCATTTCTGGTAAGCGGATATCTAACAAAATGGCTGTTGGTTGAGATTCCTGAGCTAAATTCCAACCTACAATGCCAGTTGGGGCAGTAATCACCTGGAATCCTTGCTGTTGTGCCATCTCTACTAAGATACGGGCAAAGTTTACATCATCTTCAATGATTAAAAGTAAGGGAGTAGGAAGTACGGAAGGCTGACTAGAAACCCGTAGAGGTTTAAAAAATGGCTGTTTTGAAAGATTAATTAATTCCTGAGTGGGTTGTGGTTGGAGTCTGGGAGTTTCAGGACTAGATAGGGGTAAATATAATGTAAAAGTACTACCTTGGCCGGGAGAACTAACAAGTGTAATTTCTCCACCCAAGAGATTGGCAATTTCCCGGCTGATGGATAAGCCTAAACCTGTACCCCCATATTTGCGGCTAGTAGTACCGTCGCCTTGTTGAAAGGCTTCAAAAATAATTTTTTGTTTATCTGGTGCAATACCAATACCTGTATCACTAACAGCAAAAGCAATTACTTTGTAGGCATTATTTAAGGCTTGTTGCTCACAATCCCATCCTTGTTGAGCTACTCTAATTTCTAAGCGGACTTCTCCCCGCTCGGTAAATTTAAAGGCGTTGGAAAGGAGATTTTTTAATACTTGTTGTAAACGTTTAACATCAGTATTAATAGTTGTTGGTAATTCTGGGGCTAACGTAATGGTGAAGTTCAACCCTTGATTTTGAGCGACTTTGGTAAAAGCGCGCTCAATTTGTTTGACTAACTCTGTTAACCAAATCTCAGAGGTATTAACTGACATTGTTCCCGATTCAATTTTGGCTAAATCTAAAATGTCGTTAATTAATGCCAACAGTTCATTACCTGCGGAGTAAATTGTTTGGCTGTATTCAACTTGTTTATGATTGAGATTACCGTCTACGTTATCTGCTAACAATTGCGCCAAAATTAACAAGCTGTTGAGGGGTGTCCGCAGTTCGTGGGACATATTCGCCAGAAATTCAGATTTGTATTTGGATGAGAGGGCTAGTTGTTTGGCTTTTTCTTCTAGAGAACGTCTGGCTTGTTCAATTTCGTGGTTTTTCCGCTCAACTTCTTGCTTTTGCTGTGCCAGTAATTCTGCTTTTTCTTCTAACTCGGCGTTAGTTTGCTGTAATTCTTCTTGCTGTCCTCTTAATAAATCTTCGGAGGCTTTGAGTGATTGGGCTTGTTCTTCTAATCGCTGGTTGGTTTCCCGGAGTTCCTGTTGTTGGGTTTGCAGTTCTTCTGCTAATAACTGCGACTGCTTGAGTAATTCTTCGGTACGCATGGAGGCGGCGATGGTGTTGAGAACGATCGCAATACTTTCGCTGAGTTGATCGAAGAATGTCAAATGAATCTCACTAAAGCGACTGAAGGAGGCTAATTCGATTACCGCCGTTACTTGTCCTTCAAATAATACAGGTAATACCACGGCATTGAGTGGGGTGGATTCTCCTAAACCGGAGCGAATTTTAATATAGTCAGTCGGTACTTGAGTTAACAGAATCCGTTCTTTTTCTAAGGCGCACTGTCCTACTAAACCCTCACCCAAGTGGAAGCGATTGGCTAAATGCTTACGCTCACGGTAAGCATAGGTACTAATCAGTTTCAGGTAGGGTGGTTCTTCTCCAGCTTCCATTAAGTAAAACACACCGTGTTGCGCTCCTACTAAGGGGGCTAGTTGAGAAAGAATTAATTTGGAGACAGTTTCTAAATCCCGTTGCCCTTGCAACATCTGGGTGAATTTAGCTAAGTTGGTCTTTAACCAATCTTGTTCAGTGTTTTTCTGGGTGGTTTCTCTGAGGTTAGCAATCATCTGGTTGATGTTGTCTTTGAGGGTTGCTATTTCCCCCTGGACTTCTACAGCGATCGCACGGGTTAAATCGCCTTTAGTGACGGCTGTTGCTACTTCTGCGATCGCTCGTAACTGGGTAGTTAAAGTTGCTGCTAGTTCGTTGACGTTATCGGTTAAATCTTTCCATGTACCACCCACACCTCGAACGTAGGCTTGTACCCCTAGTTTCCCTTCTGTTCCGACTTCCCGCGCCACTCTAATCACTTCCGATGCAAAGGAGTTGAGTTGATCAACCATTGTATTAATAGTGTTCTTCAACTCTAAAATTTCGCCTTTAACATCGACGGTAATTTTCTTCGAGAGATCGCCGTTAGCTACGGCTGTGGTGACTTCCGCAATATTCCGCACCTGTGCCGTTAAACTCCCCGCCATGAAGTTGACGCTGTCGGTTAAGTCTTTCCAAGTCCCCGCTACTCCTGCAACTTCTGCTTGTACCCCTAACTTCCCTTCTGTTCCCACCTCTCGCGCCACTCTAGTCACTTCCGATACAAAGGAATTGAGTTGATCTACCATGATGTTGATAGTGTTTTTCAACTCTAGAATTTCACCTTTGACATTGACGGTGATTTTTTTAGACAAATCGCCATTAGCGATCGCTGTTGCTACTTCGGCAATATTTCTCACTTGTCCCGTGAGGTTTCCTGCCATCAAGTTGACGTTATCAGTTAAGTCTTTCCAAGTCCCTGCTACCCCTGCAACTTCTGCTTGTACCCCTAACTTCCCTTCTGTTCCTACCTCCCGCGCCACCCTAGTGACTTCCGATGCAAAGGAATTGAGTTGATCTACCATTGTGTTGACGGTGTTTTTCAACTCTAAAATTTCACCTTTGACATTAACGGTGATTTTTTTAGACAAATCGCCATTAGCGATCGCCGTTGCGACTTCGGCAATATTCCTTACTTGTCCCGTGAGGTTTCCCGCCATCAGGTTGACGTTATCAGTTAAGTCTTTCCAAGTCCCCGCTACCCCTGCAACTTCTGCTTGTACCCCTAACTTTCCTTCTGTTCCCACTTCTCTAGCCACTCTTGTGACTTCCCCTGCAAAGGAACTCAGCCTATTTACCATTGTGTTGACAATGTTAGCCGTTTGCAGAAATTCCCCTTGTAGGGGTCTACCTGCAATTTCTAAGGCCATGGTATGGGATAAATCACCATTAGCGACAGCCCGAATTACACGGGTAGTTTCTGCCGTCGGTTGCACTAAATCTGCAATCAGAGTATTGACATCACTAACACAATCTGACCATGAACCACGAACATCGCCCAAACAAGCACGCTCCATAATCTTGCCTTCTTTGCCGACAACATTACTAACACGCTTTAGCTCTGCTGCCATACGCTCATTTTGGTCAATAATATCGTTGAGGGTATCAGCTATTTTTCCCGCCATACCAATTTGATCTATGGGCATCCGAGCCGAAAAATTACCCTTTTTCACAGCAATTAAAGTTTTTAATAACTGTTGCAAATCCAGATTCTCGTTGTCTGTAGTTAACTGTTCGGTTGCCATAGTTTAACCCTGCAATAATCATCATGTCTTCCTCATCCCATCAATGTTTGACAGCCAGTGTAGGGATGAATGACATCAATACTCATGTTGAGAATAAATATTATTTATCACCGTTTTAACAACACTACGTTAGCAAATCATAGCCGCTATTTTATAAATCACAAAGTAGTTACTCAAGTTTTTTCAATATTGCCAAAACAATAGTTTTATTACCTATTACTTATGGACTATTTCTTTTGATAGATGCGCTAGAAAAAATTTAATATCCGATTTAATTCTCAACAAGCCCTTAAAAACCGGGTTCCTGAACGAAAGATTAAGGTTTTAAGCTGAGGGATTTGCAAGAAACCCGGTTTTTAACCGAAGATGTGAGCCACACCCGCTTGGTGAAACTTAAAGATTTGCTCAAGATAGGATAATTGCGATCGCAAACAGGGCATAACTAAAAATAGTGGCATCTATAACCCAACCCCTTGTAGGTGGCTGTCTTTAATTTTGAATTTTGAATTTTGAATTTTGAATTGATTCATGACCTATTGCCTGAGAATTGCTGATATACCTGAAAATGAGCGTCCCCGTGAACGTTTAATGACGCATGGAGCTAAAATCTTAGCTACAGCCGAGTTAATAGCCATTCTTTTAGGTACTGGACAAGGGCCTGGCAAACTTTCAGCCGTAGGTTTAGGGCAATATATCTTACAAGAATTGAGCAAACATCAACGCGATCCTTTAGCAGTGTTACGGGAAGTCACCCCGGCAGAATTAATGCAAATACCGGGAATTGGCCCTGCTAAAGCCACCACTATTTTAGCCGCGATCGAATTAGGTAAACGGGCTTTTCAATCTCGTCCCTTAGACCGTACACCCATTGATAACCCAATTGTGGCGGCTGCGGCGTTAAGTCAAGACTTAATGTGGCAAGCTCAAGAGCGTTTTGCTGTTTTATTATTGGATGTGAAAAACCGCCTCCTGGGTACACAAATAATTACCATCGGTACAGCCACCGAAACCTTAGCTTCTCCCCGTGAGATTTTTCGAGAAGTGATTCGTCAAGGTGCAACACGGGCGATAGTGGCTCATAATCACCCTTCAGGCAATTTAGAACCCAGCCCAGAAGATATAGAATTAACACGCCAATTATTAGCAGGGGCGCAATTGTTAGGCATACCCTTGTTAGATCATTTGATTTTGGGCAATGGTAATCATCAAAGTTTACGAGAGATTACCAACCTCTGGAATGATTATCCCCAAGGTGATTAATGGGAAAGAGACAGCCCCAAAAAAGAGTGGGTTTCAAGCTCCGTCTTTTCAAGACGATAGCGTTGATTGGAGTTTGTAGGGGCGGGTTAACCTATATCCTTGCTTTTACATGATGATCCTAATAAACCCGCCCCTACTCCGATAATGCCGGATTCACTACACCGTTAAACTAAACTTCCTCAAATCTACTCAAAGACTTAAGACGTTAGCTTCCTGTTTCACTCTGGTAATGTCGGCATTATCCAGTCCACAGGCTTAAAATCGGGTGTAACTCACCCTATTTTTCAGTTTTTGATTGAGAAACTTCGCTACTTTACTCCCTTATTTTCAGCCATTTAAAACCTCTGGGTCTTCTCAGTTACCTTGCTACAGGCTGGCTACTCTTAAAAGTTTTGTACAGGTTCTCAAGCCTTAATTTTTTTAGCTTGGTTCTCGCTTATGCTAATTATAGAGGATTTTGAGGAAATTTGAGCAGGTTTTTCAACACTGTTGAAAACCCTAATGGACTGACACGACTAAAATGTTGCAATAAAAAAATTGTTTCATCGGCGTTTATCTGCGTTTATCTGCGTTTTTTATCCAAATCTAATGCACTATTTTAGTCCGGTCACGCTACTACACCCTGTTTTTGACAGATAACCGCACCTGATCAGCCGGAGACTACTACCGTTATAAAGATTAAAATTACTTAATAATTCGTTACACTAAGAACAACGAGAGGGTGAAAAAACAACTCTCGCCGTTGAAATCAAAGGTGAACGGCATGAACGGCACAATTCGCGTTGGGAATCTTTTCGGTATCCCTTTTTATATCCATCCGTCGTGGTTTTTAGTTCTAGGGTTAGTAACTTGGAGTTATAGCGGCGGACTCATGGCACAATTTCCCCAATTGTCTGGGGGATTAGCTTTAATACTAGGATTGACGACAGCGTTGTTATTGTTTGCCTCTGTCGTCGCCCACGAGTTAGGACATAGCTTTGTCGCCTTACGTCAGGGCATTAATGTTAATTCCATTACACTATTTATTTTTGGTGGTTTAGCTAGCTTAGAACAAGAATCGAAAACCCCTGGTGAAGCTTTTTGGGTAGCGATCGCCGGGCCTTTAGTGAGTCTGTTATTATGCGGTATCGTCACAGTAGTTGGTTTTACTACTAACCTATCCGCTCCCTTAACAGCAATTCTGGGTGTGCTGGCATCTGTTAACCTGGCTTTAGCGTTGTTTAACCTGATTCCTGGCTTACCTTTAGATGGTGGTAATATCCTCAAAGCAATTGTCTGGAAAATTACAGGTAATCCCTATAAAGGTGTGACATTTGCCAGCCGAGTTGGACAAGTATTTGGTTGGGTAGCGATCGCCTCTGGTTTAATTCCCTTATTCTTGTTTGGTAGCTTCGCCAACTTCTGGAACTTGTTAATTGGCTTCTTCTTATTGCGAAATGCTGGTAATGCGGCGCAATTTGCCAGAGTTCAAGAAAAACTCACAGGGTTGACAGCAGCAGATGCAGTCACAGTTGATAGTCCAATTGTTGACGTTAATCTGACCCTCAGAGAGTTTGCAGATCAGCAAATTGTTCAAGGTAACAACTGGCGACGCTTTTTAGTCACCAACGATGAAGGACAATTAGTAGGAGCGATCGCCTTAGATGACCTACGGAGTGTAGATAGAACATTATGGTCACAAACCCAGATCAAAGATGTAATGCGATCGATTCAATCCAGCACAATTCCATCAAACCAACCATTACTAGAAGTAGTGCAACTACTGGAACAACAACAATTATCAGCACTACCCGTAATTCATGACAACGGCGTGTTAGTGGGAATTTTAGAAAAAGCTGCGATTATTCAACTACTACAAACTAACACCCAACCCACCCCTGCATAAAATCCTGATCGAAAAACGCTCCTTCTCTCCATACCCTCAGACTTCCTGGGGGTAATTTTTTCTCCCCACACTCCCCACACTCCCCACACTCATCTCTCCGGGCGAATACTCCGATATTTATCGGTGCGAATATCACTGATCACTGTATCAATCTGAGTTCTGCCTTCTCCTAAAGTAGCTAACAGATGCGCGCCTAATTCTAATGCGGCTTCAAATTCTGGTTGAACTACTTCCTTTGCTCCCATTTGAGTCAGCAGATCAATTTCATGATCATGGTGCGATCGCGCAATCACATCTAATTGTGGAGCGATGACTAATGCTCGTTGCAAAAGTAACCTAGAACTAGCAGGATCAGGTAAAGCGATCGCTAAGGCTTTGGCAGTTTCTAAATGGGTTTTTTGTAATACAAAGTCAGAATCAGCATCACCAAAAATGTAGGGGATGCGCTGCATTCTTAATCTTTGAATGGCGGCTTCGCTATTTTCAATTACTAACACTACATATCCTTGATTGAGCAAAATATTCACAATTACTTGCCCGACTCTCCCGTAACCTGCAACCACAACATGACCGCTAATACTTTCAGGAATTGACAGGATGTTGGGTTCTGTAAATTGTCTGAGAGATTTAGCAATCAATGGTATTTGAGTCAGATGCTCTAACAATCGAGGCGCAATATTGAAGCATAAGGGAGTTAGAACCAGTGTGATCGCTGTTGTTTCTAATAGTAGAAAATATGTTCTTTCAGGAATAAGTTGCAATTGCAAACCTGCTAAAGCCAATACAAAGGAAAATTCTCCAATTTGGTTAATGCCCAAGCTTGTCAGGATAGCGGTTTTGAGGGAGTAACCAAATTTTAAAATAATCGGCATCACAATCATGGCTTTACCCACCATCACTAAAGTGACTAGTCCCAAAACTAACCCCAAATTTGCGAGTAAGATACCCGGATCAATTAACATCCCAATGGAAGCAAAAAACAGACAAGCAAAGGTATCTCTTAAAGGTAAAACCTTAGCTAGAGCATGATCTGCATAGTCAATTTCCGAAACCATTAAGCCGGCGACAAATGCACCCATTTCAATCGATAGACCTAGTTTAGCTGTCACCAAAGCCACACCTAAACATAAAGCAATCACCGTCAGGACAAATAACTCAGTGCTTTCCGTGGCAGCAACGTTACTAATTAACTTTGGTACTACCCAACGACCGCAGGCGATCGCTAATCCTAAAAATAGCAAAACCTTTAATAAAGCTATACCTAAAGCTACACCAATTCTTTCTGGTTGATTAAGAGCAGGTAATATTGCTAACATTAACCCCAAAGCTAAATCCTGAGCAATTAAAATTGCCAGCATCACTTGACCGTGGAGTGTATTTGTTTCACCTCGTTCTCCTAGGGTTTTTAAAACTACAGCCGTGGAGGACAAAGAAAGCACCACCCCCAAAAAAATGCCTTGGGTAAAGTTCTCCACCCAACTCAAGGCAATTGTTAAAAATGCAACTAAAGCCGTAGTTAGCCCAATTTGTAACAAGCTACCTTTAATAGCAATATCTTTCACCCGCTTCAATTCCGTTAAAGAGAACTCCACCCCCAAAGCAAACAACAAAAAAGCTACACCAATGGATGCTAAAGATTGAATACGTGGCACATCACTCAATAACTTAAAGCCATAAGGCCCTACAGCTAATCCAGTCACCAAGTAACCTAGTAAAACAGGTTGCCGCAGTCGATGAGCAAAGTATCCTCCTAATGCAGAAGCACCTAGGACAGTTGTAAAATCAAGAATCAAACCATGTTCTGCTGCCATATTTTTTGAGTATTGGTGACAATGTGTCAGTCTTGGAAATATCTTTGCGTAACTTCTGTTTTGAGAGTATATTTTTGATTTATCGAAAACTTCTATCTAGTGTTGTGTTAGAGTGGCATTGCTGGGACTTGTCCAGTATTGAACTATAGAAAGAGAGTCAATCGTTATCGCTATCCAAAAGCAACTAATTAATTCTCAAATCAAGTCAACTCAAGTCTTCTTGATTGACCATGAAAATAATAACCGTGGCCTCACAGATACACAGGAGGCTCTACAGCTAGCACAAAGTCTAGAACTTGACTTAGTTGTAGTTTCTGAAGGTAAAGATGCTCCAGTAGCTAAGATTGTCAACTATGGTAAGCTTCAGTATCAGAAGAAAAAGCGTCAGGGACACAGTGCTAAACCTACGGTAAAAGAAGTGCGGCTGCGTCCGAATGTAGGTCTAGCTGATTACAACTTACGCATTGAGCAAGCTATTAAGTGGTTGAGTAAAGGTGATTCAGTCAAGTTTGTGATTCGTTTACGGGGTAGAGAACATCAACACCGTGAACAGGCTGGAGAAATGTTAGAGCGCATTGTCAATGCTCTTAGTCAAGTGGGTAAAGTCCAGTCTCTCGATAAACGCTCACTAGTGGCTCAAGTTATTCCCGCTTAATTTATAAGAGAAAGGGGGCAGGGGGAACTAAAGGCACAAACCGAACTTCTCTGTAAGACGCTGCCCGTAGCTTGCTTCCCCGGAGGGGTACTTTCCGCTCCGCTAACACCCGCAAGTGGAGCGATTTTTACCCCTGCTCCCTGCTCCCCTACTCCCCTGCTTATTCTTGGGGGATTTGATCAGCACACAAAAGGCGATCGCTCTCAAGATAATCTACACTCAAAGGAAGACCGATTATATATAAAACCTGTGATGTCTTCCAGTTTAGACTCTTTACCGCCTGCTCTTGCTAAAATTGTCCAGCGTTTTCAACGAGCGACAGACCCAAAACGACGCTATGAACAACTCATCTGGTATGCTCAAAAACTGCCAGAGTTCCCAGAAGCTGATAAAGTCCCAGAAAATAAAGTCCCTGGTTGCGTTTCCCAAGTCTATGTGACTGCAACTTTAAATGATGGTCAGGTGACATTTCAGGGTGATTCTGACTCACAATTGACTAAAGGATTACTCGCCTTATTAATTGAAGGCTTAAACGGACTAGCACCTACGGTAATTGTTGAACTCACACCAGATTTTATCCAAGCCACCGGGTTAAATGTCAGCCTCACGCCTTCCCGCGCTAATGGGTTTTATAACATTTTTAAAACTATGCAAAAAAAAGCGTTGGAATGTAAGTTAGACCTGTCAAACTAAAAGTATCGTGACAAATACCAAATATTTAGTGCGATGTCTACCAGTTTATTATCAACCTATGACCCTACTGGATTTGGTGGAGTAGTTCAGGAATATATCTGGCAATGGGAAAATCAACCATTGCGTGTTGTTTATGAAACTCTTGGCGATGGTTTGCCTTTATTACTATTGCCAGCTTTTAGCAGCGTATCCACCCGTCAAGAAATGGCTGACTTAGCTCGGCTACTGTCTCCCCAGTTTCAAGTAGTAGCCGTAGACTGGCCAGGATTTGGGCAATCTTCACGCCCTAGTATAGATTATCGACCAGCAGTTTATCAGCAATTTCTCAAAGACTTCATTCAGGCTGTTTTTTCTACCCCCATCACCGTGATAGCGGCTGGCCATGCGGCGAGTTATGTGTTGCAATTAGCAAAACAACAACCAGATACTTTCTCAAAAATTGTTTTAATTGCACCGACTTGGCGCGGCCCTTTACCAACAATGGGGGCAAATCCAATTTTAGCTGGTGTAGTTAGGGGGTTAGTGCGATCGCCTATTATCGGTCAAATTCTCTACAAACTCAACACTACACCATCATTTTTACGGTTTATGTACCGTCGTCATGTTTTTGTTGATACAGCAAAACTCACACCGAGTTTCATAGACAAAAAATGGCAATCAACCCAAAAACCAGGAGCTAGGTTTGCTTCTGCGGCTTTTGTTACTGGTAATATTGATGCAGTACACAACCAATCTGATTTTCTGGAGCTTGTACAATCCTTATCTATTCCCCTCATGGTAGTGATTCCAGAATCAAGTCCCCCCAAATCACGCGCCGAAATGGAAGCTGTTACTGCACTCCCAGGGGTGAGAAGTGTTTTACTTCCGGGTTCTTTGGGAATGCACGAGGAATACCCAGCAGAGATTTTTGCCGCTATACGCTCAATTATTTCTGACTCCTAGTTCTGATCCTTGCTTGGTACTTGCTCCCAATGCTATAGATCAACCCAACTTCTTGCCATTATCTTTGGCGAGAAGAATTAGCTTTTGTCTTTTTTTACAGATGATTTATAAAGTGCGATCGCTTTTGGTGTATTCAAATAACTCTAACTATTGTGAGTTAATTTTAATAGAGATTAGCGATCGCTTTTTAAACTGAATATGGGATGCGAGTTTCCGTCCCCGTGGAGGGGAATAAATGGAAAACATTTATAGCGATTTCCAGTTAAGTGAGGTACAGGTAATATTTTGAAACGCAGAGGGGCGCGGAGTAAAGCGCAGAGGTACGCAGAGATTTGTACCTCAGCCGACTAGGAAACGCTATATATTCAACTTGCCATCACGCACCAAACAGATATCAGTACTATCGATCATTGTAAAATCACCGTAGTCAGTTGTAGTTAGCGACAGGGTAACTTACCTTCCAAAGCTTTAGGTGCTTTAGGCGTAACCCGTAACCCACGCTACAAACTACTAGCTTAATCAGATTAAAACTAAGCAGTACGTTTCTTCAGGTGAGAAATAGATAAAGCCAATAAACCACCTAATCCCAAAGCAATAGTAGTGGAAGGTTCTGGTACTTTTTCAACTCGAAAATCTAAGCTAAATCTACCAGACTCTAAATAGTTATTACTCAAATCCACCAATTTAAATGTTGCCGAGTAAGTCCCTGGTGTTGCTGTTTTCTCAGTCCAAAAAGTAGGGGTAAAGGAAAAATCATCCCCGCTACCAAGGGTATAAATATCACCAATAAACGTAAGAATATTTTCACCCCCCTCATTGGCAATATTTAAGCCGCTACTAATTTCTAGCAACTGTATACCAATAGTTGCACCCGTCAGTGCCGATTGCCAACGACCACGAGAACTATTAAATAAATACTCGTCCTCTATTTCTGAACTACCTGCCAAAGAAGTTACAGGTTTGATGTTGAGATTACTATATTCTTCGTGGGTGTCGAAGCTAATTAAACGATGAGCATAAATCCCTGTCCCTGGGATTAATTTCAGTGGCGGCATACCTGTAGAAATCTCAGGTATTCTATTATTTAAATTGGTAGAATTAATACTGGGACTATCAACCGCACCTAAGTAACTATAAGCTCCAATACCATGAAAATGATTACTTACAGGATTTTCTGACCAATGTGCATATAAGAAAGTCAAACGATTATAGTTGGGGTTCTCTAATCCTGCATAAGTCCCACTAGTGAGAACCTGTAACCCATCTAAGCCTATGTAATATTCAGTGTCATCACCATGAGTTCCATGAGCTTGTGCAGGTGCAATAGCCGTAGATACAACTAATGGCACAGCAGCAAAAAATCCCACAGCAAGATAAGCTTGCTTGTGCCAAAAGCTAGTGTATTTTGAAACCACTAGGGTTCTCCATGAAAGTATAATTTTTCCTAGTGATAATGATTATCATGTTCTACTTCTGTTTGTCAATGAAGAATTTGTTAAAAAGCGGTGTGGATTTTCGTCCCCACCTAACTTCAGAGCGGCGGCTTCCACCGCTTTGAGTTCTCGCTTTATTGCCGTTGTGTGACGCGGTGAAAGTATTTGAACGAAGTCATGAGACTTATAGCGTCACGCACCAACCATCAATTGTGATACCTGCCTAATACCAATTCTCTATGAAGTTGCGCCAAATAAATGATGTAGAGACGTTGCATGCAACGTCTCTACAGTACAGAATAAAGTGCATATTCATCAAAAAACGGTATAAGACCTGAATACATTAAGCAATGTAAAGTTAGCAAAATTCTTTTTTGAGAAAGGACTAAAGTCCTGACTACAAACCATAAACTTTGATCATCAATGATTATTTTCAGGCAATCAATTAATGAGCATTCAATTTAGTGGTACATGGACTGAGCAGCAATATAACCGCTTTCAGCAACTTTGTATGCCAGCTTGGTCAAGATGGGTATTCAAATGGTTGCCCTGGTTTTGGCTGGGTTTTATGCTGGTAAAATTAGTATTTGCTCCTGGTTATATAGTCAGTGGTTGGATAGTTTTTGATGTATTAATGGTGTTGTATTTCTTAGTATTGATTCCCAAGTTGCGAGAACGCCAAATCAAACGAGCATGGGAAAGTAACAAAATGATTAAAGGAGAAATATCTGGAGTAGTAGATCAAGATAGTATTATTTGGCGTAATGCTTACGGCGAGACTAGATATCCTTGGGAAGTACTATTGAAGTATCGGGAAGCATTAGATATGATTTTGATATATATAGCCATTAATCAAGTACTTATACTGCCACACAATTTCTTTCAATCTGAAGAAGATTGGCAACAGTTCAGACAAATAGTTATAGAGAAATTACCCAAAAAATAAGTATAATTTGTTTACGTAATTTTAGCGAAACTGTTTTAATTGCTCAATCAAATGCTCGAAATAAGGAGCAAGATTTTTTTGGTGTTCTGATTCCACCCGCTTTAAACTAGCAACTTTAATACCCTCTAATCCTACCACCATTGCATCTAAAGGGACTTGTAATTCTTTATACAAGAGTTGCATATAGTGCAACCCTTCGGTACTGGTATAGTCTGTACGCTCTCCAGCTATGCCATAGGTAATACAGCGCAGAAAATGCCAGAAATCACGCCAACAGGCATCTGCTCTAGCTGCTGGATAGAGTCCGCCACCAGGTTGAGTAATATTGGGGAAAGTAGTTAATACTTGGTTTCTTGCTTCATCTACAATTTCATGGACGCGATCGCGCAGTTGCTGACTTACTGATATAAATGCTTTATTAGCAGGCATCAACATTTCAATCTGTTGTAAGTCTTCATCCGTGAGGTAGCGTCCCTCATCATCTGCCGCTTGGAATCGAGCAATTGCCTGTGGTGGATGGGTACTTTGCCAAGAGGTAAAACTGACAATCCGAGCTTTTTGGATTAATTCTCGAACGGCTGCACTGAGGGTTGGCTTCGTCACGTCGCTTTGCTCCCGATTCAAAATAGCCTAGGGCAAGGTTTACTGACACAAACAGTATTTTCCCATGTTTTGGAGCGATCGCAGATATTGAATTTCTAGAATCAACAATGTAACTATATTTTTAATAACTATCAGAAAACTTATACTGTTCGTTACTATGGAACTCCACGAAATCGAAACCGAACTGCAAAACTCGGATTTTCAATACCGTCTCAAGGCCATTTCGGCTCTGCAAGATTATCCTACTGATGTTGCTGTTCCTTTACTTACCCGTCATATCCAAGATCCAGAGTTTCTGGTGCGAACATTTGTCGCTAGGGAATTGGGGAAGCAAAAAACCTCAGAATCCTTCGCCGCCCTACTGCAAATCATCAAGTTTGATAACACCCCCAATGTCCGGGCAGAAGCTTGTAACTCCCTGTCCTTATTTGGTAGGATTTCTGCTGCTCATCTAGTGCAGACATTTCTGCGAGATGATCATTGGCTGGTGCGTCGCAGCATTTTACCAGCCTTGGTAGAAATGGACTGCCCTGAAGAAGTCTTAGAAGTTTGCATTTTGGGACTAGAAGGGGAAGATGCCGCAGTTCAGGAAGCCGCCGTTGATGGGCTGGGTTGGTTAGCAAGTTCTCGTCAGTCTGCTGCTGCTTTGTCTCAACTCCTGATTTTGAAAAATTCTCAGTCGGAATATATCCGGGTACGGGTTGCCTATGCCCTGAAACATTTTGATCTTCCAGCCGCAAAGGAAGCCCTAGCACAACTCAGACAGGATAGCGATTACCGTGTAGTAAGGGCAGCAATGGAAGATTTAATTCCTTAAGTCTAGTAGCAAAAATACTCCTTCTAGCCATGCCGGAATCCGTGAGTACCAATTATAATTTACCCATCTGCTTTTACAGCAATTCGACATAAAGGTCTAGACTATTTTAGATTTTAGATTTTAGATTCAATCCAAAATCCAAAATCTAAAATTCGGCACTGTAATTCCCCAGCCTCAAAGCTGACTGAATATTTTCGTTTTTACGAAAGGAGAAAAACATGGCTGAAATTCCCACCGGCGGTCAAATGCTCTGGAAACTGGAAGGGGACGATCGCGTCTTGTACCTACGCCATAATTCATCTGAGCAGTGGCGGCCGTATGAAGAGTTTCCGCAGTATGTTCTACCAGATCCCCAAGGATTTTCTAAAGGGATTGCGACCTTTCTAGCATTACTCAAAAAAGATTGGACAGCCACTAAATCTGAATAGCATAGATATATAGTTATATACTTTCCAAGCTGGCGCGAGTAGTGCGACGAGTCAGAGCATGAGGTGTATCTAGCTGTTGTGCAGGATGACTCAGCAGGCGCGATCGCATTTCCTCACTCAGCCCCTGTACATAACTAAAATCTGCTCCGGCAATGCTTTCCATTTCCTCGAAATCAACGCCGGTCATATCTGCTGCGCGCAAATCTGCACCAGCCAAGTTTGCACCATTCAACCGGGCATTACGTAAATATGCCCCCGCTAACCATGCCATCCGCAAGTCTGCTTGAGTTAAACGCGCCCCCTGGAGATTCGCACCAGTCAGATCAGCACCTCCCAAATATGTCCCCAACAAACTTGCACTTTGTAAATCTGCATTCCGCAAGTTAGCAGTATTCAGCTGCGCTCCGTTCAAATTAGCATTTGGGCCAATTGCTCCAGAAGATTTATAAGCAAAGCCTTCTGGAAACAGGGTTTGGCTATTATATCTTGCCCCTAGCAGCTTAGTGTCCGTTAATATAGCTCCCTGCAAATCTGCACCACTCAGATCAGCTCTATACAAACACGCTGTCTGTAAATTCGCATTTTGCAAAATAGCTTGGCTCAGATCCGCACCTCGTAAATCAGCTGCACTCAGATTTGCTTCAGTCAGATTAGCTTGACTGAGATTAGCTCGAATCAGAGTGGCTTGGCTGAAATTGGCTTTTTGTAGATCCAGACCACTGAAATTAAATTGGTATAAATCTTGCTGAGATAGAGACAATCCTGCCTTCAGGACAGCCAAAACCTCTTGGGATGTCTTGAGAGTCTCCTTGCTGATCATGGGTTGAAATCGTGAGATTATTTAGAGGTATTGTACCGTGACGCATTTATCAATTCGTAATTCACGCCTGATGTGAATTAGGAAAACCGCCTATCCCATAAATAGCCTATGGGTGGGGCGTATCAAACTTGGTAGGGGCGGGTTAACAAACATCGTTCATGATTAACTTTTGATCTCGGTGAACCCGCCCCTACAAATATCTAGGTATTCGCAAGATTTTAATTCACATTAGACGTAATTCGTAATTAAATTTGTTTTTATTTGAGGTTAATCTATGGCGTTTGTACCACCGATAACGATGATGGACTTTTTTCGCAAGAGTGAAGGAGTCTGGTTTACCCAGCGCACGGTACATCACTTTAATACGGTGGCTGATCAGTCAGGAGAATCTAAACTCTATGTAGGTGTGATTACATTGGATGACCCACGGGTAAAATCAATTTGTGAGCAGCAAGGTATTGATCCTCTCAAGGCTAAGGGTGGAGCTAGCTTTATGTGGCAAGCACACGACGATGATCAAGAACCCAATCCTGAGCAGGCGGCGGTGTTAATTGATGTCCCAGATGATGAAACGGGGACATCTGGGAAACTACTACGCAACCAAGGATATGTAGAAAAAATTCCTGTTGTTAGCCGTTACTGGTTTGGTAAAGACGGTATTTTAACCATCGATACCGAATATGAGAGCAATCAAGGACAGGAGCGTTGTTGGTTTATGACCGATGATTTCCGCGTGCGCGTTAGCACAGTGCGGATGATGAATGGTGTATATTTAATGACCTACTGTTCCGAGCGACGTTGTTTAACAGAGGCAAGTTTAGCCGCAATGGTGCAACACAATTTATCCAGGGCATCGTCTTGACGGATGCCAACTTAATTTACATTCAACGTGAATTAAAAATTACGCAGCTTGCTTCCGCGTAGCGGTATTACGAATTACGCGTGATGTGAATTAGGAAAACGGCCTATCCAATAAATAGTAGGGGCGGGTTAACAAACATCTTTGATGATTAACTCTTGATCTTGGTGAACCCGCCCCTACTTCGGGCGTATCAAACTTGGTAGGGGCGGGTTCAAAAACATCATTGGTGATTAACTCTTGATCTCGGTGAACCCGCCCCTACAAATATCTAGGTATTCGCAAGATTTTAATTCACGTCTAATGTGAATTAGCAATTGATATTGCTTGTAAGATTTCTCTGAGACGCTACGCGAACGCAATGACGAAAATAGGTTAGGGTCGTAGATGTATGTGAAACGAATTTTGACCAGTTGCACATAGGATAACAATGGTACAAGCACCAAATCACCTAGTGACCCTAGAAGAGTTTCTCTCACTCCCAGAAACTCAACCAAGCTTAGAATATATCGACGGTCAAGTCATTCCCAAGCCCATGCCTGAAGGAAAACATAGCACGATTCAAGGAGAACTTTGTCCCACAATCAATTCTGTGATCAAGGTTAAAAAAATGGGTTGGGCTTTTCCAGAATTACGTTGTACCTTTGGGGGACGTTCCATAGTTCCTGATGTGGCTGTCTTCTCTTGGGGTAGGATTCCTGTAGATGAAAATGGTAATATTGCCAATACATTTACGCTAGCACCGGACTGGATAATCGAAATTCTTTCTCCAGAACAAAGTCATACAAAAATTACCAAAAAAATTCTACACGCTCTCAACCACGGGACTCAAATGGGTTGGTTAATTGACCCTGATGAGCGATTTATTGCTGCTTATCCTGTGGGCAAACAACCTTTAGCTTTTGAGGAAATTGATACTGTTTTACCAGTGCCAGATTTTTGTGAAGGGTTAAATTTGACACTAAATGATATTTTTGGGTGGTTAAAGGTAACTTTGTAACTAGTAGTCTGCCAAGAGAACTTTGCGTGGTGGCAGGCTTCGGGGCAGGGAGCAGGGAGCAGAGGGGAAAGATTCTCTCCCTTGCGCCTCCGCAATTGCTCCACTTGGGCAAAGCCCTTCCCTACGGGACACTTCGTGAACGCGCAGCGTCTCGGAGAGAAGACCGCATTGCTCTCTGCCCCCTGTAACCCTGTTAAGTCTACACGGCAATATTGAATTGGTGAACTACTAGAGGGCGATCGCCAACTAAAATTTAGCAATTACGTTAAGGATCTTTACTTTGTTTAACTTATTTGAGACGACTGGTTGATAAATCCCCTATTCTGAGAGATTAAGGCAAATGAGACTTTGAAGCTCTCCAGGCTACAAGCTACGGAGATGCTTAGTTTAATAAGTCACATAGCTGAGATTTCAGGCGTTATCTAAATCTTTATAGAATATGTATAAGTGCTTCCTTGAGCATCTCGAACAATCCCTGTTTGAAAGGTTTCAATTGCAGAGTCGCCCAATTCCCCAAGGACTAGAGTATCAAGTAAGCGATCGCGGTAGAAATCCCGCTACAATTCAAAGCTGGTGCTATCAATGTCCTGAGTATCGCAAAATTCGCTACACCTACATTGATGCAGGGGCAAGCGCACAGATTCTTAATAGTGTTATTTATCCCAGTCATCACTACGATTTACCCTTACTAGGCATTGATTTTCTGTCCTTCGGTCAGATCAAACATCTGATTGTGATGGATTTCCAGCCTCTATTTCAAGATGAAGCTTACCTGAAAAAATACATCCACCCATTGCAGAAATTGCATCAGAAGTATCCAGACTTGGCGCAAGACCTGGAAATGAAGTTTTATGACGCTAACCAATACTTCTCCAAATACCTGCTATTCGCCAAAACTGATGCTGAAACAGTTAAAACACGAGTATTTGAAGCCTTCAAAGATTATTTGAACTTGTACTGGCAGATGCTTGCACAAGCTCAACCCTTAACTGATCAATCAGACATTCAACGAATCATCAAAGCTCAAAGAGATTACGACCAATATAGTGCCGAACGTGACCCAGCCTCCGGCCTATTTAGTAGCTATTTTGGACATGAATGGTCAGAGCGATTTTTGCATGAATTTTTGTTTGAAGACGCTGTACCGTTAGCAACTCAGGTAAGTAAAAAATAATTTCAACTTAGGTAACACCAGAAAATAAATTACCCCAACTTGACGGATTGGCAAGGTGCGTCAGTTTGAGAAAAACTAACGTTAAGCAAAATTTATTCCAACTGACGCACCCTACTAAAACAACATTATTCATTCAAGCCCCCTGATTTATCCGTGGGGTATTTAATTTTGAATTTTGAATTTTTAATTGGGAGCAAAGCGACGTGACTCTTTATCAGCCTTTTTTAGATTATGCGATCGCCCTTTTACACTCACGCCTAGACTTACAACCTTACCCGATTCCCGTCGGGTTTGAATCTAAACAAGCAACCGTCGGCAAAGGTAAACATCAAGAAGAAGTGTTAACCACCAGCCACGCCTATCAATCTCCTAAACTCAGACAAATCCGAGCCGCCCATGTACAGGGGGGTAACTCCTTACAAGTGTTAAATTTTGTGATTTTCCCCCACCTTAACTACGACCTGCCCTTTTTTGGCGCAGATTTAGTTACCTTACCAGGAGGACACTTAATCGCTCTGGATATGCAGCCTTTATTTCGTGATGATCTAGAATACCAAACAAAATATACTCAACCCATCCTGCCAATTTTCCAGGCCTATCAGCAACACTTACCCTGGGGAGGTGACTTTCCAGAAGAAGCCCAACCCTTTTTCTCTCCCGCCTTTCTCTGGACAAGACCCCAGGAAACTCAGATAGTTGAAACTCATGTATTTGCAGCTTTTAAAGACTATCTTCAGGCATATCTAGATTTTGTTGACCAAGCACAACCCGTAACCGACTCCCGAAAACAGGCAGAAATTCAACAGGCACAACTGCGCTATCTACACTACCGGGCAGAAAAAGACCCCGCACGGGGAATGTTCACCCGTTTTTACGGTACTGAGTGGACAGAAGAATATATCCACGGCTTTTTATTCGACCTAGAACGGAAACTAGCTGCAACCAGTTAAAAATTCAAAATTAAAAATTGAAGAGTTTTACTCTCCCTTGTCTCCCCTGTCTCCTCTGTCTCCCTTGTCTCCCTTGTCTCCCCGTTCGCGTAGCGTCCCGCAGGGAAGTTCTGTACGGAGGAAACCTCCCCTCAAACTTCTCTCCTTGTCTCCCCTACACCCCTGCCCCCTGCCCCCTGCCCCCATCTAGATGTGAGCAAAAATCATCATTCGTAACACTTCTTTACAATTCCGTTAATATTTTTCTGGAATGTAAACCCTTGAAGATAAAACTGACCGTTGCCCCAGAAGTATACAAAATAAGCCTTTGCATCTTCAAAACGATGCTTTACAGGTGAAGTTTTTGCGAGATTGTAAAAAGTTGTTGATAATTTGTAATAAATAACGATCCAACGACATAGTATAAACAAAAATATAGACAAAACAGGTGCAACTTGTTTGGTTGCCTGATGAGTCAGGTTCTTGGATTCTTTAAGAACTGTAAAAGTTTCCCAGCTTCCTGGTTGGAAGGAAGGAACGCATCTCGCAGGTCACTGTTCTATAATTTTTCGGCGTGCAGGCATTGTTTAGCCTAAACTAACCGAATTTTGTTTTGACCTCATTGTCCGCACGCAACTTAAACACATTAGGAGATTGAGTTTATGTTCGACGCATTTGCAAAGGTTGTCTCCCAGGCTGATGCACGGGGTGAATACCTAACTTCTTCTCAACTGGATGCCCTAAGTTCTATCGTTGCTGATGGCAACAAACGTATGGACGTTGTGAACCGCATTACCAGCAATTCCTCCACAATTGTGGCAAATGCAGCTCGTTCTCTGTTTGCAGAACAGCCTCAATTGATTGCTCCTGGTGGTAACGCTTACACTAGCCGTCGTATGGCTGCTTGTCTGCGCGATATGGAAATCATCTTACGCTACATCACCTATGCTATTTTTGCTGGCGATGCAAGCGTTTTAGATGATCGCTGCCTCAACGGTTTGAGAGAAACATACTTGGCTTTAGGAACTCCCGGTGCTTCTGTAGCAGTCGGCGTTCAAAAGATGAAAGATGCTGCCGTAGCTATTGCTGGCGACACCAACAACATCACCAGAGGCGACTGTGCTAGCCTCATGTCTGAAGTAGCTAGCTACTTTGATAAAGCTGCTGCTGCTGTTTCATAACACAGCTTTTATCGACTTTTTTGATCAGCCTGAGATAGCTGATACCGATTGCTAAAAAGCCATTTCATCAAACAAGAATTATTGGGAGAAAATCCAACATGAAAACCCCTTTAACCGAAGCAGTAGCTGCTGCTGATTCTCAAGGACGCTTTCTCAGCTCCACCGAAATTCAAACCGCTTTTGGTCGTTTCCGCCAAGCTCAAGCAAGCTTACAAGCTGCAAAAGTATTGAGCGAAAAAGCTTCTAGCCTAGCTTCTGGTGCTGCTAATGCTGTATACAGCAAATACCCCTACACCACCAGCACCTCCGGTGCTAACTTTGCTTCTACTCAAACAGGCAAAGATAAGTGCGTTCGTGACATCGGCTACTACCTCCGTATGGTTACTTACTGCCTAGTTGTAGGTGGTACAGGACCAATGGATGATTACTTAATCAGTGGTATTGCTGAAATCAACCGCACCTTTGACTTGTCTCCCAGCTGGTACGTTGAAGCTCTCAAGTACATCAAAGCTAACCACGGTTTGAGCGGAGATCCTGCTGTTGAAGCTAACTCCTACATCGACTACGCTATCAACGCATTAAGCTAGTCAGATGATTCGACCCGGAGGGGTAAGCAATGACTGACAGAAGTTAGTGATTGTTTACAACTCCGGGTATTGTTTTTTCTAGTCAAGGTTTCGGCCTCGCTCAACCTTGAATTTAAAATCTAAAATCCAAAATCTAAAATTGATTGACCAATTAAATTTGGAATTTTGTAGGTTGCTGCTTCACAAGAGTATTTGGGATTTTTCAGATGCCCTATGGAAAACGAATCTAGTATCCGGGATGATAACCAATTAACTGTAGAGCAGGCGATCGCCAATCTGCAAGGTGAAGATTTAGGATTGCGCGTCTATGCCGCTTGGTGGTTAGGGCGATTTCGAGTAGATGTCCCAGAAGCTATTGATGTATTAATTGCTGCACTAGAAGACGACGACGATCGCACCCATGCCGGTGGCTATCCCCTACGCCGAAATGCAGCCAGAGCCTTGGGGAAATTAGGAGACAAACGAGCAGTTCCGGCATTAATCCGCTCACTAGAATGCACAGATTTTTATGTTCGAGAAGCGGCAGCCCAATCCCTGGAAATGTTAGGAGACACATCGTGTATTCCGAGGCTGATCGACCTACTTAATAATGAAATTGCCGGCACACAAGCAGCACCAGAACCACCCCAACTTACCCAACCCTTCGATGCAATTTTAGAAGCCTTGGGAACATTGGGGGCAATTGATGCCATGCCTTTGATTGAACCATTTCTTGATCACTTCGTACCCAGGATTCAGTACGCCGCAGCCAGGGCAATGTATCAGCTTACCTCTCA
>JBODRP010000008.1:0-46660 GCA_050633005.1 Trichormus sp. | reverse complement strand
ATAAATCGCATATAATCGCGTTACAACAGCACAGCGATCGTAGATTCTCCACTCTTTAGCTTTCGGTATATCTTGTAAAAGTTTACCTAGTATGATTTCTGTTTCTTCGTGTATTTCTGTCTTAATTACAGCATCCGAAGCAAACGCGATCTCCATCAGTCTATCATTAGTTTTAATAATGGAACGGACAGTATCAATATTAACTCTTACTGTCATTAAAATATCCTGAAACATCGCTATTTTAACCTGCGATGACTTGGGAGAGCATTTCGTCAAATAATCTGATTCTTTCTTTCATATCAGACTGCGTTCGGCCTCCACCTGTAAATAGTTTGGATGTATCTTCTCGAAATAGTTTTTTTGTTTCCTCAATTACCATTAACTTTCTTTCCAACAAAGTATCCGCATTTGATAAGTGTCTACTAAATCCGATCATAACCGCATCATAATAAGCTTTATAAGAATTTTCTTTCCAGGTGTCAGTATTAGGATCAAATGGTTTAAATAAATTATTTGAGTATATTTGATGTGCTAGGTTAATGGTTTTGACGAAAATATTTTTAAGAATTTCTATATCTTCATCTGAAAAATTCAAACTTTTCATCATATATAAATCTAGGAAACCTTCCATTCCTCTCCGAAAATCTTCTATATGACGTAAAGCGAAAAAACGAAGAATTAGCTCAGTATCTTCCATCTTCTTATATAGATTATTTTCATTAAGTTCCTCTTGATTATCAATTGGAATTTCCCAAGCTTCCGCAAATATAGGATTATTAGCAAGCTCAACTAAGAGTTGATTAAATTTACCATAATACAAGCAATTACGTATCTCCTGACGACTTAAAGCGACCCCACCTGTATTTAGTCTTTCAAAAGCAAGTTGCTTTAATTGCAACGCTTCTTCAGGATCAGAGGCTGACTCCGTAATCAAAACTATAGATGATATGGAGCGGCGATCAATACCTGCTCTAATTTTTGTAGGAAGATTAGCATATGTTCTTCCGTTTAGTTCTGGCCAAAGTTCAAGTCCTGTCAATTTCAAACGGTTGTCATAAAAATCATGAAGGGCAGTAATTCTTTGTTGACCATCCATGACCTCATAACAATTAAAATCTTTCTCATAAAGAACAATTGGAGGAACAGGAATATTAATCAAAAATGACTCGATTAATCTTGATTGCTTCTTTGCATCCCACCGAGTTCTTCTTTGATAAAAAGGACGCACATCCATATATCCAGGTTTCTTTAGAGCTTCAACAAAGCTGGGTAGCTTTTCACGGTTCATTTCAGTCAATATTCTTTGTTCTCCAGATTCGTACTTTTCGTTGATCTCAATATCAGACATCCTGATGTGATTTCTAGAGGTCGATTTTTCCCACATTTTTTGCTCTGCTGGTGCAAGAATCATTGTCTATATCCTCTATAAATATAAAACTATTAATTTCTATCTATAATTATATATTATTCTTGATTAATCCAATAATCTACAAAGCTTATTGTGAAAAAAAAGCGATCGCTGTTCGACAAGGCAATAAAATTGCACAGCATTAGCTAGTGAAAGCCTCAATAATAGCAATAATAGTGTTCTTGCTCATATCAATTGTTCATTATGCAAATATCAGGAATACGTGTTTTAGAATATTGGTGACGAATGGAATTATATATAGACATTTGGCTCAATCGTAGGTATATAAAAAAAGATAATAGTTTACAACATATTTGGAAAAAATCCCCATTCTTTTTTGTTGACTATCGCACGAATGAATTTCCTTTCTATCCTATGGATTATGAATTAATTACAAATACTGCTTAGATTAGGAATAACAACTAGCTCAATAATTATATAAATAAAATGGAGAATTATGTTAACTGACATTATTTCAACATTTCATGCACAACTCTTAATTCCCCTCACTCCAGAAGCAGAGGCTAAGATAATTGGTGGCTTTAAAACACCCATTACCAGTGATACTACAAATAATCCTACTAACATCGGCATTGACAAAGCTAGTGCTAAAATTCGTATTGAATTAGGAAAAGTATCACCAAATCAAACTTTTAGTAATAAATTTGGCACTTGTACTTCTTATTTTGATGAGTTGACTGGACAACTTCGTTTCTCTTGCACTTTAAATTGTTGCTCCGAATGAGGAAGACAGTCACAGGGTTTTCAACATATCCCTTGTAAATAATATGACAGATTCTAGCCAATCTCTAGATACATTCCGCGCTTTAGCACTGCAAGTCACCTGTCACGCAGTCAATCAAGCACGCGATCGCCAAGAAGTCAGGTTACTGATGGAAAAAACTATTACCCGC
Source organism: Trichormus sp. (assembly GCA_050633005.1). GTDB lineage: Bacteria > Cyanobacteriota > Cyanobacteriia > Cyanobacteriales > Nostocaceae > Trichormus. The sequence goes on along the minus strand of JBODRP010000008.1, from coordinate 44,338 downwards.
TTGGCAAAGCAAATTGCTGCCAGTGTGGCGTTTATTGGTGCTGATTGTCGGTTAATAGTGTTACCAGAATACTTCCTCACAGGTTTCCCAATGGGGGAATCTATGGAAGTATGGGCAAACAAAGCTTGTTTAGAAATGAATGGTGCTGAGTATACTGCTCTGGGTAAAATTGCTCAAAAACATAGTATATTTTTAGCTGGTAATGCCTACGAACTTGACCCGAATTTTCCGGGGTTGTATTTTCAAACCTGCTTTGTGATCGATCCAGGTGGTACAGTGGTGTTGCGTTATCGGCGGTTAAACTCGATGTTTGCCCCTACACCCCATGATGTCTGGGATAAATATCTAGATTGTTACGGTTTAGAGGGGGTTTTCCCTGTCGCCAAAACCGCGATCGGCAATTTAGCAGCTTTAGCATCAGAGGAAATTTTATACCCAGAAGTAGCCCGATGTTTAGCTATGCGAGGAGCAGAAATCTTCCTACATTCCACCTCAGAAATTTATAGTCAACGCCTCACCCCTAAAGATGCAGCCAAAATCACCCGCGCCGTCGAGAATATGGCTTATGTAGTCTCAGCTAACACCGCCGGACTAGGTAATAGTTCCATTCCCATTGGTTCGGTAGATGGCGGTTCAAAAATCATTGATTATCGTGGACTAGTTCTAGCTGAAACAGGCGCGGGGGAAAGCATGGCAGCCTTTGCAGAAATAGATTTAGTAGCCTTAAGGCGCGATCGCCATCGTCCAGGATTAAATAATTTACTATCGCGTCAGCGATTTGAACTATACGCCCAAAGTTATGCTCAGTCAACATTTTACCCCGCCAATAATATGCTGACTCAGCCAATAGACCGTAAGCATTTTATCGCAACCCAACAAAAAACCATTGAACGCTTGAGCAATTTGGGGATAATTTGATCGTAGGGGTGAAATGAATAGAAAATTATGAGTGATGAGTAATGAGTAATGAGTAATGAGTAATGAGTAATGAGTAATGAGTAATGAGTAGTCCTATAGAAGTGCGTAATCCTCGAACGGGAAAATTTGACTATGTGATTATTCCGCCGCCGCCTCGGTTGCTAGCACAGCAATGTAACCGGGCGCGACGGGCGCAAACTCAATGGTATCAGTTGGGTGTGGAAGGGAGAATCACTGCTTTAAAGCAATGGAAGGAAGCGATATTAGCTGTACGCCAACAACTAACAGACGCTTTAGTTAATGATACTGGCAGATTGTCTATATCTATATTAGAAATTGATTCTTGCTTAAGCAGCATTGACCGTTGGTGTGATTTAGCACCAGATTTGCTGCAAACATCAGCGAAAAATACTAGTATTCCTTTTATCGCTTTGCAACAAGCCTTTGTACCTTACCCTCTAGTGGGGGTAATTAGTCCGTGGAATTTCCCCTTGTTGTTATCAATGATTGATACTATCCCGGCGTTGTTGGCGGGTTGTGCTGTGGTTGTCAAACCTAGTAAAACTACACCTCGTTTTGTTGCGCCTCTGTTGACGGCATTGAATACTGTTAATCATTTGCGGGATGTCTTAATTTTTATTGAGGGAACAGGAGAAACGGGGACAGCTTTAATTGATTATGTAGATTTAATTTGTTTTACAGGTAGTGTGTCTACAGGGCGGAGAGTAGCAGAAGCCGCAGCTAAACGTTTTATCCCGGCGTTTTTAGAGTTGGGAGGCAAAGATCCGGCGATCGTTTTAGAATCAGCTAATGTAGATTTAGCTACCTCCGCTATTTTGTGGGGTGCAGTTGTTAACACTGGACAGTCATGTGTCTCTATTGAAAGGATTTATGTTGCTGAAGCCATATTTGAAGAGTTTTATCATCAACTAGTCGCCAAAGCACATCGTCTTCAGCTTGCCTACCCTAACATTGACAGTGGACAAATTGGCCCGATTATTGCGGAAAGACAAGCCGCACTCATTAGTGATCATCTTGCTGATGCAGTGGAAAAGGGTGCAGTGGTTCACTGTGGCGGGAAAGTCGAGGAATTAGGGGGCGGTTGGTGGTGTCGTCCGACAGTGCTAACTCAAGTTAATCATTCCATGAAAGTGATGACTGAGGAAACTTTCGGCCCAATTATGCCCGTGATGTCTTTTCGTAGTCTTGAAGAAGCGGTATATTTAGCCAACGATTCCATTTATGGACTGAGTGCAGCCGTGTTTGCTGGTTCACAAGAGGAAGCTTTAGTTGTGGCACGGCAAATTAATGCTGGTGGGGTTAGTATTAATGATGCTTCTTTAACTGCGATGATGCACGAAGGAGAGAAAAATGCTTTTAAATTTTCTGGTATAGGTGGTTCACGGATGGGTGCAGCCGCATTCCAGCGATTTCTACGCAAACAAGCATTTTTGATTAAAACTAATTCTACCCATGATCCTTGGTGGTTTGAGCATTCGTCTTCCTAGGTTTGAGGGTATGGGGCATGGGGCATCTCACCTCGGTTAAAAACCGGGTTTCTTGCAAATCCCTCAGCTTAAAAGCTTAATCTTTCGTTCAGAAACCCGGTTTTTTAGGGCTTGAGAAGTCCCTCTTCACCCGCAAGGGGACAGAGTTTCTTACCGCTTTCAATAAAAATTAATCAATAAATTTAAATAAATATACAAAAAGCTTAAGTGTAATCAAGGGTTACTGGTAAGATTTTTGATGCACTTACGCTAGACAATCATGAACGAACATCAGCGTCAAGCTTACTGGCGTGCTAATACTGCTTTAATTCGTAATCTTTTAATTATTTGGGGATTAGTATCCCTAGTTTTTAGTATTTTGTTGGTGCAGCCTTTGAATGGATTGCGCTTTTTTGGCGTGCCTTTTGGGTTCTGGATGGCACAGCAAGGATCAATCTTGGTTTTTGTAGGATTGATTTTTATTTACGCTGTGCAGATGGACAAATTAGACCGCAAGTATAATATCAGGAAATAAGGAAAAACAGTGTCAGTTGAACTTTGGACAATTTTGATAGTTGGACTGTCTTTTGTTGCTTATATTTACATTGGTTGGCAATCAAGAGTTAAAAGTAGCAAAGATTTCTATGTCGCAGGGCAAGATATCCCCTCTATTGCTAATGGTGCGGCTACTGCGGCCGATTGGATGTCTGCGGCTTCGTTTATTTCAATGGCGGGGCTGATTTCGTTTTTGGGGTATGACGGTTCTATTTATTTGATGGGTTGGACTGGTGGTTACGTACTGCTGGCTTTATTGCTTGCTCCCTATCTGCGGAAATTTGGTAAGTATACAGTCCCGGATTTTGTAGGCGATCGCTATTATTCTAATATTGCCCGTTTGGTGGCAGTAGTAGCAGCAATTTTCGTCTCCCTCACCTATGTGGCTGGACAAATGCGCGGTGTGGGCATTGTTTTCAGCCGTTTCCTACAAGTAGACATTAACACCGGCGTAATTATTGGTATGGTAATTGTCGGTTTTTTTGCGGTGTTGGGAGGGATGAAAGGAATTACCTGGACACAGGTAGCTCAGTATGGGGTGTTAATTGTAGCTTACTTGATTCCAGCAATTGCGATCGCCTGGATACTTACCGGTAATCCCATTCCCCAGTTAGCATTTATCTTTAGTGATGTTGCTACCAAACTCAATGACATTCAGGTTGATTTAGGGTTTCAAGAGTATACTAAACCCTTTGTGAACAAGTCGATGTTAGATGTACTGTTCACAACAATAGCTTTGATGGTAGGTACTGCGGGTTTACCCCACATTATCGTCAGATTTTACACAGTTCCCAGTGTACGTGCAGCTAGGACTTCTGCTGGGTGGGCATTATTATTTATTGCCATCCTCTACACCACTGCGCCAGCACTTTCGATGTTTGCTCGTTATAACCTAATTGACTCTCTGCATAATAAAACAGTTGTGGAGGTACAACAATTAGACTGGGCGCAAAAGTGGGAAAAAACGGGACTGCTAACATTTGAAGATAAAAATCAAGATGGGCGTTATCAATTAACTCCTAGCAAAGACACCAACGAAATTAAAATTGACCGCGATATTATTGTACTGTCTACCCCAGAAGTAGCTAAACTTGCACCGTGGGTAATTGCTTTGGTAGCGGCTGGGGGGTTAGCGGCGGCGTTATCTACAGCATCAGGTTTGTTGCTGGTGATCTCAAGTTCCGTTGCCCATGATATCTACTACCGCATTGTTGATTCTAGTGCCTCGGAACAAAAACGGGTGTTTGTCGGGCGGATCATGGTGGGGTTATCCTTAGTTTTGGCTGGTTACTTTGGTGTAAATCCGCCAGGGTTTGTGAGTGAAGTGGTAGCTTTTGCCTTTGGGTTAGCGGCTGCTAGCTTTTTCCCGGTGATAGTTTTGGGCATTTTCGATAAGCGTACCAATTCCGAGGGTGCGATCGCTGGAATGTTGACAGGGTTAATTTTTACCATTGTCTACATTATTGGGGTCAAATTCGGAGGAATACAGCCTTGGTTTTTTGGCGTATCTCCCGAAGGCATCGGTACTTTAGGTATGCTAATTAACTTCGTGGTGACAGTCGTAGTTTCTCGCCTCACCCCACCACCCCCAGCCGAAATTCAGGCGATGGTAGAAGATTTACGTTCTCCATCTCTCGAGGAAGAATCACAAGCAGTAGGAATTGGGGAGTAAGGGTGTAGGGGTGTAGGGGTGTAGGGGTGTAGGGGTGTAAGGGTGTAGGGGTGTAGGGGTGTAGGGGTGTAGGGGTGTAGGGGTGTACTGGAAATAAATTCTACCTTGTCTACCTTGTCTACCCATGCCCCATGCCCCAAAATTCTTTAATTTTGAATTTTGAATTTTGAATTTTGAATTTTTCTGCCCCATGCCCCATCAACCAACAATTTGAATTTTATTTGCTGCTTTCGTCGCTTTGTCTCTAGCAGCTTCTACACTATCAGCCTTAGCTAAAGCTACTCCCATACGACGATAAGGATGGGCGTTTGGTTTACCAAATAATCTGATATCTACATCTTTTTCTGACAAGGCTTCAGCTACACCTGTGTAGTTAATAGAGTCTGATGTTTCTGAGGCTAAAATTACTGCACTAGCTGAAGCCCCTAACTGTTCTATATGTGGAATTGGTAAGCCTAAAATGGCTCTCAAATGTAATTCAAATTCATTGAGATTTTGAGAAATTAATGTCACCATGCCGGTATCATGAGGACGGGGAGAAAGTTCTGAAAAAATTACCTCATCTTTGGTGATGAAAAACTCTACGCCAAAAATACCTGCACCTCCTAAAGCATCGGTGACTTTTTTAGCGATTTCTTGGGCTTGGAAGATTTTATCTGGTGATATGCCTGCGGGTTGCCAAGACTCTTGATAATCTCCTCTTTCTTGCCGATGCCCAATGGGTTCACAGTAAATGGTGGGCGCGTTCCACTGTTTAATCGTCAGTAGGGTAATTTCAATTTCAAAGTTAATAAACTCTTCGATGATTACCTTTTGACTGTCACCTCTAGAATTGGCGATCGCATAATTCCAAGCCTGTTCTACTTCCTCTTTATTTTGTACTACAGATTGCCCTTTTCCAGAGGAAGACATCACAGGTTTAATCACATTAGGAAAACCAATTTGATCAGCAACTGTGATTAATTCTTCTAAGCTAACTGCATACCCATATTTAGCTGTTCTAATCCCTAATTCCTGATGGGCTAATTCCCTAATTCTGTCACGATTCATTGTGTAATTAGTCGCGGCTGCTGTCGGGATCACAGTTATCCCTCTTTGTTCAAATTCCAGCAGTTTTTCTGTTCTAATTGCTTCGATTTCTGGTATGATAAAGTTAGGTTTATGCTGAGTAACTACCGCTTCTAAATCATCAGCACTCAGCATAGATATAACTTCACAACTATCAGCAACTTGCATCGCTGGAGCATGAGCATAGCGATCAACGGCTATGACATAATTACCTAGCCGTTGCGCTGCAATTACAAATTCTTTGCCTAGTTCCCCTGCACCCAGTAACATCAGTTTTTGGGGAAGTTTAATGGAGTTAATCATTCACAGAGCAATTCAAAATTCAAAAGTCAAAATGAAAACATCATCATCTATCAGCCTCCTAGCTATGGACTGTCTACAAATTCGATTTGGAACAGTGTACTTATAGCAGTTGTTAATTGGCCAAGAACATAAAACTTTCAAAACAAACGGGTAGCAAAGGAATTTCAACTTTCCCTAACCCTGTTTTCTGCTTCTTGTTCCCCTAACCCTGCTATATTTAGCAGTCTGATAATTGTGGGATGTTAATTAATCATCTGCCAAATAGTTAAACCTAGCTCCACGGAGTTGTAAATCTTTACGTTGCTGCTTTGTTAAGCCATTACCCAAGCCCATCTGACATTCATCAACTAGTGCATCTAACCAAATAGTTTCATTGAGTGCCGCTCCTCTTAAATCGGCTTTTCTTAAGTCAGCTTTGGTAAAATTGACAAAAATCAAGTCAGCATTTAATAAACTGCTACCCTGTAAGTTTGCCCCTGTTAAATTTCCCCGAATTAAATTCACCTCATTTAAAATCATCCCCGATAAATCTGCCCCAGATAGGTTAGGAAATTTCACTTGACTAGGATTTTGAAAAAATTCCATCACACAATTGATGTTGGCATCATTGAGACGAATTTTAGTCAAGAAATGGTAGCGTCCTAAGCCTAATTCTTGGAGAATTTGTAGACGTTGTGGTGGAGTCTGCTCTAAAAAGTTAATGGCATTCGAGCGGAGGTCTTGAGTATGATGATTGATCATGATCATTACTTGGCACTATATCTAACTATCGGATGCACGGCTAAAGTTATCTATAGCCAGATGAACAAAAGTAACATGAGAACCTAGTCAAATCTCCCACTCAGACAAAGGGTAACATCTGACTTTCATAACTACGACAAACTTTTGGTAAACTCGGTTGCAGAATTTTTAAAGAATTAGTTTCTGTTCATGACTCCCAGACACCATAGTCTAACTATTTCCAGGTTGGCATTTTTTCCAGGTGGTGTCTGTGTGATTTGAGGTTTTCCCTGCAATAGAGTCGAGATACCCAATTCCTATAGTGTCTGCGGGTGGTATATTTATCAATCTCACCTCATATGTACGCTCCATGTGTAAATCACGATTTACTTGACAAATATGCTTATATTGTGCATTATTCAATGCCAAGGTTGGTAGTAAATTTGGCCTTAGAGCGTTCATTGTACTCTCACCCATTCTGCGAAGACTCGATCTCAGCTAATTCTAACCAGCGTTCGGTAGCATTATCAATTGCTTGTTTGAGCATCTCTACTTCCTCGTAGAGTTTTTGGACTTGGGTGTAATTGCTGGGAGCGACTTTAGTTAGTGCTTGCTCAGTTTGGGCTTTTTCATCCTCTAACTGAGCAATTTTAGTTTCTAGTTGCTCAAATTCCCGTTTTTCCCAATTAGATAACCTGCGACGCTTTTTATTTTCTACATCTTTAGTTTGCGATGTAACTTTTGATTCTTGAGAATTTTTTGTTTTTTCTTTAGTGTTGGCGGTGTTCTGTTGTGCTTCTTCAGCTTTTTTGTAGTCTAGATAGACTGAATAATTGCCTGGGTATTGGCGCAGGTTGCCATCTGCTTCGAGGGCGAATATACTATCGACAGTGCGGTCTAAAAAGTAGCGATCGTGGGAAACCACAATCACACAACCGCTAAAATCTTCTAGGTATTCCTCTAATACTGCCAATGTCTGTACATCCAAATCATTGGTTGGTTCGTCTAAAATTAGCACATTAGGCGCACTAATCAGGATTCGCAACAAAAATAAGCGTCGTTTCTCGCCGCCAGATAGTTTGTGAATGGGAGCGTACTGTTGATTTCCCGGAAAGAGAAACCGTTCTAACATTTGGGAAGCAGTAATTTTAGTACCGTCGGCGATTTTGACAAATTCCCCCTCTTCTTTAATGTAGTCAATCACGCGCTGATTTTCATCTAAAGCTGTGAGTAATTCTTCCGAATGTTGGTCAAAATAACCGATGTGAATAGTAGAACCAATTTCTACATTGCCTGCATCTGGCTCTACCCTGCCAGTAATGATATTCATTAATGTGGACTTGCCAGCACCATTCCCACCAATAATCCCCACCCGATCTTCGGGACTAAACTCATAGGTAAAATTCTGAATTAGGGTGCGATCGCTATAGGATTTAGTAATATTATTCAGTTCAATGACTTTTTTGCCGATGCGCCGACTGACTGTAGAGATATCGACTTTACCCTGAGTTTGTTTAAACTCAGTTTCGCGCATAGCTTCAACCCTTTGAATACGGGCTTTTTGTTTCGTACTGCGGGCTTTTGGCCCCCGTTTTAACCATTCCAATTCTCGCCGTAATACACCTTGGTGTTTCCGTTGGCTACTTAGGGCTGATTCTTCGGCTAGGGCTTTCTTTTCGAGGTAGTATGAGTAATTACCTGAGTAGCTGTAAATATCACCTCTATCTATTTCGATAATCCGATTGGTGACTTGATCTAGAAAATAGCGATCGTGGGTGATTAAAAATAATGCACCGCGAAAGCGATTAAGATAACTTTGTAACCATTCTACAGATAAAGCATCGAGATGGTTGGTTGGCTCATCCATGAGCAAAACATCAGGATCAGCTAGTAAAGCTGTGGCTAAGGCGATACGTTTACGATAGCCTCCCGATAAAGTTCCGATGAGTGCGTCAAAGTCAACAATTCCTAATTTACTAAGGATAATTTTGGCATTGGTTTCTAATTCCCATGCGCCTGTCGCGTCCATGCGCTGCATGACAACAGAAAGGCGGGACATTAACTGATTATCTTCTGGGTAGTGAGCTAGTTTATCAGAGATTTCTTCATACTCACGCACTAAGGCCATTTGCTCGCCACTGTCAGCAAAAATTTGCTCTAAAACTGTGCGGTTTTCATCTAAGTCTGGCTGTTGGGGTAAGTAGATTATTTTAGAACTAGAGTTGCAGATAATTTGACCACTATCAATTGTTTCTAGTCCAGCAATCATTTTTAATAAAGTTGATTTTCCAGAACCATTTGTGCCAATTAAACCCACTTTATCAGTAGCATCTAAACTAAAGCTGGCATCTTTTAAAATTTCTTTGATTCCAAAGTCTTTTTTAACTGATTGTAGGGTGATGATACTCATAAAATTTTAAAAGCAACCGTTGAATCTATTACTGATGAAGTGTGGTTATTGCATGGAGTTTGGCGTTATCTCACCTAGTGACTCAGAAACACAATAAGTAGAACAAGGAAAATAATTAAAGGTTTGTAGTGATAACTAAAGTTCTCAAATAAGGACTAAAGTCCTGACTACGAAATCAATCTTAGTTTTTTTACATTCCTGAACATAGTTCGGTTTTTTCAACTTGTTCTACTTTGATCATTGAGGAGTTTCAGGTGATGAGTAAAAATGAGGTGCATTGATTTTGTCGAATGCACCTCAGATTTTTGCCTGATTCTACACAAATAAATCCAGGGGTAGATGTCCATACATTTCGTTAATACCTCCCTCTTCATAAGACTGACACGAAACTAGTACTCCGCGATGATGTCCTGCATAAGAATCGAGGTAACATAAGCCATTTTTGCCATTTAATTTGATATAAACTGGCCCTTCTACTACAGGTAAATCAATAGGTACTTCGTAACCTAAAGCATGAGAATATGTTCTCATGGCTAGTAGTCCTTCTGTGGCTGTGTCAGCGCAAATTCCTAGAATTTGATAATCTGAAAGTTTAGTGAATAAAATCAGGGCTTGGCGCACCAATTCTTTCTCTGCTGGTTTAAGAATGGGTGCGATATCTAGACAGTTAAATTTATTGAGGATTTTTTTGGCTTCTGTAGTGGTGATGTTGGGGTGATTGGGCATTGGCATATATTGTTTCATTGTGTTCGTAGTTGTAGTTGTATGTATGAGGTAAGGATAACCGACTGCTGGGACTGTGACTTATGTCTGACTAGGCGAATTATAGTCAGTCTTGGGTATTGCCAAGATTGAAAATAAAGGGAACATTCCCCTGGGACTCACTACCCATAACTAATACTTTGGGCATTTGCGCTCCACCCGTTTTCCATGCTTCAATTGCTTCTTTTTGTAGCACTAATTGTCCCCCTTGAGCTTTGAGGGTTTCGGCTAAAAGTCTTTGAGCTTCAGCTTTACCTTTGGCGCGATTAATTTCTGCTTGGGCTTCTTGTTCGGCTTCTCGTGCTACATAGACGGCTCTTTGGGCGCGTTGTTCAGCAATTTGTTTTTCTTCTACGGCTCTGGCAAACTCCGGGGAGAAAGTTAGATCAACTACGCTAGTGTCTAACACAATTATTCCATATTTATCTAGGCGATCGCCTAGGGCATTATCAAAGTCTTCCTTGAGTTCACTACGTTTGGTAATTGCTTCTTCCACTGTTCTTCTAGCGGCAGCAATTTTGAATGATTCCTGGGTTTGGGGAGCAATGATTTTCGAGACAATATTTTCCAGAGTGCCTTGTTTTCTTCTCACTTCTACTACCTGGGTAGGATCAATACGAAAGTTAATCGCAAATCTAGCACTTAAATTTTGCAAGTCTTTAGTAGAGCTTTCCGCAGGCACTTCAAATTTTTGCACCGTTAAATCATACACGTCTATTACAGAAATAAAAGGAGGTTTCAAGTGAATACCCTCTATTAAAGCACCGTCCCTAGCTTTACCTAAAATGCTAATAACTCCTGCTTGTCCTGGATTGATAATAATAAAAGAATTTAACCCAACAATCACAATTATGGCTAATAAAATCCCCAAAACTGTGCTTTGTAAACTTGCTAACTGTTGATTTTTCAAGCTCCTATCTCCTTAATAGTGCTAAATACTGCGCTACCGCTAACACACTTACAACTCACAACTGTCTTCCGTGGTAATCTCAGCAGGGTAAGAGCATCTCAACTCATGGTCTCTTAAAGCAATTATCAGTTATCAGTCCTGACGGCGTATGGCGTGGTGTAAAAGCGCACCAACATTTTCTAGCAATTGGTGTGGTATTTCACTCTCAAATTTTACCCAACACCTAACACTGTTAAAAGGGAGTAGACATTAGGTACATCCTTTGTATGGTCTGTTTGACTATAGACACCAGTATGATTAACCAATTTGGTCGGTAATTCAACTAGTTGTTCAGTTTTGCATAAAATTTTTGACTTGGACTCACTCACTTTATGGGTATTGGGGTGGATGCGGTAGTTAAGCAGCAGGATTCTATCATTGCTCAGTCAGGAATATAAACATATCTTGAGGGTAATTTTTCATTGTTTCCCTGCTAACCGTTACCACTTGGATACTAGAGTCATTTTTTGAGTATCGTTATCAGTTGTTTTAGCGTAACTTGCCACAGAATATCCAGCATAACTTACAGTTGGACACATATAAACACCTACAGGAGTTGGAGTTAGCTTATGAATGGAGAACGTAGCATGGGGGGTTTAATGTCTATCCTCTTGAGGTTTGTTGGAATGTGGGAAATTCACAATATTATCCAAGTCACCACAACTATTGTAGTCATTGGTGACGCATTCTTGGTCTTAGCTGCTATATAAATCCCAATACTGATTGTATTTAGTCCATCGAACATGGACAATGAGTTGAGTCACAAATTCAACAGGTCTTATGAGAAATCATCAGATTTATCAAAATAGACCCCATAACGCTCCCACAGCGCATCCATAGGATTCACCCCTAGGCAATTACGAATTACATAAAGCCTGCGGCATAGCTGCGCTTAGAGCGTAACAATTGGTGTAAGCAAGCTACGGGTAGCGTCTCGCTCCAGAAGCGGGACAAAGTCAATTACGAATTACGAATTACGTTAGCGGAGCGGGACGAAGTCCATTACGAATTAATTATGATGTTTGGTATTAATCAGCCCGAATCAGGGGAAAATCAGTGGCGGGGTCAGTTGGATCGATTTGTTAAGGGAAATCAGCAAGAATTAGCTGCTTTAGCTTGGGGTTTGTGGTTAGCAAATGGTGATAGTCAAGGTACTATTGGTATTGATTTACAACCAACACCACATTTTGTTTATTGTCCTCAAGAAGCGGTGGAAAAATTAAATACTAATGTGGAAAATCGACTGCAAGAAATTTTAGGGATTATTGAGCATCATCAGCCAGAAGTAGAAGTATTAATGATAGCAATTGATAAGGATGAAATTAAGTTAATTCAGTTTGCTCCAGAACCAGCACCGCCAGTTTGTTTTGAGCAAGTTGGTCAAGATGTTGATGGGTTGTTGGATTTACTAGAACAACGCTTGAATGAGGCGATTACAGCACTTTTGAAGTAGGTGAGGTACACTATAAGTAAGAAGTAATGAGTAATGAGTAATGAGTAATGAGTAATGAGTAATGAGTAATGAGTAATGAGTAAATACCCATGAATTACAGCATATTTCATTGCTATGAGGTACAAATCATAATAATAAAACTCTTTTGGGGTGGGCATCTTGCCCGCCAATAGTGTACATCATTACACGGAAAGTGCTGTATTACTTGTTAGTTAAAGAATGCGAAAAATCTCTTTTGCCACTGCAAATTTTACTCAGCTAGGAAAGGATTGTGCATTAATTTTTCACTACTGAAAAGTTACAAAATCAACACTCTAGTGGCGTGGCAAGGCTAAAATAGTCCAAAAAAATTGTAGGTTGGGTTGACGTTAGGAAACCCAACGCCATAACCAATGTTGGGTTTCGCTAATACATCATTTTAGGCTTCTCAGTCTACTACTAGTGTGTGCAAACTATCTCAAGGAAACTAGTAGATTTTGATTAATCGTCATTTGTAAGTCTGTATCTGGGTCAATGACGATTAAGTCTACGCTGTTACGACCAAAGAATAAACCAATTAACCCACCAATAGCCGCACCGCCTAAAACTTCCTCCGTAGCAATGGCGCGATCGCCTGTTACGGCAGATACCGCAGCAGCTGCACCTGCACCTAAAACAGTATTTTTGAGAATTGTACTAGTGCTAGTACCTTTATTCACAGTTTGAGTTTTGGTAATAACTTCAGATGTGGCATTAAGATCATACTCTTGACCTGTGGTTAAGACCAATTTTTGAGCAACAAACTGAGAACCACCCGGAGCAGGTCTGAGTTGACCAACTACTTGACTACCAGCCGCCACAACTACATTACCGTCTTGAGTCACGACATTTTGCGCCACTGTTAATGATAAAGGTGCTGTTTCATCTTTGGTGACGAGAATCTTTTGAGCTTTATCGTACTTCACAGGAATAACTGTTCCTTGAGGAATTGTCACAGCTACTGGTGTAGGGGTTGTGGGTTGAATAGCTACAATATAGGGCGAATTAATTGCTGAAGCTTGATTAGAACTAACTAATGCTTGGTAAATAAAAGCCGCTACCTGGGCGCGTGTGGCGGTGCTGGTGGGACTTAAAAATCTCAGGTTGGGATAGTTGACTACAATTTGTTTTTCGGTAGCCGCAGCAATGGGACTCCGGGCATAACCTGCTATGTTATTAGCATCGTTGAAATATTGCAGAGTGCTTTCAACGTTACCGCTAGGAGCATATTCTAAACCATTGGCTAGGGCAACTAAAACTTGCTGGCGAGGAATGTTTTCATTTGGTCTGAAGTTATTACCGGGATATCCTGATAAAAAACCAATGGTGTAGACTTGCTGAATAGCATTGTATGCCCAATAGTTGCTGGGTACATCAACAAATCCAATGGGTTGGCGTTGGGGTGCTTTTGAAAAAGCTTTGTTGACCATTGCCGCAAATTGAGCGCGAGTGACTGGTTCTTCTGGACGGAAACTACCATCAGGAAAACCAGCAATAACACCACGCTGTGATAATTCTCGAATAAATTGGGCTGCCCAGTAATTAGATGAAACGTCAGAAAAAGTAGTTTGAGCAAAAGATGGAGCAGCGACAACAAAAGGAGCAATAGCCCCGGTTGTGATGCTCAAAGCCATAAGTGCAGCTGTGCTAGATTCCCAATGATTTAGTTTAAACATATACTTTATTTCTCCACACCATTATCTGTTTCTGCTGTTAACTTCTTAGACAATTTATACATTAAAAGGTTTCCTGTTTATCTATATTTATGAGAAATATTGGTTTTATAGCAATTCTTAATTATGTGGGTATTTATCTGACTCATCTTATTTAATAAGTAATACCGTTTATTGATAAAGATGCACTTTATTCTGTACTGTAGAGACGTTCCATGCAACGTCTCTACATCATTTATTTGGCGCAACTTCATAGAGAATTGGTATAATCATGCAAATTTTATATAGGAATCCGATTTGATTTATGAAACCAGTAGATAATGGTTAAAAAATCAGCGATCGCCATTTTTAATCAAGTAGCGATCGCTGATTTTTTATTATGACATTCACAACTAAAATTAGGTAGAGCTTATTAGCGAATTAAATCCACATTCAAGTTAGAAGTCAGTGATAATCTTAGGTCAGACTCTGGTCTAATGATAAATACTTCAGTTTCTTTCTTTCGTAGTGTAATACTAGCTAAAGCACCAGCCGCCGCTCCAATTAAAGGCTCTCCAATCTCTATTTTTCTATTACCTGTAATCAGGGAAATTGCAGTAGCAGCACCAGCCCCAATTGCCGCGTCTGTTAATACTTTGCTAGAGTCATTTTTACTGATTTTCTCAGTTTGGGTGAGAGTTTGAGAACTAGCATTAATCATTTGCCTTCTGCCAGAAGCATACACTAATTCTCTAGCTACAAATCTTACGCCTCTAACATTCTCTTTACTGTTTCTATCTGTGGAATATTGTCCATCAAAATATACTGGTTCTAGTTGTCCAATCACTTGAGTACCAGCAGGAATTAAGACATTTCTATTGCCATCAATAATATTGTTAGCAACTCTCAACGTTAAGTTTAAGGTTTCTCCACGACTAACAACAACTTTTTCTTTTTCATGTCTGACTGGAAATGTCACTCCAGCCGGGATAGCCACTGTTCTAGTTTGTCCAATATTGTATTGAGCATTGGCCGCAGGAGCAAAGGCAATTATCGGGGTTATAGCACCTGTGGTAATTGTGATTGCCATGAGTGCGGCTGCTCCAGATTTCCATTGATTCAGGTGTTTCATAAACTTTTGAGGTTTTATTACAGTGATAGATTTAATGACGGCCATTTACTGAGATTGTTTCTGAGTTCTTTTAAACCTGTCTGTAGGGATATTTACAAAAATATCAGGGAAGTAAGAGTAGTGATGAAGAGGGGTAACAAAGTATAAATGCTGCATAGAGAAAATACGTGTCCAATCGTTTTGACGGACAGTATTTCAACGTATTTATGCTAATTTAATTGGATTGTTTGTACATTACTTTTAGCGATCGCTTTTCCTGTCATGTATCGTAAAAAATTTACTGACACTCAAAGCAGTGAGCAAAAATTTATGATAAAATTTTAACTATAAAAACCCTGTGGGAATCCCTTATTTAGCAGATGTTAACTAACAATTAACATCTGCTAAATAAGGTTCAATCTTGTTTAAGCAGGGTAATGTAGTTATCTGGTATTTTGATTGCGATGCTCACCTGTAAGAAAGTGTAAGAATCTAAATCCCTATTCCAACAGGTAATTGTTATGGAAGCAAGCTACCCGTAGCGTCTCGTAGAGAAGCAGGACTAAGTCCACGGTGAATTAAGTAGCTTCCTTGCCGGAGGGAATTACGAATTACGCCTAATGTCAATTAGGACAACCTTCTATCCAGTAAATAGCCTATGGGCGATGGGTATCAAACTTCGTAGGGGCGGGTTAACAAACATTATTAATGATTAACTCTTGATCTGGGTGAACCCGCCCCTACAAATATCTAGGGATTTACAAGATTTTAATTCACATTAGACGTGAATTACGAATTACGAATTACGAATTGCCTTAATGGTGATGGTGATGATGATTAATAGCTATGTGTGGATTTACACTCACACCTTGCTCGTGTTGTAACTCAGCAATGTGATTATCTGCCCATTGTGCAACCATTGCTAAAAACTCAGGATGGTCATTTACACAAGACATTTGTACATAATCTACATCAGGATACTTTTTCTCTAAAGCATGAATAATGTGGTGGACATCCAATAAAGTTTCATGGTTTTCGGTAGCAAAACCAATAGGCATAAATATGACTGCTTTTGCACCCAATTGAATCAGGTTATTGGCTGCTTGTGTAGCATTTGGTTGTGTCCATTCAATTAACGGTGTGTCATGATTGAGCCAACCTACCGAAATTAAGGGATACCGATTGATTAACTTATCCCGCACCAAATCATACAATGCTTGACTTTCGGTAATTCCAGATGTGAATCCTTTGGCTTTATGAGGACAACCATGATTCATCAACACAATACCAATTTGAGAAGGTAAATATGCTGCGGCTAAATCAGTGTTAATTTTCTCCTCAACTAAACGCGCCATCAAATTAATATATTCCGGTTCGTTATAAAAAGACGGAATATAACGCAGTCCTTTTACCCAATGGTGATCCCCATCAGTCATGCCAGCGAGAGCTTTATTAACTTGCTCGATCGCAATTCCACTAGTGAAGATAGAATCAACCACCAATAGGGGATAAATCAGGATTTTATCAAAGCCTTGGTCTTTAATTTCTGCTAGAACTTGTTGCGGCAAAAAAGGAGCGCAGAAATTGAAGGCTTTGAAAACTTGGACAGTATTACCCCATTTAGCTTGTAATATTTGTTCAAGTCCAGCCCGTTGCTGTTCAAAGATGGCATTGTGGGGGGAGATAAAATCGTGGTGTTGGTGTCCCCACTCGTGGCGGTCAAATAATGCTAATAATTTTGCTAAAGGTGGATAAATCCAGGTTGGTACGGGTGCAAACTTAGCAGTGAGTAGATTTAAAGCCTGTTCGTTATAGTTGGCGAAATCTTCGTAGCTTTCAACTTCACCATACCCCATGAGCAAAACTGCTACTCGGTCGTGAGTCGATAAATGCTCCTGGGTGTTTTGTAATTTTTCCGGCGTGGCAACCACAATGAGTTCCTCAATATAAACCAGAATCCATAGACAAACCACCAACTATCAAATAGCTGAGGTCTTTTCTAATTAATAATTTATTATCCCATCCCCCTGGAAGGGATAACGACAAAATTGATAATAATATATCAAAAGACATACTAGTGTTATTACTTGATACCGAGTGTTAAATACAGTTAAGGGATGAAGACTAAGAGGCAGGGGGGCAGGGTGCAGGGGGCAGGGGGAGACAAGGGAGGGGGGAGTGTGGGGAGAGAGGGGAGTGTGGGGGGAAAGATTTGTTCTCCACCATCCCACACCAAGCACACCCTGCCCTGACGAGGTTTCAGCTTAACAAGCGTGCCATTCCCCGATGCCCAATGCCCCATGCCCGATACCCCAAAATTCCCTAATTTTGAATTTTGAATTTTGAATTTTGAATTGATATGCCCGATGCCCCATGCCCAATTCCTCTGAAATAATGACTATAATTATTTGCCCTGGCATCCATGAGACACAATTGACTGAAAGCTTTATTTCGGGATGCTTATATACAGGCTCAAATCATTCCATGAGTCAAAATAGAGATCAACAGGTACTTTCTGATCACGAGGGTAAGAGCATTGCTTTACCCTTAGACTCTTATACCCCCACTCCCGATTTATTAGTTGTACCAGTAGAGGGAATTTCCGCTTTATCAGGACTTCATATTTGCCAGTTTATGCACGATCGCCTGCACAATAGGCTAAAATCCCCAGTTATGTTCATCAGCTTTAGTGCTGGTGTAGTGGGAGCGATCGCAGCTGCTACACAATGGCAAATGATGGGAGGTAATGTGAAAGCGTTTATTGCCATCGACGGATGGGGAGTACCACTATGGGGAAACTTTCCCATTCATCGTCTCAGCCATGATTATTTTACTCATTGGAGTTCATTATTGCTCGGTAGTGGGCAAGATAACTTTTATGCAGACCCACCTGTGGATCATTTAATCATGTGGCGATCGCCCGAAAATGTGCCAGGGTGCTGGATAGATACCTCCCAAGGTGAAATTACCACCCCAAAAACCCGTCTAACAGCAGCCAAATTTTTAAATTTATTATTAAAACGTTATGAAGAAAAATAATCCGGAAAAGATTATCAGTACATAGGAGTGAGAAATATAGCATATTGTGCAGAAATGACAATGAGCAATGAAGATTAGGCACAGGGGGGCAGGGGGCAGGGAGACAAGGTAGACAAGGTAGACAAGAGATTTACCCAATGCCCAATGCCCGATGTCCAATGCCCCAAAATTCCTTAATTTTGAATTTTGAATTTTGAATTTATATGCCCCATGCCCATCTACCGTAGTTAAAATACCAAAGTGACCCATGTTTCCAACTGAACCGGCTGCCGTCAATAATGGGTTTGGCGCACTGCTAAAAAATCGAAATTTTATGCTCCTGTGGATGGGACAATTGTTATCCCAGTTAGGAGATAAGGTCTTTTTCGTCTTAATGGTGGCGTTGCTGGAGAATTATCCACCGCTTCCGGGTTTAGCACAAAATTCCATGTACTCAATTTTGATGGTGGCATTTACTCTACCTGCAATTTTATTGGGTTCTGCTGGTGGTATTTTTGTTGACCGCTTCTCGAAAAAGCTGATATTAGTTGGCTCGGATGTCATACAGGCAATATTGGTATTATTAATAGCCTTTGCCCCAAGAGATTTTCTGCTGTTTTTAATTCTGACTTTTGCAATTTCTGCTTTAGCACAGTTTTTTGCCCCAGCCGAACAGGCGGCTATTCCTGTATTGGTACGCAAAGAAAATTTTATGGCTGCCAATGCTCTGTACAGTAGCACCATGATGGGGGCTTTAATTGTCGGTTTTGCCATTGGAGAGCCGATATTGAGTTTGGCTAAGTCTTGGTTGGGAGCAGGCTATGGTCAAGAAGCGGTGGTGGGGGGATTATATTTATTATCAGCACTAGCCTTTCAGTTCGTTGATTTTAAATCAGAACACAAATCAGTGAGCGATCGCAAATCAGGAATCGATCCTTGGGCTGATTTCAAAGAAGGCGTGCGCTATCTCAAAAAAAATCGTCTGGTATTAAATGCCATGCTGCAACTCACTACTTTATATTGTGTGTTTGCAGCTTTAATGGTTTTGTCCATTAGATTAGCCGCAGATTTTGGTTTAAAAGAAAAACAATTTGGCTTTTTCTTAGCAGCAGCCGGAGTAGGTATGGTCTTGGGTGCTGCTATTTTAGGTCACTGGGGCGATAAACTTCATCATAAACCCCTACCCTTAATCGGATTTTTGGTGATGGCCTTAGTTTTAGGCGTATTTACCTTTACTCACAGTCTTTTACTCGCTCTAGGACTTTGTGGATTATTAGGTATAGGTGCTTCCTTAATCGGTGTACCGATGCAAACTCTCATTCAACACCAAACCCCCCCCACAATGTATGGTAAGGTGTTTGGCTTTCAAAATCATGCGGTAAACATTGCTCTGTCAGCACCTTTAGCTATTACTGGCCCATTAACTGACGCTCTCGGCTTAAGAACTGTATTAGTAGGAATGAGTTTTGTAGTTGCCACCGTCGGCGTTTGGGCATGGAAAAACACCAGACGAGTTTTGCAGGATGTGATTTAGTTATTGGGCATGGGGCATATAAATTCAAAATTCAAAATTCAAAATTAGGGAATTTTGGGGCATCGGGCATTGGGCATTGGGCATCTGGCATAAAAAATAATTATTCCTCTTACTCATTACTCATTACTCATTACTCATTACTCATTACTCATTACTCATGGTGTACCTCACTTACTTCAAAGGTGTGGTGTCTCCCTTGTCTCCCCCTGCTCCCTGCCCTCTACTCCCTGCCCCCTGCCCCCTATCTCCCCTCACCTTCCACCATAAGTCAGGGAAAATTAACTAATTTGACTTGCTCCAGTCATACACTAAAATTATGAGTTATCCTGTGTAGTCAGTTTTAAGCATGATCTAGATAACTCAGCTACATCCTAGAGACAGAAATTTCAGTCATAATTTGGTTGAAGTTTTACATTAGAATTGACATATTAAATACAGAAATTCCGTATTAACTTAGCTATCGTCTGAGGTTTGATCGTGACTGTCAGCTTGCCTTCCCCGACTAGTCCCTCACAAACAGAGCAACACGCCCAGTCTGCCGGCTCTACTTCATCAGTTGTGACCCCAAAACGGGCAACTGGTGGTTTTGCCCTACTGGATAGCCTCCTGCGCCACGGTGTTGAATATATTTTTGGCTATCCCGGTGGAGCAATTCTGCCGATTTATGATGACCTGTACAAAGTAGAAGCGACTGGTAGTCTGAAGCATATTCTTGTGAGACATGAGCAAGGGGCGGCTCACGCTGCTGATGGATATGCCCGTGCAACTGGTAAAGTTGGTATATGCTTTGGTACTTCCGGCCCTGGGGCGACTAACTTGGTAACAGGTATCGCTACAGCTTACATGGATTCGATTCCAATGGTAATTGTCACAGGACAAGTACCCCGGAAAATGATCGGTACAGATGCTTTCCAAGAAACAGATATTTACGGTATCACCTTACCAATAGTCAAACACTCCTATGTGGTGCGTGAACCGGCTGATATGGCACGCATTGTAGCAGAGGCATTTCATATTGCTAGTACAGGTCGTCCAGGGCCAGTTTTAATTGATGTGCCGAAAGATGTCGCCTTTGAAGAATTTGATTATGTGCCTGTAGAACCAGGGACAGTCAAGTTACCAGGTTATCGTCCAACGGTCAAGGGGAATCCCCGACAAATTAACGCCGCAATTCAGTTAATTCAAGAAAGCCGTCGTCCTCTACTTTACGTTGGTGGGGGTGCGATCGCATCTAATGCCCACGCAGAAATTCAAGAATTAGCAGAGTTATTTAATATCCCCGTCACAACTACTTTGATGGGTATCGGTGCTTTTGATGAAAACCATCCCCTATCGTTGGGAATGTTGGGGATGCACGGCACGGCTTACGCTAACTTTGCAGTTAGTGATTGTGATTTACTCATTTGTGTGGGTGCAAGGTTTGATGACCGCGTTACCGGCAAATTAGATGAGTTTGCCTCCCGCGCCAAAGTCATTCATATCGACATCGACCCCGCAGAAGTCGGGAAAAACCGCGTCCCAGAAGTACCCATTGTTGGTGATGTGCGGAAGGTGTTAATTGACTTGTTGCGTCGCTGTCAACAAGCGGGTGTCAAAACCACAGCCAACCAAAATACTGAATGGCTCAATTTAGTAAATCGTTGGCGGGAAGAATATCCCTTAATTGTCCCCCAACATCCTGACAGCATTGCACCGCAAGAGGTCATCGCCGAAGTTGGTCGTCAAGCACCCGACGCTTTCTACACTACAGATGTTGGTCAACACCAAATGTGGGCAGCACAATTCCTCAAGAATGCCCCTCGACGTTGGATTTCCAGCGCAGGCTTAGGCACAATGGGTTTTGGTCTACCAGCAGCTATTGGTGCAAAAGTAGCTTTTCCTGATGAGCAAGTCATCTGTATTAGTGGTGATGCGAGTTTCCAAATGTGTTTACAAGAATTGGGAACAGCAGCACAATATGGCATTAATGTCAAGACCGTAATTATCAACAACGGTTGGCAAGGGATGGTACGCCAGTGGCAACAAGCCTTCCACGGTGAACGCTACTCATGCTCCAACATGGAAGTAGGGATGCCAAATATTGAACTATTGGCACAAGCTTACGGCATTAAGGGGATAATCGTAACTGAGCGTGAGCAATTAAAAGATGCGATCGCGCAAATGTTAGCCTATGATGGCCCAGTAATTTTAGATGTTAACGTCACCAAAGACGAAAACTGCTACCCAATGGTAGCCCCTGGTAAGAGCAATGCTCAAATGGTCGGTTTACCCAAGCAACCACCAAAAGTAAACTTAGAACCAATTTATTGCAGCCATTGTGGTACAAAAAACCTACCAGATCATAAATTCTGTTCTGAGTGCGGCACTAAATTGTAGATACTTGCTATTTCAGCCAAACCTCTAACACCAACACCAGAACCCTAGTTTCGTCAATAAACTGGGGTTCTCATCTAAAAACCTATTACGAATTACGTAGCTTGCTTCCCCTAGGGTATTACGAATTACGAATTACTACTCAACTCCATCCAAAATCGCATTTAAATTATAAATACTCATATCTGGTGGTAAGTCAGGCAACGGTATAGGTTCTAAACTTGCACTGATACCATTTTTAATTTCTACTTCACAAACTGCTAAATGCAAATCAAAATTTAACTCCCGGATAGTCTGCTGAATTTGTTCAGCATACCACTCAGGGAAAGAACGGATTAATATACTTGACTCAATTACTTCATAGTCTGCATCAATCTCTTCACCCTCATCTCGGACTAGAGGAGGTATATCATTTGTCAGCTGATTTGTATTGACTGGATAAAAAGGCATAAGCACTTCAAAATTAAAAATATTCTACTGTAACAGGTTACAAAATTAAAAATTAAAACATCCTTTGCAGCATAGATATGTCAGAAAAAGTACTGTTATCCTCTATTAACTTAGTAACTAAAAATACATAAAAAATAACAAGTAAATCCGTAACATAAAAATTTTGAGCTAAGGACTTCCATCTGACTTGATTAGCTTCAAACCCTTGACATTGATTGATTTAGGTGTTTTGACAGTCCTATGATTATAAATTTTGTCCAAGGTATTGTTTATGGTAATACCAAGCTTATAAGTTGGCAATATTATCAGCACAGCAATAACCACCATAAATCAAGAATAAGTAGAAAATTTAACTCAGCACTGGCAATGATGCCAGCTTTTTTTATAAAAATAATGTTAAGAAATGTAACAAAAGTTTCCCTAATCTAATTGATAATATTACTATATAGTTATATAATTGAAAAACATTCAAAAGATGTCATTCAGTTAGTGGAATGACGAGGTTTGATTTATGGGGAAATTATTTAACGAGCTGAAGAAAGATATTTTATATCAGCATGGAATGAATGCCTGTTTAAATTGTGGTGTATGTACTGCGGTATGTCCGGCGGCTGAGTTTAGCGATTACTCTCCTAGGGAAGTAATGAACACGGTGCAGTCGGAAGATGACGAAATGATTGAGGAATTACTCAAGTCAGACAAAATTTGGTATTGCGGACAGTGTTTTTCTTGTAAAACCAGGTGTCCTAGAGGTAACAGTACCGCCTCAGTCATTCTCGCTTTACGCCGGCTGTCGATTAGGCATGGTTACTTTGCTGAGTCAGAAAAAGGCAGACAGCAATTAATCGCCAAGCGGGTGTTTGGGGAAAATATGCTCAAACGGGGTTACACCTTGCTGGCGGAAAATATTTCGCCTTCCCACTTCCCTGAACTCGGTGACAACTGGGAATACTATTACAACCATATGCAAGAAATGCGGCAATGGTGGGATGTCCCCATGAATCTGGAAAATAGCGCAGGTTCGCATCGGGTGATTCCAGAAAAAGACATGGAAGAAGTACGGGCAATTTATCAAACCACTGGTGCAGTTTCTTTGATGGATGCAGTGGAACAAGGCATGGAGAAGAAACTAGGTAGCAAGAAAGAAGTAGAGGAATATTGGCAAACCTGGCTAGAAACTGGCGATAGCAGAAATTACGAATTGAAATAAATACATAGGGTGAAAAATAATGAAACTGGCAGGAAAAAATCAGGCTTGGGAAAGACACCAAAAAGCTGTGCCATCTGTAGATGATGAAGGTGGGAAGTTGTGGGGATGCTTTCGCAGTTGTTTTCTTCAAAGTGCTGCCCCTTACACAGAAGGCATTGCATATAAAATTTTGAAAAATGATTTAGGTATGGAACTGCGGGAAGCAGCTGGACATACTTCCTGTGGTGCTATTGGCTATCACGGGGATGTGTCGAACCTGGAAACGCAAATGGTGATGGCGGCGAGGAATTTTTCTGTGGCGCATCACGAATTGGGTGTAGATAATCTTTTTTCATTTTGTGTTACCTCTTTCGCTAACTACACAGAAGTGATTAAACTTTGGGAGGAAGAACCAGAGTTAAAAGAATATACAGAAAAGACTTTGAAGGAAACTACCGGAAGAGAATTTTGGATTCCTCATGTTTCTGGTGGTAGACCTTCTGTGGTTCATGCTTCGGATGTGTTCTTTGCGAATCGCCATAAATTAGCCGCCAAAGCTAAGTACAGTCTCAAGGGCATTAAAGCTACTGACCATGTAGGATGTCACTATGGGAAGATTTTCCCAGGTGAGGCGATGGGTGGGGCTGAGTTCCCACAGGTGCTAGTTGGGTTATTAGAAGCTTTTGGTGCAGAGATTGTTGATTATCCTGAACGCAGACATTGCTGCGGGATGGGCTTTCGTCAGTGTGCTTTTCCAGAAAATAGAGATTACACGGCTAGTAGTGTTTATAAGAAAATGGTGAGTCTGAAGGAGGCGCATCCAGACTGTAATTTAATTCTCACTAATTGTCCGGGGTGTACGGTGTTTCTTGATGCGGAACAAGGGACGATTAAGGAGGTGTTGGAAGAGGAATTTAATGTCAGTATTCTTGACTATGCTCAATTGACTGGGTTGTTGTTGGGTTATGACCCATTTAAGGATTGTGGGTTGAATGCTAAGGCTGTGCCGATTGAGCCTTTGTTGGATAAGATTGGTATTCCTTATGACAGGAGTAAGACGGCGGAGGAGCGTCGGAGGCCGTTTTAGGTTTGGATTTTTTCACGCAGAGGCGCAGCGAAAAGTCTGAGCGGAGGTTTCCTCCGTAGACGCTTTGCGGCTTGCCGCAGGCATCAGAACTTTTCAAGACAGAGGCGCAGAGAGTAGGAGAGTTTAGAGGTGAAGGTTATGGGTAAGAATGTGGTAGTGATTGGGGGCGGTGTTGCTGGGATGGCGGCGGCTGGGAGGTTGCAGGATTTTGGGTATGAGGTGGTGTTAGTTGAGAAGGCGGCTGCTATTGGGGGTCATGTTAAGAATTGGTATAAGGTGTTTCCTGATTTTACTGATGCTACGGAAATTATCGGTAATTTGAAGGGGAATCTGGGTAAGACTAGAATTTTAACTGATTGTACGGTGACTGGAATTAGTGGGTCAGCACCTCATTTTCAAGTGACTACTTCGACGGGTGAAATTATCGATGCGGCTGCGATTTTGGTGGCGACGGGATTTAATCCGTTTGATGCTGCGTTGAAGGAAGAATATGGTTATGGTATCTACGATAATTCTTTCACTTCTATTGAGTTAGATGCCATGCTGAAACATCACACGGTGAAGACTGCATCTGGTAAAACACCTAAGAAGGTGGCGATGATTCACTGTGTGGGTTCTAGGGATGAGAAGGTCAATAATAATTACTGTTCTCGGGTCTGTTGTACGAACACGATTAAGGTGGCAATTGAAGTTAAACAGCAGATTCCTGATTGTGAGATTTATTGTCTCTATATGGATATTCGGGTGTTTGGTCGCGGTTATGAGGAACTGTATCGCACTTCTCAGGAAGATTATGGGATTCAGTTTATTCGCGGTCGGTTGTCTGAGGCGAATGAGAAAACTGACGGCAATTTATTGTTAAGGCTGGAAGATACACTCACAGCTAGACCTATGCGGTTGACTGTGGATATGTTGGTGTTGATGGTGGGGATGTGCGCCAACACGGAATTGTCAGATGTGGCTGGGTTGAAGGTTGGTGCAGACCGCTTTTATGAAACTGCAAATATGCAATACTCTAACAATTCTTCACCCAGACAAGGGATTTTTCTGGCGGGGACAGCTACAGGGCCGAAAGCAATTGTGGAATCGATTACTGATGGTCGTTCGGCGGCGGCGGAAATTGCAGGGTTTTTAGCTAGTCAGTCTGTGGGTTCTCAAAATGGTTATTCAGCAGTGACGGAAATTGCAGCTTCACTTCATTAGGGTGTAAAAAAATGGCAGCGAAAAAGTGTTTCTTTGGGTTAAAGGTCGATCGCCAAGTTGATGGCGACAAGATGAACCGCGAGTTTCTTAAGAAAGTGCTGGCGGAGGGTGGTGATTATGCGGCGATCGCAAGTTGTATGCAATGTGGTACTTGTAGCGGTGGCTGTACCAATGCTGACCGGATGGATATTTTACCGAGAAGTTTGGTATTAATGATTCAAAGGGGTGAGTGGGAAAAGGTGCTGCAAAGTCAGGCTTTGTGGTTGTGTACTTCCTGTCAAATTTGTACTTCCCGATGTCCCCGTGGGGTGCGTCCGGCGGATGTGATTGAAGCGGTAAAGGCGATCGCAATTCGGGAAGGGATCAAAAATGATTCTGTCAGGTTCAATCAGATATTTGTGGAGTTAATCAAGAAGCGCGGTATCCTCTTTGAACCGGAATTAATGCAAGAGTACGGGGGTATGTCCGCCGTCCTGGAACAAGCGCAATTAGGTATCAAACTAGCTTTACGGGGCAAAATGTCGCCATTCCCGGCTAAAGTCAAAGACCCCAAACAATTTAGTGCAGCATTAGCAAAGGCAGTTGAACAATGAAATTTTCTTACTATCCGGGATGTAGTCTGCACACAACTGCTAAAGAATTTGATATCTCGACTAAAGTTGTGATGCGGGAGATGGGAATTGAACTTGAGGATTTGCATGATTGGTCATGTTGTGGCGGTTCTGTTGCAGGTGCAGTTTCTCATGATGTGGGTATGGCTTTGGCGGCGAGAAATGTGGCGTTGGCACAGCAACAAAATCTCGATTTGTTAGCATCTTGTTCTGGTTGTTATAACAAATCAGCTAGGGCAGCACAGGCATTAGAAAAAGAGACAGAACGAGATAAAATCACCGCGATTTTGTCAGAGATGGGGATATCTATTACTGATTCCCACATTAAAGTTAGGAATGTGGTGGATGTTTTACTCAATGATGTTGATATCTCTACCCATATCAAAAAACCCCTCAAAGGTTTGAAGGTAGCTTGTTATTATGGTTGTCTGCTAACTAGACCAGCAGACATTACTGGATGGGATTCTCCTGTATTCCCAATGTCAATGGATAAATTAGCTCAAAAGTGTGGGGCTGAGGTCGTTGATTTCCGCTCCAAAACCAAATGTTGCGGCGGTTCTATGGTCATCCCAAAAGAAGATGTCGCCTTAGAGTTAACTAAACAACTATTAGATGAGGCTAAATCTCTTGAGGCTGATTGTATAGTTTTGGCTTGTCCTTTGTGTGCTACCAACTTAGAAATCAAACAACCAGATATTGAGAAGAAATATAATGTTAACTATGGGCTACCAGTTATTTACATTACGGAGTTAATTGGGCTAGCTTGTGGGATTTCACCGAGGAAATTAGGCTTGCATCAGCACATAATTTCTACTAAGTCGGTTTTACAAAAATTGAATACTTATGAGTAAGTAGGAGACATCAATTATGAAATTAGAATATCAATTGAGCAAGGCATTAACGAGGAATCCTCTATTTGGCAAATACTGCCTGTTTCCAGGTATGACAAAATTACTACTTGTTGGTGTTACTGGTTTTATTCTCGTACCAATGCTGCTACCAGCAGTCAAGAAACTTGGTAAGTCCATCGCTAAAGAAACCATCAAAGGCGGTATCGTTGCCTATGAAGGTAGTCAAGAACTGATCTCAGAAGCTAAAGCGGAAATTGCTACTAAAACCCCTAGCTAAAACTTTCATGTTCATCCTTTAATCGGATGAGAAGATTATCTTGATGGTCTAGAATAAAGTGGCAAAATATTTATTTATTGAGAATCAGGAAATACTATAGGAATCATATTTGATTTTTGAAACAATAGGTAGGGTGTGTTAGCGACAGCGTAACGCACCGAAACATTTGGGACAGGTGCGTTACGGCTTACGCCTAACACACCCTACATATACTAGATATCCTGAGATTTTTTCATAAATCAAACCGCATTTCTATATTATATCTTTTCTTGCCACATTGAGGTACAAACAACAATAATTGCACGCAGATAAGTTTGTACCTCAGCAGACCAAAAAACGCTATCAAATCTAGACCATGAAGCATCATAAATTGATCACAATTTTACTCAGCTTAGGGATATTTTTATGGATTTCTCTTGGTAATCCCTATAATTCATCAGCATTAGCCTTTTCGCCATCTTTGAATAAAAGTTTATCTACTCCACAGCCAAAAATTACAGCAATGTTTAATCCAAATTCACAACTAGAAACGGCTTTAGATCATTATCTCAATTCCATCCCCAGAGGCTATTATACTGTGGGTAATGTGGGAGAGTTAAAAGGTTTACTCAAGGAAGATAATATTCTTTTAATTGATGTCCGAGAGCCTTCTGAGTATGCAACTGGTTATATTGATAATGCTATTAATATTCCTCTGCCAACGCTGACTCAAAACCTTGATAAAATTCCACAAAACCAGCCAGTTGTGATTTATTGTACCTCTGGTTATCGTTCAGCAATGGCGGTGATGTCTTTAAGGCTTTTGGGTTATGACAATGTACGAGGTTTTCCCGCCAGTGTCAACGGTTGGAAGGCAGCCGGTGAATCATTACACTGAATCCGCAAATTGGGATAAAATAGGCGGCTGAAATCTTGAGAACTTACGCAACTCGTATATTAGTAGGGTGCGTCAGATATCAAAAATCTGTTTATTGACAGTATTTGATTAGTCTGACGCACCCTATAAAGCTACATATACTACTAATTAAATGTTAATAAATATACAATAATTCCTAAAATTCTTAGTTATTTATCAGTAACAAGATAGGGTATTTAGTGAAAAATAATTTTCTCTAAAATATTTATCTAGACATAGATAAATTTTACTGATCAGATTGATGAATAACAGAATATAAAGATTAAACAGTATCAATTTACCATTATATACAAAAATAATTACTCTTTGTATAAAAATCAACTAATGGTGAAAAACTTCGCTTTGGAGATTACCTGTGGAAGATAAAAAAGAAAATAGTCATTCAATGTCTGCATCTATTCTTACCATCGGTACAGGTTGGTTTCCGCAAACTCCCGGAGGGTTAGAAAGGTATGTTTATGACTTAATTCATACCTTAGTTGCTCATCAAGACAAAGTGGAATTATGTGGAGTTGGTTTACCAGAAAATCAACTGCATACACCTATTAAGTTAACTAACTTAGCATCGCCAGAAAGTGCAATCTGGCAAAGATTTTGGTCGATTAGAGCTAATTTTCAGAAAACTAGAATTAGTAAACCAGATGCTATTAATTTACATTTTGCTTTATATAGTTTTCCTATTTTAGATATTTTACCCAAGGGAGTCCCAATTACATTTAATTTTCATGGGCCTTGGGCATTTGAAAGTAAACAAGAAATAGGGAATAATCAATTAAGTATTTTTCTTAAGCGTCGCTTAATTGAACAAACTACTTATAATCGGTGCGATCGCTTTGTGGTTTTAAGTAAGGCATTTGGTAATATTTTACACCAAAAGTATCAAATACCCTGGAGCAAAATTCATGTGATTCCTGGTGGGGTGAATACTGCTCGTTTCCAGCCTAGCTTATCACCCCAAGAGGCGCGTCAACAACTAGAATGGCCGGAGAATCGTCCGATTTTATTTACATCCCGGCGGTTAGTGCAGCGCATGGGACTAGATAAACTCTTGGCAGCTATAGCCATCATTAAACCCAGAATACCTGATGTGTGGTTAGCGATCGCCGGTCGTGGTCATCTGCAAGCTACCCTCCAACAACAAGCTCAAGAATTAGGTCTAGAAAATAACGTGAAATTTCTAGGCTTTCTCCCTGATGAGCAATTACCTTTAGCTTACCAAGCTGCTGACTTAACTGTCATGCCTAGCCAATCTTTTGAAGGTTTTGGGTTAGCAATTATCGAATCTTTAGCTTGTGGTACTCCAGTTTTATCTACACCAATTGGGGGAATGCCAGAGATTTTACAACCATTTTCACCACAATTAATTACTAGTTCTCCCGAAACTTCAGCCATTGCTGAAAAGTTAGAACAAATATTACTCGAAAAACTGCCTATTCCTTCACGGGAAGATTGTCGTCAATATACAATCAATAACTTTGATTGGGCAAAAATTGGTCAGCGAGTACGACAAGTAATTTTAGCTTGATAATTGAGTTTTTTAATTTTTATTAATTCAGCCATATGAAAATATTATTTTTAGACCAAAGTGGTAAACCTGGTGGCGCAGAACTGTGTTTAATTGATATTGCTAAACCCTATCGTGATCGGGCTTTGGTGGCTTTATTTGCTGATGGTGATTTTAAAAATTTATTAGCACAAAATCACATTCCAGTTGAAGTTCTGACTAATAAATCTATTAATGTTCGTAAACAAAGTAATTTACTCCAAGCTGGCGCAAGTGTAGGACAAATTGCCCCACTTATAGCCAAGGTAGTAGCAAAAGCTTATCAATATGATCTCATCTATGCCAACACTCAAAAAGCTTTAGTTGTGGGTGCGATCGCTAGTTTTATAACTCGTCGTCCATTGGTATATCATTTACATGATATTCTGTCTTTAGAACACTTTAGTAAAATCAACCTCAAAGTTGCTATTAACTTAGCTAATCGATTTGCATCTTTAGTTATCGCTAATTCTGAAGCTAGTCAAAAGGCATTTGTCCAAGCCGGAGGAAAGCGAGAACTTACTAAAGTTATCTATAACGGTTTCGACCCCCAAATTTATCAAACTGCCGATGAAGATATCCAACAACTACGGCAAGAATTGGCAATAGAAAATAAATTTGTTGTTGGACATTTTAGCCGCCTTTCACCGTGGAAAGGTCAACATATCTTAATTGAGGCAATAGCTCAATGTCCCCCACAGGTAACAGCAATTTTAGTAGGGGATGCTTTGTTTGGTGAGCAAGATTATGTGCAACAATTACACCAAAAAATTGCCCAATTGGGGCTAGAAAATCGCATCAAATTTTTAGGATTTCGTGCCGATATTCCCCAACTAATGGCAGCCTGTGATTTAGTTACACATACTTCCACCGCACCCGAACCATTTGGTAGAGTCATTGTTGAGGCGATGCTGTCCGGTACACCTGTAATTGCTGCTAAAGCCGGTGGTGCAATGGAATTAGTAGAACATGGGGTAAACGGTTTTTTGGTGACACCAGGAGAACCCCAAGAACTAGCACAAGCCATTAATACTTGTGTGCAAGAAACAGAAATCACAGCAACTATTGCTAGTCAAGCCAGAAATCTTGCTAGTCAGCGTTTTGATGTGGCAAATGTGAATCAGCAATTAGCTGAAACCATTCATTTAATTCGTAATTCGTAATTAAGAGGAGGAGTTATAGTTTTCGTATTGTTCTGGTGTATTAATATCTAATAATACAGCCGGGTTGTCAAAGGGAACTTTAATAATTTGACTGTGAAATTCTTGGATGATTTGACGTAAACCTAGAGTTTCTTCCTGAATATTTTCTAAGTGCGATCGCATTTTATTACTAAATAATAAAGGATGCCCCATTTTATGGTTATATATGGGTGCAGTAATTAATGCTGAATTGTCTTGATGTGCTTGTATTAGTGTTTGATAAACCTCTGCTGTTCTGGGTTGGTCAACTGCGGAAATTGCTAAAATTTGCCAGTTTTGAGTAATATGTTCTAAGCCTGCCAAAATAGAAGTTGTCTTCCCGACATGACTATGAGGATTGATAATCACTAAACTCCCCTCTAGACAATCTTTTTGTCGGTCAATATTATGTAAACCCAAAACTACCACAGGTGTCACACCAATACTTAACCACTGTGTGAGTTGATAAGTTAATAAAGTTTGATGTTGACCCCAGGGTAGTAAGGTTTTGCACATACCCATGCGAGTGGATTTACCCGCAGCTAAAACAATAGCAAATTTTGTCAATTGTCAACTCTCAATTGGTAACGAGAAATCACGAGACCATTCATTCCAAGAACCAAAATAATTTTTGGCATTAATTCCCACCTCTTGCAAAGCAAATAGTGTATTAGCAGCTCTCGAACCTTTAAAACAATAAATATAAACAACTGATTCCGCAGTCATACCCACAGATTGACAAATTTCTAAAATCTCTGCCGGAGAACGAAACATGGGGATTCCTGAATCAGTTATCATCAACCTATGCCATTCTAGCCAAATAGCGTTAGGTATTCTCCCCTTGCGAGGACAAAAATCAGCACCGTAGGGTGAAGAACTCAGTCCTTCCCATTCATTGCGATCGCGCACATCTAATTTTATAATTCCTGGATTATTGATAGCCTCGAACATTTCCATCGTTGTCACTATCATCTCAGCTTGAGGATGCAATCTAAAGATGCTGCTTTCAAGTTCCGGGACTTCATCAGTAGTAGGTAATTCTGCCGCTAACCAGGCCTGATATCCTCCATGTAAAACAGAAACATGAGGACAACCCAAATATTTTAATAAAAAAGCGGCTCTACAAGATTGTCCATAACCTTTATTCAAAGTATCTTCATAGACAACTAAACGTTCTCTGCCGGAAATTCCTACCTCGCTCATAATTTTGGCAAAATGCTCTTGCAATTGTTTTAAGCCAGTAGGTGATGAATTGTCTAAAAGATAAGTAAAAAACTCTCGAATATTTATAGATTCAGGAATATGAGCTACAGCATATTCTTCTGGTGAGCGTGTATCTATAATGACAGTTTTTCGGGATTTTTC
Organism: Trichormus sp.; assembly: GCA_050633005.1. Classification (GTDB taxonomy): domain Bacteria; phylum Cyanobacteriota; class Cyanobacteriia; order Cyanobacteriales; family Nostocaceae; genus Trichormus. The sequence goes on along the minus strand of JBODRP010000008.1, from coordinate 11,662 downwards.
TGCTAACAGAAACGTGAGTTCTTGAGGAGAAATGAGGAGTTTTGTATTCACGCTTTCCAACTGTTATCGTACCATTAAGCATTATCGCCCTCTGTTAATTTGCACTTTGGTATGAAATTTACATAATCACAAATATTGATTGTCAGAGGGGAGAATATTTAGCTGTTCACGAGGTAAAAATACTCGCCGACGCAGTTTTAATAGTCATTTACGAAGCCAAATAAAATGATGTAGAGACGTTGCATACAACGTCTCTACAGTACAGAATAAAGTACATCTTCATCAAGAAACGGTATCAACAAAGATAATTTAGAGATAATGCAGTTACAATTTAAATTTTGTAAATATCTATTATGCAGCGTGAATTTGCCAGTCGAGATGAATTAATCACCTATCTACGGGAACAGTTCCCCCAAGCCGCCGAACGAGATCATCATGTTAGCAACACGGTGGGAGGAAGAAAAGCCGCCGAAACAGCCTTAAAAAAAATTAATCCAGCATCCTACGCCAAAACACGTAATTTTTTAACAGGTGACGTAACTAGACTTTCACCCTACATTCGTTATGGTGTCTTGAGTCTGCGAGAAATTCGTGATTATGTACTGGATAAAGTTCAAAACCGCGATGATGCCACCAAACTGATTAATGAATTAGGTTGGCGTGACTACTGGCAGAGATTATATATCAAGCTAGGAAATAAGATTTGGCAAGACCAAGAAGAATACAAAACAGGCTACACCACAGCAGAATATGCGCCGGAGTTACCCCCAGATATTAAAGACGGTAACACAGGCTTAGTTTGTATAGATAACTTCACTCAAGAATTACGCACAACTGGCTACTTGCACAACCATATGCGGATGTGGTTAGCAGCTTATATTATTCATTGGCGACGGATTCGTTGGCAAGCAGGTGCAAAATGGTTTCTAGAACATTTACTAGATGGCGATCCTGCCAGTAATAATATGTCCTGGCAATGGGTAGCCAGCACCTTTAGCCATAAACCTTATTTTTTTAACCGCGAGAATTTAGAACGCTACACTAAAGGTGTATATTGTCAACAGTGTCCTTTATATGGTCATTGTGACTTTGAAGGTAGTTATGAAGAATTAGAACAACGCCTGTTTCCCAAAGGAGAATTTACCAAACAACCCAACAGTCAAAGTTGGCAAAAGGGTAGGAAAAATTGATACTCCCTGAATGGAGTGTCAACGAGCGGCTAGACTAGAACACACAGGGTAATAATTTAAGGAATCTTATGATGAGCGATCGTGACTACACACTAATCATCGACAAAAGTGGTAGTATGTCTACCCCTGACCAACCTGGTGGTAGAAGCAGATGGGAAATAGCCCAAGAATCTACCATAGCTCTAGCCAGAAAGTGCGAACAGTTTGACCCAGATGGGATTACTGTTTACGTGTTTTCTGGCAGATTTAAACGCTATGAAGGAGTTACCACCGCTAAAGTCGCCCAGATATTTCAAGAAAATGACCCAGCCGGAACTACAAATTTAGCCGGTGTCCTCCAAGACGCACTCAACAATTACTTTCAACGCAAAACATCTGGCCAAAGTAAACCCAATGGCGAGACAATTTTAGTCATTACTGACGGCGAACCAGACGATCGCAAAGCCGTATTTGAAGTTATTATCCATGCTACACGCCAAATGGAGCGTGATGAAGAATTAGGGATTTCCATTATTCAAGTCGGTTCAGATCCTCAAGCTACTAAGTTTCTCAAAGCTTTAGATGACCAACTACAAGGTGTAGGGGCTAAATTCGATATCTGCGATACTGTCACCCTAGATGATTTAGAAGACATGAGTCTGGCAGATGTGTTAATGAATGCGATTACTGACTAGTCATTACTTAACACTAAACATTATGCTAGAAAATCGGGATTACACCCTAATTATTGACCATAGTGGCAGTATGGCCTGGCTAGATGATGATAGCAACAACACCAGATGGCAGGCCATACAAGAATCTACCTTGGCTTTAGCTCAAAAATGCGAAGAGTTTGATGCTGATGGACTCACTGTCTATTTATTTTCTAAAAGTTTTCACCGCTATGATCATGTAACCTCTGAACGAGTTAAACAGCTACTTGCACAACATTCTCCTGATGAAAGCACAAACCTGGCTGGTGTGCTTCAGGATGCCATCAATAATTACTTTCAGCGCAAATCTTTAGGCCAAACAAAGCCTAGAGGAGAAGTAATTTTAGTCATTACAGATGCTTCAACAGATGACCGCCAAGCTGTATGTGAAGTTATCATTAAGGCGACTCATCGCGTGGAACGTGCCGATGAATTGAGAATTTCCCTGATTCAAGTAGGTTCAAGTTCCCTAGCGACTAAGTTTCTGAAAGCTTTAGATGATCAGCTGCAAAGTGTTGGTGCTAAGTTTGATATCTGTGACACCATCACTTTAAATGAATTAGAAACAACTAGTTTATCAGATGTATTGATTAAAGCGATAACTGACTAATAATTCTAGAGTTTATGGTTGTAATGGGAGAATTTTTTCATGCTAGACAATCGTGATTACACTCTAATTATTGATAAAAGTGGTAGCATGGCTACCCCAGACCAAAAAGGTGGTAGAAATAGATGGACAACTGCCCAAGAATCCACTTTAGCTTTAGCAAGTAAGTGTGAACAATTTGATCCAGATGGCATTACTGTGTATGTCTTTTCTGGTAGATTTAAGCGATACGAAAATGTTACTGCTGCTAAGGTGGCGCAAATTTTCATGGAAAATGATCCCTCTGGCACAACTGATTTAGCAGCCGTCTTAAAACACGCCACTGATGATTATTTTCAACGTAAAACTTCTGGTCAAACTAAACCCAATGGTGAAACAATCTTAGTGGTGACTGATGGTGAACCAGACGATCGCAAAGCGGTAATGAAGGTCATTATAGAAGCTTCCCGCCGCATGGATAGAGATGAAGAACTAGCTATTTCTTTTATCCAAGTTGGTAAAGATGCTCAAGCTACCCGCTTTCTCAAAGTATTAGATGATGAATTACAAAGTGCTGGAGCAAAATTTGATATTTGCGACACCATTACAATGGAAGATATGGAAGATTTAAGTCTTTCAGAAGTGCTACTTAATGCCATTACTGATTAGAGTGTGGGGGGGTGGGGTGTAGGGGTGTAGGGGTGTAGGGGTGTAGGGGAGACAAGGGAGACAAGGAAGACAAGGGAGAGAAATTAATTATGGATTCTCTTGATAAATTGTTAGCACAAATTAAGGCTGAATACGATAGCGAACAACAACAAAAGCTAAAGCCAAAACCGGATGTAGGTAAATCTTATACTCCACCTGCTCCACCTGCTCCACCTGCTAATAAATCAGGCTCTTTTATGGACAATCTCTTAGCAGAGGTTCAGGCTGATATCATAGCCCAAGATCAAGCTGAGGAATTGAGAAAGCAGGAAGAAATAGAACAAGAAAGGATTCGACAAGAACAAATTAAAGCTAAACAACGTCAGGCTTTGCAAAAGCAGGCACAAGATTGGCTAGCAAAGTTAGATCCGTTTTCTCCTGAAGGACTTTGGTTTGAAAGATTCGCCGAAAGTTATGCTTCTAAGTTAGAAGCCGCAATTGAATATTTACAAAGTCAGTAAACAAATTAATCTAAATTAATAGCAGTTGAAAGTTGATACACTTTTGTTGTGAGGGTGTGACTTAAAATTTAAATACAAAACTAATATTAGAAAGATTCATCCATGCCCGATGCCCTATGCCCCATGCCCCATGCCCTATTTCTGATGAAAATGCTTAACAGCCCATTCGTGCATGGCATAGAGAATTGGTTGTAAACTTTCCCCTAAAGCAGTTAAAGAATATTCCACCTTGGGAGGGATTTGTGCATATATTTCTCGGTGTATGATCCCATCTTCTTCTAATTCTCGAAGTTGTTGAGTAAGCATCTTTTGTGTAATTCCAGGTAAGGAACGCTGCAACTCACCAAACCGTTGTACACCTGACATTAATTCTCTGATGATTAAAACCTTCCAGCGTCCGCCAATAACTTTTAAAGTTGTTTCAACTTCACAAGTGAGCCTATGATGTTTTTCTGCTTCAGCTTTCATAGTGACTTTTGATTAATTAGCTTACTTTTAAGTGCGTACTTTCTTACCAACTCTATTAGTTTAAAGTCTATTGGGCAAGTATTATGTCACAGTTAGGCTATATGTACCTCATCTAATGAGTAATACCAATTCTCTATGAAGTTTCGCCAAATAAATGATGTAGAGACGTTGCATACAACGTCTCTACAGTAGAGAATAACGTGCATCTATGGCTACGCCAGGCAAGCTACATCAAGAAACGGTATAACTATAGCGATTACGTCCGTTTTGTTTGGCATTGTACAGTGCTTTATCAGCTGAAATGATGAGTATATCTGGCTTTATTTCCCAAGAGGGTATAAGAGAGCAAATTCCCATACTAACGGTAACGATATCCTTGACATCAGATTTTGCATGGGGAATGCCCAAATTATGAATTGCTTGCTGAATATTTTGGGCTACTTCAACTGCTCCTGCTAAGTCAGTATTGGGGAGGAGTACTGAAAATTCTTCTCCACCGAAACGCGTCACGAGATCACCAGGACGATTAACTGTCTGTTGTACTTTTTGAGCTATTCTGACTAGACAATCATCCCCTCCAAGATGACCATAGTAGTCGTTATAAGATTTGAATTTATCAACATCTAATAAAATTAATGACAGAGGTTTTTGTTCTTGTGCAAGCCGCTTCCATTCTGCTTGCAGTCGTCCATTGAAGCAGCGACGGTTAGCTACCTGAGTTAAAGCATCTAGATTTACCAGTTGTTCTAGTTTCTCATTTGCATCTTCTGCTTTTTCTTTAGCAATTACTAACTCTGCTGTTCTCTCTTGTACCCGTTGTTCCAAAGTTTCAAAAGATGTTTGTAACTGAAGTGCCATGTTATTAAACGACTTTGCCAGTTGCCCTATTTCGTCGTTTGAGCTAATTTTGGCGCGGATATCTAAGTTACCTGTTGTAAACTGAAAAACTATGTCGGTAAGGTAAATTACTGGCTTTGTTAGCACTTGCCCAATAGCAAAAGCGATAATTGTCACTACTCCAGCAATAATTGCAAATAGCAACATCGTATCACGAATTTGCTTTTCTACAGGTGCTAGAGCAACACTAAGAGGCTGTGCGAATAAAACAGACCAAGGCTTATACTTTAAACGAGAGATCGCAATCAAATTAACCTGATTATCTGTTGCTGACAAAGATGTAATTAAATAGGATTGTTGATTGTCTAATGCTTGCTTAAGTTTTGACTCATTAGTTGCCAATTCTTTGACAGGAGCATTAGGTAAACGCATTTCCTGTTGCAGTTGAGTTATAACATCTAAAGGCAAAGGCACAATTGATTTAAAAAGCAGTTTTGGTGCAGTGCTATGTGCCAGATAAATATTATTTTCATCTAAAAGAATAGCAAAAGATTTTGCCCCAGCCCTTGCAGTTTCTCGAGTTACTAACTGCTGAACAACAGTTGCATTGTATGCAACACGCAATACACCTAATATCTCCCCCTTGGCATTACGAACCGGACTACTAAAAAAGAGCATCACCAGGTTAGGAATTTTTGGTGATATCTTCATACCAGAAACAAAGGGTAAGTTAGTTTGCAATGGTTTTTTAAAATAATTTTCAACTGATTCATCTTTACCAATATTCGATATATGTGTATCCAAGACATTTTTCCCATTTAAGTCAAGCAAAGCATAGGAGAGAATATTGAGCATATCTTTGCGACTAAGACGGATTAATGTTTCTGCCGCCAATTGCATTTCGGGGCTATCATTTTGCTGTTGTGGATTTAGGCTGAGGTAGCGTGCCAAACCTGGTAAAATAGCCTCTACACGCACAGCATTGAGATTGGCATCAATAAAAGCATCTATTCTGTTAGTTGTTTCGTTAGCTGCCGCAGATAAAGCCTGTTTTGCATTTTGAGTCAGTGCATTTTCTGTTGTTTGTTTGTTGATAAATGCCAATAACAACAATGGAATCAAAGCAACAATGAGAAACGAAACAATTAACTTACTTCGGATACCACCTAAAAAAGTCTGCTGCATGGCTTTATACTAGGAGGGAGGGTTCAAGAAGGAAGAATTAAACAAGCTTTTCACATCAGGAAGGCGTGTTACGTTTCCAGAGCGAATAAAAAAATCTGCATATATCTGGGCAGTTTTGTAAATAGAGTTTGGGTTGCTAGATTGAAATAATTTTTGATTTTCGGCTAAATCAGTTAGGTTTACTCCCTCTAGAGAGATTGTATCACTAGGGATTTTTAACGCTTTGCTGATGATAGCATTTCCTTCTTGAACATTGGCTTTCCAGTAATTCGAGGCTTGCAACCATCCTCGGACAAATGCACGAATGTCTTTGGGGCGATTTGCAATTGTATTCTTGCGAAAGACAATCATATCTAAAATTAAGCCAGGAGTTTGTTTACTGCTAAATATGATATGTTCCCCTGATTCAATAGCTTTGCTAACATGGGGTTGCCAAGTGTGTCCGGCTTGAATAAAATTATTTTTCAGGAGTTGAGGAATTTCTAAAGCCTCTGCTTGAACTAAGTTCACATCATCACTAGTTAATTTGCCACTTTTCAACATCTCACTCACAAAAACTTCGCTAAAACTCCCTAGGTTTACACCTAACTTTTTACCTTGCAAATCAGCGATGGTTTGAATTTGTGATTGGGCAACTATTACATCTGCTCCTGTTGATTCATTTATAACAATCATGCCTTGTATATCAGGATTTGTGGTACTCAAAATCATCAAACTTCCTAATGATAATGAAATACCATCATACTTGCCCGCATTGAAATTTGCTTGTTCCAATTTGGTGTATGGTTTATAAATTAGTTCCACATCTACGCCTTGGGCTTGGAATAATCCTTTTTCTTGAGCAATGATGCCTGGATACTCACCAACAAAAGATCCAAATTGCACTTTTAACGGAGGGCGTTTAAATTCAGTCAGTGTTGAACCATGACAAGCAAATAGTAAACAGATGCTAATGAGAAAAATACTAACGTATTGGAATATTTTTAACATAATTCTTCTCAAGTTTTTTTACTACTTGTTGAGCAAGCCCTAATTACGAATTACGAATTACGAATTACGTAGCTTGCTACTCTTCTCTACGAGAGGCTGCGCCAACGAGAACGCTACGCATTCGCCATTCGCGTTAGCGTCTCTGAAAGAGAAGGCGTTCTCGCAGAGTACCCGTAGGGTATTACGAATTACGTAATGGCAGATATAATCAAGTTTTACAAAAAAAATCTATGGTTGCTGCTAAAAGGGTTTACTTCTTATTACTTTTGGGTTTAGCGATCGCTATTTTATTATCTTTGTTCATCGGTATTTCTGCTAGCATCGCTATCACTCTCATCTATGATGTCGCTGTCTTGGTTTTGATGGTTGTCGATGGTTGGCGTGTCAAGCCTGTGCGGGTGCAAATCAGTCGCCAGTTACCATCCCGCTTTTCTATTGGGCGAGATAATTCGGTTATATTGACAATTACATCCCAGACAACTAACACCATCCTGCAAATCCGGGATTATTACCCCGCCGATTTTGGTGTATCAACGTCTACATTAAATACTACTATTGCCGCCAACACTACCCAAGAATTAACTTACACTGTACACCCCAGACAACGAGGTGAGTTTAATTGGGGTAACATTCAAGTCAGACAATTAAGCCCTTGGGGTTTGGCTTGGGATGATTGGCAGATTCGCCACGGTCTTACAGTTAAAGTTTATCCTGATTTAATTGGATTGCGATCGCTCTCCATTCGCTTGACATTACAATCATCTGGTGCTATACGCCAATCTAGACGATTAGGTATTGGCACAGAATTTGCAGAATTGCGGAATTATCGCACCGGTGATGATTTGCGCCTCATTGATTGGAAAGCTACAGCTAGGCGCGTAGGAACACATGGAAATACACCCCCTTTAGTGAGGGTGCTAGAACCAGAACAGGAACAAACTTTATTGATTTTACTAGACCGTGGGCGATTGATGACTTCTCAAGTCCAGGGTTTACAACGCTTTGATTGGGGTTTGAATGCAACCTTATCTCTCGCCTTAGCAGGATTACACCGAGGCGATCGCGTGGGTGTGGGTGTATTTGATCACCAAATGCACACATGGATACCCCCAGAACGAGGACAAAATCATTTAAATCAAATTATCGACCGTTTAACGCCAATTCAACCGGTTTTACAAGAATCAGATTACTTGGGGGCTGTAACTCATGTAGTCCAGAAACAAACCAGGCGATCGCTAGTAGTTATTATTACAGATTTAGTTGATGTTACCGCCTCTACTGAAATGCTGGCGGCTTTGACTCGGTTAGCACCCCGCTATCTACCGTTTTGCGTCACTTTGAGAGATCCCAAAGTAGATGATTTAGCCCATACTTTTACTGATGATATTAACCAAGCTTACGCCCGTGCAGTCGCTTTAGATTTATTAGCACAGCGTCAAGTTGCTTTTGCCCAGTTAAAACAAAAAGGTGTGTTGGTATTAGATGCACCAGCTAATCAAATTAGTGATCAGTTAGTTGAACGATATCTGCATCTTAAAACTAGGAATTTGCTGTAGGCAGGGGGCAGGGGAGCAGGGGGCAGGGGGCAGGAGACAAGGGAGACAGGGGAGACAGGGGAGACAGGGGAGACAGGGGAGACAAGGGAAGGGAGTTAAATCTGTTAACTGTTAATAGTCACTCTGTTTAAACAAAATATGTGGTTTTAATGAATAATCTGTGAATAAAGAAAAATCATATTAATCTTCTGTTAGCTTTATTTACGTGTTCTACCAAAAATCAGCTTAATAATTCAGTTGTCAAAAATCAAACATTGTTCATCTACTTGAATTGCAAAATGATTCAGGTTTTCGATGAATGGAAACTAATTAACACTGAAGCTAACTATGGAAAATAAAATAGGAACACGGTTAAACAGTATTTATCAAAACTGTAATCAATATCTCCATAAACTATCTCGTAATAGAAATTTTCGGGGTTTAAAAATATATCTTTTTATACTGGCTTTAGCTATATTAGTAATTGTTAATCCCCTCGCTAGTCCTATATCTTCGACTTTAAATAAAGTCCCAGTTATTACCAACCAAGTAGCAGCTAACCCTGGGTACAAAACTTCTTGGATTGGTAACACTTTTGGCGGTAAGAAGTGGGTGCAAATCCAAATGGAAGGGATGTATGTTTCCCAAGATGGTACGGTTTATGTTAATAGTCGTTGGGATGAAGCGGGGCGAGAAGTAGGTATTTATAAGAATGGCGATGTGATTGGTAAAGTTGAGGATTTACATGGCTGGGGCAGATCGGGAGGTATAGCAATTACCGCCAATCAAAAATATATTTATGTAGGTATGAAGCAATCTCCTGAAGGGAAACCAGAGGATGATTATCCGCCTCAAGGGACAACTTGGTATTGTGTCAGACGCTATGATTTATCCGGTAAACCTGCGCCTTTTACTGGGGGGCGTGGTTGGGATAAAAGTATGTTAATCATCACTACTAAAAACGAAGTTACGGGATTAGCAACTAGGGGTAACGAGTTATATGTCAGTGATGTTGGTAGTAATAGCATCCATGTTTATCATACTGACACTATGCAGGAACTACGCAATTTTAGCGTGACTAATCCAGGAGCGATCGCAATTGATCGGCAAAATAATTTATGGATTGTACAGCATAAACAAAATAAAACCCCGGTGAAAATTGTCCGTTATACTCCCCAAGGGCAGAAATTACCACAACAAATTACAGATGTAGTGCAACCAACTGCGATCGCTATCACTCCCAAAGATCAACTCTTAGTTGCAGACAATAGCCAGCGTCAACAAGTATTAATTTACAATAATATTGCCAAAAAACCATTACAGACAGGCACTTTTGGCGATAAGGGGGGAATTTATAGCGGTGTTCGTGGACAAGTCAAAGATGCTAAACTTTACGGCATTACCGGAGTTGGTACAGATACAGCAGGAAATATCTACATTAGCAATCATGGTTTTAACAGCACTGGTGCAGATTTAAGGAAATTTTCCCCAACCGGAAAACTCCAGTGGCGATTACTCGGCTTACAATTCTTAGATAATGCCGACGCAGATCCTGATACCGATGGCAAAGATGTGTTTACTAAAAATGAACACTTTGTCATGGACTACAGCAAGAATAACGGCAAAGAATGGACATATAAAGCCTATACTTTAGATAAATTCCGCTATCCTGACGATGGTAGACTGCATACCACACCCACAGCCGCCTTTATCCGCCGCCTAGGAGGAAAACGGTTAATGTATCTTTCCTCAGAAATGATGGCAGAACGCCTATTAATCTACCGTTTTGATGGAGAAATTGCTGTTCCCTGTGGTATTTTCGGCAAAAACCACCTGAAATGGCCAGCGAATCAACCTAAAAACAGTAGTTGGTTATGGCGGGATGTCAATGGTGATGGTTCAATTCAAACGAATGAATATAAAGTTCTAGGGAAAGAAGATGCTTCTGTTTGGGGTTGGGAAGTTGACAGCAAAGGAGATATTTGGCAAGCCGCCGAAGCAGGCTATATCAAACACTATCCTTATCAAAAATTAGATACTCATGGTTGTCCGATTTATGGACAAGGTACTGGGGAAAGAATACCCATGCCAGCACCTTTCACAACCCTCACCAGGATTAAGTATATCCCCAAACAAGATGTTATGTATCTAGGAGGTTATACTAGCGATCGCCCCAACTTAGACGGTGATTGGGGGTTACTTGGTACAGAGATTATCCGCTACGATAATTGGAGTAAAAAAAGAAACCTGCGCTGGCGCATAGCCCTGCCTTATAATCCCAACACTAACCCCAAACTACATATCAAATCAATGGATATAGCCGGGGACAGGGTTTTTGCTGTAGATAGTAAAAAGGCTGATGTCTATGTATATAAAGCCACTACAGGCAAACAACTACAAATATTAAAACCAGGCCCAGAAGTTAACAATGAAACTGGCTGGGTGGATATACCCTATGGTATCCGTGCTTTTCAACGCTCAAATGGCGAGTATCTAGTATTTGTAGAAGAAAATGCCAAAGGCAAGGTGATGATGTATCGCCTACCAGGGTGAAATTAGGGGGGTGGGGGTAGGGAGCAGGGAGCAGGGAGCAGGGGAATAATTATCATTCATTATTTAAACTGAAACAAAAGACTGGTAAGTAAATGCGTGTCCTACATATTTTAAATCACGTCCGAGAAATAGGTAATGGCATTGTGAATGTAGCCGTAGACTTAGCTTGTTTGCAAGCAAAAAGTGGTCATGATGTCGCTATTGCCTCTGCTGGTGGAGAATATGAAATATTATTAGCACAGTATGGTGTTCAGCACTTTCAATTAGATCAAACTAGAACACCAATGAATTTAATTCATGCGGTGAGGGGTTATCGAGAAATTATTAAAGAATTTCAGCCTGATATTGTCCACGCCCATATGATGACAGGCGTTGTATTAGGAAAAATTCTGAAAGCTGGTAATAGTTATGCTTTAGTAGCGACAGTACACAACGAATTTCAACGCAGTGCCATACT
>JBODRP010000007.1:0-50218 GCA_050633005.1 Trichormus sp. | reverse complement strand
TACTCATTACTCATTACTCATTACTCATTACTCATTACTCATTACTCATTACTTTTTCAATCAGTTGCTGTAGTATCTGACAATTGATAACTCTTTACGGTTGATGGTGAATTTTCCATTGTTTTACTTGGCTACCATATGTAACTCTAACCATAAACGTGGATCATTATCCTTCAGCTTAGATAAAGGATCTCGCAATAGTCGTTTGGCATTCATAAAAACTACTTGTACTAATCCCATATTTTCTGCTAATTCTCGGAGTACTTCTTTGTGAGCTTGCACATGAGGAAGCATATCTTCAGAACAATAAATGCCTATATATTGCAAGCGTCTAGCAGGTCGTCCCCAAAAACAGGTGATGACTTTCACATAACACCCGTCTAATAGTTCCCCAACTATTGGGTAATATTGAGTGACAACTCTTGTGAACTCTTTAGCTAATATATCTTCCGTCAGCATTGGAATTGATATTTCTGTAGCGTCCATCACTCTACTCAATATAACATATATTTGTTATTGATTTCTGACTAAATCATGAATTTATTTGGAATAAAAATTTTTATTTGCATAAAAAATGAGGTGTGATTTTTCAATTCACCACCTCAAACAATATCAATTTATATTTTTTAAATTTTATTATCTAGATTTTCGTTCTGCTAATAAAATCTCAGCTATAATTGCCGGTAAACTACCTAAATCTACAAATCCCTCAGCAGGATTAATAGGAGATTTAAATGTGTAATTAGGATCGCATTGTCCAGTATCATATACTTGAATGTACCACCTATCAGGAAAACCTGCCACACTCAATTCTACGATATACCAAGTCTCACCTACTAACCGAGAGTTTAAGATAGCAAACCAATCTCGATAATCTTCGGAAATATTCCAGTCTGCCAATAGAAATTCTAACGCTATATGTCCAGCATCAGTTGCAGTAAGTAGCATTTTTACTCCTTATTTGCAGCTTCAGTATTACTATTTTCAGATTGTTGAAAATCAGGATATAAGCCTAAATATTTTGCTAATTCACGGGCAAGAAAAAAAAGGAACTTTGAACCATCTTGATTACCTTGGTGAGCAAATGTAGTTGCTACTTGGACAATAGTTTCAACAAAATGAGCATCAATTAATTCTTGATTCGCTTCTAAAATTTCTGGCTCTTGTCCGTTGGGACATTGCAGTAATTCATCAATTAAATTGAAATATAATATTTGGCGTTCTTCTTTCACTTCTTTCATGGGAATATTTGCAATAATAGGGTTGACGATGAATGCTGAGGTAAAGTCAAATTTTATTTATCACATTTATTGTTCTATACTTTGTTGCCAAAGCCTTTCTAACATTTCCACTTGTTCTTTTAAAATTGCAGCCCGATAGACAAGATATCGGTCATGGATAATAATTCCTAACCCAACAAAAATCGGAATTAGAACAATCAACCATTGGATAAGAATAGCCAGCTTATAACTTTCAGCAATAGTTGCTACTTGATGCACATCTTGATGAGGAGGTAATGAAGTAACAACTGGTGAGCTAGCAGATTGATTAATGATTATTGCTTGCTCATTGACTGGACTAATTCTATTAACTTCATTAACTAATTTCTGTGTTCTAACGAACTCTGTGTGTTTTTCCAAAACTAAACTCAACACTATTAGCCCAGGAGATATCACCACTAAAGCAACCAGACAAACAGTAAGAACATTGAGCAGTTTAGCTTTCATCTTTGCTCCCCTTGCTAGGTAGTCAGCACCAGGAAATTAAATATCGTAATAATTCCATACATTAAGCTTCCAAAACATGAGATATAATTTGGATAATAAAGGTGTTAATGATACAGAAAAAATAATTAATTAAGTCTGCTAAAAAAAAATCTTTTTTACCAGCAATACTCCCATTATTGAAAATAGAGTTTTTAACTTGAAACTGTTCATCAATCACTTTTTAATGATTAAGAAGTCCCCCCTTGTTCACTGGTTTAACCCATTGAATTTCGGGGGGTAGAGGGGAATCTCTGCGTAAATCCTATAAGTTTTATATCAGCTGCTCTTCTTGGCTCTGGTTTTTGGATGTCAGATCAAGATTATTAAATATATTAAGTTTGTACTCAAAGTCTCAAAGGCTTTTATATTCGGGATTATAAAAATAATTTGGGGTAGGGGTACTAGTATTTTTGGGACAGGGTACTAGCATTAATTAGATAGGGTTCTAGTATTGGTGAAATTAGGCTCAAAGCTAATTGGGCTGATATTTCAATGTAATTTTACTTGAGTACTTTATTTAAATAACTTGTACTCAAGCAAATTATATGTATTGGTGAGTATATACAAATAAGTCAAAAAAAGCTATTAAGATCATGTAAATTAAGTCATGCTTTTCTAATAAATTAACCACCTTGTTACCAGAAATTAGAAATGTTGCTTATATAAGCAGCAATTTCTAGACTGATGAGTTATCAGACATGAGCTTGAGTAACAAAGTTCCATGAATATCCTTCAGTTATGGGTGATTTTGGAAATAATGGAATTTATCAATATAAATTTTGGACTGTTCTCAACGGTAAGCGAATCTAAATGCCTATCAAAATGTCATCAAGTTGATTTTTTTTGCACGAATTTTGTGCTTTAGTGAGAATAGATAACTGATAATTGTTATCATATGAACATTATAAATACACAACACTAAAGCTAAAATTTTTAGGAGTAAATTTATGAAAATTGCTAAAGATGTCACAGAATTGATTGGTCAAACTCCTTTAGTGCAACTAAATAAAATTCCTCAATCAGAAGGAGTAGTTGCCACAATAGTTGTCAAATTAGAAAGCATGAATCCGGCTGCGTCAGTAAAAGACCGGATTGGGGTAAGTATGATTCTTGCCGCAGAAGCAGCAGGTTTAATTGAGCCAGGAAAAACTATATTAGTAGAGCCAACTTCTGGTAATACAGGAATTGGTTTGGCAATGGTAGCAACAGCCCGTGGCTATCAGTTAATTTTAACCATGCCAGAAACTATGAGCCAAGAAAGACGTGCGATGCTCAAAGCCTACGGTGCAAGGTTAGAATTAACCCCAGGATCTGAGGGTATGCGGGGAGCAATTCGCAAAGCTGAAGAAATTGCCGCGAACACTCCTAAAGCTTATATGCTGCAACAGTTCCGCAATCCAGCCAACCCCAAAATTCACAGAGAAACCACCGCCGAAGAAATTTGGACAGATACAGACGGTAAAGTAGACATTTTAATTGCAGGGGTAGGGACTGGGGGAACAATCACAGGGATTGCAGAAGTAATTAAACAACGTAAACCGAGTTTTCAGGCGATCGCAGTTGAACCTAGTAACAGTCCCGTCCTCTCTGGTGGTACAGCCGGTTCTCATAAAATTCAAGGTATTGGTGCTGGCTTTGTCCCTGATGTTCTCCGTTTGGAACTAATTGATGAAGTCATCAGAGTTAGCGATGACCAAGCCATGAGTTACGGACGACGTTTAGCCAAAGAAGAAGGCTTACTGTCTGGTATATCCTCCGGTGCGGCTTTGTGTGCAGCTATTCAGGTAGGTAAACGACCAGAGAACCGAGGAAAACTCATTGTAATGATTCAGCCTTCCTTCGGTGAACGCTATTTGAGTTCAGCTATGTTTGGAAATAATTCGTAATTCGTATTTAACGTGAATCTCCAACGGAGACTCACGTTAAATAAAAGTCAATAACGCTCAAACTCCTTTTCCACCTGCACCCTGCCCCCTGCTTTCTTTCTAATGATGACAACCTTGGCGGTGGTGTTCTTCCTGAGTGTGATGGTTGCAATTACCTTGATGATCGTGGTGATGAGCATCACTGTGACCTTGACCGTGGGCGCAACCTTGTAAATCTTGGCTCATAAGATTTTCAGCCATAGTGCGGAAGGATTCATCTACAGGCTTTAAGCCAATCCACGCATCTAAAATATCGACATCAAAACCCACCTCACGGCGATCGCCTACTTGAATCAAAGGACGGCGAATTAATAGAGGATCACGCAACATTAAAAACAAAGCTGTTTGTTCATCTAAGTTTTGAGGAACTATCTCACCTGATTTAATCTTGGGTGAGGAAGCATTAAACCACTCAGTAATCGGGCGATCGCCAAAAAATGATCGCAGACGTTCCAATGTCCAAGGTTCAGTCAGTAAATCATAAGCAACAACTTCATGTCCAGCCGCAGTTAACAAAACCTTTTGTCTAGTACCACCTTTACAACCAGGCTTGCTGTAGAAAAGTACTCTAGCCATTGAAGTATCTCCTTATGAATTGGAAATAAGTCGTAATTCGTAATTTGTAATTCGTAATTAATACCAATCCGGTATGAATGTAGGCTTTTAATCCAAAATTCAAAATTGGTATAATTGGTGATAAATTAATTACGAACTCGTAATTATTGATTACACATCAAAATTTCTTTGCACTATGGGTTACTGGATCAAAATCAAACCTTTGTTTGGGATCAGTTTCACCATAAATATTAAAAGTCACAGTTGGTTTATCACCTACTGCTTCTACACTATGAATTGCATCAGGAGTAAAGCTGATGATGTCTCCTGGTGATAAGAGAATTTCTCCTGTTGGCTCAATTTTGTTTGGATAATCTGGGTGTTGAGTGCGTCGCCAAACAGTATTTTTTTCTTCTCCTTGTAATACCGCAACTACTCCCCATGTTCCATGATTGTGAATGTTAGATGTGCTTCCTGGTGCGAATGTAACTGTTTGCACTGTTAATGGAAAACCCAATTCATCATATAACAGTAAAACAGATATTCCGGTTGTCGGGGAAGGCTCTAAATACTGACTCCTCACCCAATAAGAATTGACAATCAAGCGTCTCACCAGCATTCGGATTTTAGGTAGACGAATAGATTCATCATCTACCCCATCAAGAACATCTTCCATTTCAGTTAAAAACCGATATAGACGATAATTTTCTTGTAATAAATCCCAGCTTCTAGGTGATTTGCACACTTGATATTGACCGTCTCCCGTCAACAACCAATCCCTACCTTGCATAATATTTAAAATCTTTGTTGAGAAACTTGAGGCAATACAATGATTGGCGTAGCGAGATTAGGCAGAGGTTCACGGGAAAATGTTGGCACAACAACCCTAGAAGGAAACAGGTCATTGTTACTAGAAAATGTAGATACAGGGTTGTAGGAAGATGCGTTAAAAAATGAAAAAATGTTCATGGTTGTTAACTGATAACTGTTTACTGTTCACCCAACACTGATTTAATCATCTTCTTCTGCTGGACGTGTCAAAACATCCAGGAGGATTCCTGCACCGAAATCATGTTTGTCATCAATTTCTTTGACTCGCAAACTGATTTCTTTAGCTCGCTCGATTTCCCCTAACTTTGCTAATACTAAACCTGTAGCGGCATAAGCATTTAAGTATAACCTAATTGGCGGTTCTTCCCGACGAGTTACCAATATAGGTTTAAGTGCCTCCCACTCATCAGGAAATTTCTCTGATTCTTTAATTTTATCTAATAATTGGCGAGTTATTTGCAATGCCAAGAAATAATTATTTTTATAAAAGAAAAATCTATAAGCTGCTACTAAGACATCAGTGTTTTCCCCAGTCATCGCTAAAGCTGCTTGAATGTATTTTTCTGATGTTGAAGTATCTTCCCAATTTTGAGCAGCTAAAATTAATAACTCTTTGACTTCTTCTGGAACTTCAAACCAGGAAAATTTGTTAGTGTGATTGAGCATAATTTTATTTTGGGGCATTGGGCAGAAAAATTCAAAATTCAAAATTCAAAATTCAAAATTCAAGAGCTTTTCCCCCTACACCCCTATACCCCTACACCCTTAAAAACGAGTGAGAACGTAAATCAAAGTGAACAGAATAATCCAAATAATGTCTACGAAGTGCCAGTAAATTTCTGCCATTTCGATGCCAATGTGCTTAGTTGCAGAATAATGACCATCACGACGCGATCGCCATAACACTCCTAAAATCAATAACAGTCCCACAAATACGTGCAAACCGTGAAACCCAGTCATGATATAGAAGCAATTAGCAAACACATTGGTAGTCAGACCATAGCCCAAATTTTGGTACTCATAAACCTGACCAGCCAAGAAAGCTGCTCCCATAATCGCGGTGACAAAATACCAAAACCGCATTCCCCAAATACAATTCTGCTTAATCGCCATATCCCCAAAGTGAATGACGAAACTACTAGACACCAGAATTGCAGTATTAATCGCCGGCACAAATAACTCTACCTCAGTTCCCTCCGGCGGCCAAATATCAGTTGTCCCCCGAAAAAACAAATAAGTAGCAAAAAAGCCGCCAAACATCAAAGATTCGGAAGCCAGGAACGTCAACAATCCCCACACGCGCAAATCAGGATGCGCCTCATCATGCTCATCATGTGCCGTTACAACAGTCATACATACCTCTGAATACAATTTTTTGACCTCTCCCCTAACCCCTCTCCTACGAGGAGAGGGGAAAATTTCTTACTCCTCCTTCTCTACTGCTACTTGTATATACAAGAGAGTGACTTGATACATTAACAATGTCAGGCGATATATTAGCAGTGTCAGCCGATACATTAATAATGTCAGCCGATACATTAGCAATGTCAGGCGATACATTAACAAGGTCAGCTAATACATTAGCAATGTCACCGGATACATTCACAATGTCGATGTAGCAACCTGTACACTGTAGCTTTCATACTAGAAAAGGAGGTTGGGGGGTTAGGTTGATGAACTAACTTCCGTTAATACTTCCGAAGAATGACCATACTCATAAGGGCCATGAGTCACCACTGGTAAAACCTCCCAATTTTCCACCGCAGGAGGAGAACTAGTAGTCCATTCCAAACTCAAAGCCTCCCAGGGATTATCCCCAGCCAATTCACCCTTACGCCAACTGACAATAATATTGATGGCAAAGGGAATCACCGACAAACCTAAAATAAATGCCCCAATGGTACACAGTTGATTCAAATCAACAAACTGAGGATCATACATCGCCACCCGGCGAGGCATACCTTGCAAACCCAACTTGTGCATTGGCAAGAAAGTTAAATTAGTGCCGATTAAAGTCAAGAGAAAATGCACACGTCCCCAAAACTCATTTAACTTCCGTCCGGTCATTTTGGGAAACCAGTGATAGATACCTGCGTAAATCCCAAACACAGAACCACCAAACAGCACATAGTGGAAATGAGCAACTACATAATAAGTATCATGGACGTGAACATCAAAAGGTGCTGTCCCCATTGTCACGCCGCTTAAGCCACCCATGACAAACATCGACAACAAGCCGATCGCAAATAACATGGCACTGGTAAAGCGAATCTTACCACCCCACAATGTTGCTACCCAACCGAAAATTTTCACCCCGGTAGGTACAGCCACAATCAAAGTCGAGATGGTGAAAAACATCCGCATCCAACCGGGTGTACCACTAGTAAACATATGGTGTACCCAGACAAACAAACCAACTACGCAGATCGCTACACTAGAATAGGCGATCGCTTTATAACCAAAAATTGGTTTGCGGGCATGAACGGGAATAACTTCCGACATAATGCCAAAAATCGGCAGAATCATCAAATATACTGCCGGGTGGGAATAGAACCAAAACAAATGCTGATAGATAACAACGTTACCACCTGCATCTGGTTTAAAAAAGGAAGTGCCAAAGTTGATGTCAAACAGCAACAGTACCAAACCGGCGGCTAACACAGGTGTAGATAACAGTGCTAGCACAGAAGTCGCTAAGATAGCCCAGCAAAACAGAGGTAATTGATCCCATTTCATGCTGGGGACTTTCATCATCAAGATAGTGACGACGAAGTTGACTGAACCAAGAATAGAAGAAGTCCCTACTAACACAATTGCCAAAATCCACAGACTTTGGGCAATAGGTGCGGTAATTAGACTTAAAGGCGGGTAAGCAGTCCAACCAGATTGCGAACCACCGAAAAAGAAACTCGCTACTAATAGTAATCCGGCTGGAGGATTTAACCAAAAAGCGATCGCATTTAATTTGGGAAACGCCATATCCCGCGCCCCAATCATCAAGGGGATGAGATAATTACCAAAACCCCCAATAGCACTGGGAACAATCCACAGGAAAATCATGATTGTCCCGTGGTTAGTCATGAAGGCGTTGTATAGATTAGGATCGATAAAATCCGCTTCTGGTGTCGCTAACTCAGTACGAATTGCGATCGCCATCAACCCCCCAATCAAGTAGAACACAAAGGCTGTCACCAGGTATTGAATCCCTATCACCTTATGATCTACATTAAATGTGAAATAATCCCGCCATTTCCAAGCCGGTTGAAAATGTACACTCTTTCCCTGCTCTGGCGGTGTATATGGTGGAAATTCTAATTGTGTCATAACTGAATTTGTGACTATTGACTCTTGTAGAGATGCGATTAATTCCGTCTCTAGCGAACATTAACCAATGACTCTAAACTTGCTGCATCAATTCCCAAGCTCTGCACATGAGGTGCAAGAAACTCTGATGTAGACAAATTGTCTGGGTTAACTGCCACAGCTTGCTGGAGGTTCTGCTGTTGAGCAATTTGATTTTCTGCCAACCAGCTATCAAACTCTTCTGGTGTGTGAACAATTACCTGTGTCCGCATCGAACCGTGATAACCGCCGCAAAGTTCTGCACAAACTACAGGATATGTCCCTGGTTTCGTGGCTACAAATCGTAATTCTGTTGAAATTCCAGGAATTGCATCTTGCTTCAGCCGAAATTGCGGAACCCAAAAGGAGTGAATAACATCCTGTGCTGAAAGATTGAGTTGCACATCAGCACCCACAGGAACGTGTAATTCTCCAGCCGTAACACCGTTATTCGGATAGTCAAATAGCCAAGCAAACTGCATACCAGTCACATTCACCACCACATCCGCAGTTTTGGCTTGATTTGTAGGCGATGCGCCAATCCCAATGCTAGGAGCAGTTGTAGCTGTGGCGGTGTCTTCAAGAGTAGCAGCCAGAGCCGTTCCAGAGTTGTGAGTTGCCTGAGATGCAGCATGGGGATGACTTCCTGGCTCTAGTCCTCCCATTTGATTAAAAACATCTACGCTGTAGATGCCTAAACAAATCACAATTACTGATGGAATTGCTGTCCAAAAGATTTCTAATGGAACATTACCTTCTATCGGTACACCATCGCCATTGTCACCCCGACGACGACGATATTTGAATAGGAAAATCAGAATCGTGCCTTCTACTACTAAAAACAGTGCCACAGCAATGGTAAACATAATATTAAAAAAACCATCTACCAAAGGTGCTTGCTGTGATGCTGCTACGGGCAACAGGTCATGATTTTGACCAATCCACAAACTGATTACTCCAATTACTATTCCAGCAATTAGAGTCCATAGTGAAACAGGAATTTGTTGCATAGTACCTGCTTTTTTTCGTTATCGGTTTTGGTGCTTTGGGTATAAGTTATGGGGTATTAAGCATACTCCTGAGCTTCCACCTATAGGCTTTTACATTATTGAACAGATAATGTTTTTTCACTTATTAAATTTTTAGCTTATAAAAATAAAAATCGGGAGAATTGTTCCAGATATTTTCATATCTCCCACCAAAAACTTAACAATAAATTTTAAATATCTTCCAGGATAATATTTCTGCTACATTCTAGGCAGAACACCGTTATTTTATAGCAAGGATAAACTGGTTAATCATGAACAATTAGTAATTTACCTATTTGTTTACTACGAACTTTTTACTAAACTGAGATTTCTGCACAGTGATCATTTAAATCCGAGAGCAAAACACCAAATCAAGTGATGTAAGTTGTTATTCATTCGTAACAAGTTAAGTATGTGTAAGCTGTGTTAGGCTTAAGCTGTAACGCACCAAAACCTTTGGAGAATGGTGTGGGAAGCTTTAAATGTTGCAATATATTTGCGATAAAATTGATATCAGTCAATATTTTGTACTTTTTTCTAATACATTATTTTAACCTTGCCATGCTAGAAAGGTGCGTAAGCGACAGCGTAACGCACCCTAAGTATATTTCAGAAATCACATATGATTCCTATAGTTACCTTAGCGATAATTTTTACATTGCCACTAACAACTTAGTTGTCTAATGCTGCATGGGTGTAGCAGTTTTTAGGACAAATACGCGCACAAGCTTCACAACCAACGCAGTTTTCTGGGTTGGCAACTACCATGACTTTGCGCTCAATTTCATCATCTTCTTCATCATCTACAAATTCACCTTCTTCATTGAGTGCTTTCAAATCCAATACAGAATAACCACATACTTTAATACATCTGCCACATCCGATACATTTGTCTTTATCAATTGATTGAGCAAATTTAGGTGTCCAAGTCTTGCCACCAAATGTTAATCCTGTGAGTACTGCCATGACTAAACTCCCGGCTATTCTGCCAATAAACTTGTTGGTACTTGAATATTCATCCTACTTTAATTTTATCTATATGTTTTGTTATTAATTAATTATTTTATCGAGTGTATAAGTGCTAATTAAATACAAAATTTATGCTTGTTATATGCTTATAATTTAAATGAAAAATTTTATCATTAATTGTTTATATTATCCCATGATTTAAAATACTAGCTCATCAAAATTAAATGCAAAGACCAACCTACAAAAGCTGAACCTATTGCAATACAAAAACTAAATTTTCTTTAAATTATTAGTGTGTAAAAATTATGTATTGAGTTAATTCATACAAATATAATTGATGAAATTACATAAAATTACTGAAAATTCATGCAATTAATTAGCAAAATTATCATCATGACATATTTTGATATTTTTTCTGTCACCTAAAACACAAAACGAATTTAACTATATTGATAAAAAAATACTTTATTTCTAGAGTTTTTTTGCTAAATGATTATAAATGCTTTAATTAAAAGCACTGGCAAAATTATCTAAATAAGGATTACATCACCAAGTAGTGAATTTGTTACAGAAATCACAGATTATTACTTTGAGATAAATATTAAAATTATTAATAAATATTCCTTGCTGTCTGATTACACAAATACTTTCTAGAAATTAAGCAGATTATTATATGCTTGCAGATGCCCAATTAAAATACTTTGGTTAAGCCTTTAAAGTTAAAAAAAACTTGCCAAATCAAGTATTTTGAAAAATCCTAAAAACTTTTTGTAAGCTCATTATGAACAAACTTCTCAATATATTTATGAAATGTTTATTTAAGAAAGAAGTGAATTAATAGTGATATTAATAGCTTCTAATTGGGTGCAAAGTCTAAATATGGATGTGGACAATCATTGCAGTAATCACCTTTTATTACTGCATAAATAACTAGGTAGTAAATGCAAAATCAACAGGACACATCCAGGGGAGACTTAGCCGAACATCTCAACGATTCAAGTGGGAAAAGAGCCAATATGCCTTATACAATTCCTAACAAAAATTGCGTTGGATGTGACAACTGCCGTCCCCAATGTCCTACGGGTGCAATCAAACTAGAAGGCAATGAATATTGGATAGATCCTTGCCTTTGTAATAATTGTGAAGGCTATTACTCTGAACCACAATGTGTAATAGCTTGTCCAACTAAATCTCCCATTCCCTGGCAGGCAAAGAAGGGGAGATGCAAAATAGAACCAAGAGATGCTACCAGTCCAGACTTATTCTCTAATGGCAAGAATAACCCATTTGCTTCTGCGATCGCCATTTGGGAAGCTTGCAACCTTTTAGCACAGCGTACATCCCTGAATTGGCAAAATGATGAAGCAGGTTATGTACATTATAGCAGACAAGTCAACCAAGGACGAGGTGCGATCGCCTTTCACATCCAAGATCCATTTCAAGTCAACCAATACGCCAAAGATATTAGTGTTATTGAAACTCTTGATATTCGCGCCGCTTGTCTCCATCTCATTTTTGCTGCCCATGCTACAGCTCTAGCTCAACCTTGGGAGCAGGAATTTGCCATTGACGAACGCCAACTAGAAAAATATTTAGGACTGGAGAAACGCAAAGACCTCAGTAAAGCGGCTAAACTGTCCTTAATGAAAAATCTCGTCAAACAAGCTTGTTCACTGATTATTTCCCTCGACTGGCCGCAACAAGGTCGAGTCCAGGGGTTTACAGTCGAAAATAGTCGCTTGTGGCACTTAGTCAACATTCAACACCACTTTCAAGAAGATGACCTAGGATGCAAATATCTCATCGGACTCACTTTTAAAATCCGTGCTGGCATTTGGTCTCAATATTTCTTAAACAAACAAGGATGTAAAGAACGTAGTTCATTCTATCAATATGGCAGTCTCCCCAAAACTCTCCTCACCACAGTGATGAGTATTTGGCAGCAACATGAAGGTGCAGTTAGACTGATGCTTTGGTTGCTATTTAAAACTAAAATGGGCAAGGAACAACGCATCACCGTTCCTACTTTGCTCCGCATTGCCTACGGAGAAGAAAAAGTTACCTTAGCTTCCCGACACCGTGAAGAACGCAAACGTCTATTAAAGACATTTGAAAGCGATTTAGAAATTCTCAACCATCATGGTATTAAACCCATCTTCGATCCCGTTACCTATCCCCTGGAAATTCAACCCCTGTGGGCAAAATTAATTGATATTCCTGAAGATCCTGATGAAGCGTTAGAATTTTGGATTAATGACGCTGGTGGCGAAACCCGCCTCACAGACTCAGGCCCCCGTGGTAAATGGAATCTGTTAATGAATGCCCGAATTTTAGCGTTTGAATTACCACCAGAATGGGAACGCCAAATCTCAGAATCAGAAAAAAAACAACGGCGAACTGCTAGAGTCAGGCGAAAATCTCCCACCGCAGGTGATTTAGTTGGTGAACAGATTTTACAAGCACGAAAAACTCTTAATCTCTCTCAACGAGAATTAGCCAAACTCACAGGTAAAAGCCAAAGTTGGATTCGAGATGTCGAAAATGGTCGCTTAAAAGCCAAGTTAGAAGACCAAGCAATTTTACGCAAAGTCCTAAATATCGCTTAACTTGAGTCTACAATTCTCCCCGGTCACTGCCAAGGCAAGGAAGCAGGGGGCAGGGGAGATCCAAAAAATATCAAGTCAGTCAACTCACATCTTGACCTCGGTTAAAACCCGGGTTTCTTTAGAAACCCGGGTTTTTAGGCTTTTTAGGGCTAAAAATAGAAATTTTAGTTATTTTTGCTACTTAAATTATTAGGATTAACATTAATCAATGGTAATGAACCATTACCACCCATAACCATTGGGAACTTACCATCCCATTTTTCAATTGCTTGTTTTTGTAATAACTCCGGCGTTAAAGTTAGCCTTTGTAATCTTTGTGCTTCAGCTTGACCTTTAGCACGGTTGACTTCCGCTTGAGCTTCTTGGGTTGCTTTTTTAGCAATAAATTCTGCTTGTTTAGCTTCTTGTTCAGCAATTTGTTTAGCTTCAATGGCTCTACTAAATTCTGGAGAAAAGGAAAAATTTACTAAAGAAACATCATCGACTATTAACCCATAAGCCTCAAGTCTATTTTTTAAATTAGTATCAATCTCCGCCTTCAATTCTGTTCTGCGGGTGATAATTTCTTCTGCTGTTTTTTTAGCGGTTGCTGCTTTTAAAACTTCCGATACCGCCGGCGTGATTATACCTATGACTATTTGTTGTTGATCTCCGACTTGTTGGAATACTCTGTTAACTTTACTGGGGTCAACGTGCCAGTTAACAGCCAATTCTGTTTTTAATTGTTGGAGGTCTTTAGAGGCTGCATCAGCTTGAAAAGTATTTTGTTGGACGCGCACATTAATTCTTTTCACTGATGTGATGACAGGCATAATTGTATGTAACCCTTCATCTAACACTTGATCTTGAACTTTACCAAATTGCATCACTACCCCACGTTCCCCCGCATTCACAATTGCAAATGGACGAAACATCATGGCTAAAATTAAGAAAAATATTCCTCCTGTTAAATAAAAACCATACTTGAAGTTAACATTAGAGGTATTGGCCGTATTACGCATATTGTTATTCTCCTTCAGCAACAATTGCCTATCGGTATGAAACTCGCCATTTCTTGATTCTGATTGACAAATTCTTACAAAAATTTACAAATTTCTGCTAATCCTGGAAATTAATATTTCGGGAATCATACACCAAAAATTCGTAGTATTTTACGGGTAATCACTCACCGAGTATCCCCCATCGATTAACTTTAAATTCTGTTTTCATCTGCAATGAAAAAGTACAAATAAATTACAATTAATGACAACTGTAGATACACAGTTATCTCTAGCTTTTTTAGAAAAAAACTTTTAACTATTAATTAAAAATATGAAGATTTATCAACTCCATGCCTGGCCTCAGAGTTTGGAAACAGCCATAGCTATTCAAGAAGAATTACGCAATCAAGTAATTATACAGGATCAAATCCAAGAACCAGTTAAATATGTTGCTGGGGTTGATATGGGTTTTGAAGCGGATGGTACTATTAGCCGTGCAGCCGTAGCGGTGTTGAGTTTTCCTGAGTTGCAAATCATTGAAACCCAATTAGCATACCGTCCGACTTCCTTTCCCTACATTCCCGGTTTTTTATCATTTCGAGAAATACCAGCCATACTGGATGCCTTAGAAAAAATTCAAACCACACCAGATATAATTTTGTGTGATGGACAAGGAATTGCTCATCCCCGGAGGTTAGGTATAGCTAGCCATTTAGGAGTCATCATCAACATACCTACAATTGGTGTAGCAAAATCCTTATTTATTGGTAAACATGAAGAGTTACCAGATACTAAAGGTAGTTGGCAACCATTAATACATCAGGGTGAAACTATTGGTGCAGCCTTACGCACTCGTACCGGAGTCAAACCTGTGTATGTTTCTAGTGGTCATAAAATCAGTTTACCTACGGCAATTGACTATGTGTTGGGTTGCACGACGAAATACCGCTTGCCAGAAACTACCCGCATCGCTGATAAATTAGCATCTGACAGGTGACAGGTGATAACAAATACATATTTTCATGTTTGCGCTCGCAAAACATTAATTTTTGGTGTCATTACTTAGGTGATAATAGCAACAATCACCTTATCATTTTATTGAAGTTGCTTGTAAAAACTTGCTTCCTCATGCTCAATCGTGTTAGGAATCGCACAGCAAGAACTTGAAGTAGCTACATAGGAATTATCTAAGTTAGAACAATGAACGCACTAACTTTACAGTGGTATGATGCTGGTCAAAATAGAACTCAGCAAATTTACGAACAACAGCCAAGCAAAAATCCTGGTACTATTCGCATTGGTAGAGATCCACTCCAGTGCGACATTGTTTTGACCAACCCAACTGTATCAGGTTTACACGTAGAAGTATTTTTTAATTCACAACAGCAAAGTTTTTATATCAGAAATTTGCGATCGCAAAATCCCCCCCTTGTAGATGGACAACAACTCCCCCAAGGGGAAAAACCCCTTAATCAAGGTAGCGTCTTTTACTTAGGGCAAGTACAACTCCAAGTAACTGCCGTTAACATTAACGCCATTCCACCCACAGTTATCAACCCAGCCCAACCACATCAAAATCCCCAAGTAACAGCCCCTCGACAACAACAACCACCTATACGTAAAAATAGTCAAGTTACAGCCCCCATACCACCACAACCACCCATACATCAACATCATCATACACCCCCTCAGCCGATACACAACCATCCACCAGCCCTAAGTAATTACGGCTTAGAGTGTCCTAAATGTCATAAAGTATCCCCAATTGAAAATTTACAAATAGGCTGTCATTGGTGTGGCACATCTTTAGCGGCGGCTGTAAGTGTATTAGTTGCACCAGGAAATTGAGCAGAGGATGATAAGTCAGGTGAATAGGCTGTTATTTAGCATCAGCATGACTGTAACTTGGTTTCTTAATTTACATGATATGCAACTTATTATTAACACCTCTCTCCCCACCCTAATCGGCAAGGAGAGAGGCTTTGCTTCTTCTTCCCCTTCCCTTGTAGGGAAGGAGTTAGGGGTTAGGTTTAAGAGAAAGTTGCACAGGGCATTAATTTTGAATTTTGTAGGCGCAAGCCTTTCCTACGGAACGCTACGCGATGCCGTAGGCTATAAGTGAATTTTGAATTTCCCAAAGGTGTTAATCAATGAGTAACCAACAAATTCAATTAACTTGGGAAGATCCGACAACGGGGGAACGGCGAGAACCAAAGTTAAATGTACCTATAGCTTTTGGTCGAGAGTTCGCACGTTTACCTGCTGAAATTAACGGGCAGCGTGTAACACGAATGCTCTTGAATAGTAATCAAATATCTCGCTACCATGCTTTGATTACCTGGGAAAACGATCAATTTGTGGTAACTGATCAAGGTAGTGTGAATGGTGTGCTTGTTAATGGTCAACGCCAACCACGTAGTATTCTCAATCATGGTGACACGATGCAAATCGGCCCGTATACCATGATGGTGAATTTGGCTAGTAATGTCACTCAACAAATCACCACTTCCCCATCCTTAATTCAATTCAATCCTCATACTAATATCCCCGATCCCAGCATACCACCCTTACCACCACCCCGCCCTTTCACACCTTTAGGGAGTCATTTTCCCCCACCTGTATTTCAAGCTCAACAGGTAGCAGTACAGGCACTTCACGCCACAGGTTTACCTGTCGATGAATATGATTATTTAGCTGTTGGGGGAGGACTAGGAAGTTTTATCTGGTCAGACTTACTGCGAATTAGCGGTGTCCGCGCCGAAAAAATTGCGGCTTTGGGACTAGAACCAGAACCTTATGCTCGTTATAAGCGTCTGTGTTTAAATTCCCAAATTCCTTTACATGAAAGACTACGCTCTAATTCTGACTCCTGTCCTGATAATATTTGGGGTTGGCCTAGTTATGCTTGGCGAGAAGCTTGGCACGACTTCACCAAAGGTAAGCTGAATACAGCCATACAATATCTATGGCAGGTGTTTGCAGAACCAACTTTTGCCGAAACCTATACTCCCCGTGCAGGTAATGTTTTCGATTCTATTGACCGAGAAGCCAAGCGTATTGGCTGGAATCAAATTTATCGTTATGGACGAGTCAGGGCAATTCGCAAAACCGATGATGGTCGATATTGTGTAGCCTATTCTCGCGGACAAGGCAATCATGCTTTTATTGTGAGCCGTTATTTACATTTAGCTACTGGGTATCCAGCAATTCAGTTTCTCCCTGATTTGCAGGCTTATAGAGAAAAATATCAAGATTTTAAATCCGTCGTGAATGCTTATGAAGCACACGATCATGTATATGAGCAATTAGAACGGCAAGGTGGCACAGTATTAATTAGGGGACGGGGAATAGTCGCTTCCCGAATTGTGCAGCGCATTTATGAAGCCAGACGCAAAAATAAGAATATTACAGTTTTGCATTTAATGCGATCGCCTAAACCCGAAGGTAACACATTTCAAAAAGCCACACGTCTAGTTAAAAACCATTACGAATTTCAACCCTTCAACTGGCCAAAATCCTGTTGGAGTGGCGAATTGCGTTTTATGTTAGAAAACGCCACACCAGACGAACGCCAACGCCTACTCACAGACTGGGGTGGTACAACCACCGCCGACCGTCAAGACTGGCAGCAAATTACTGAAAATGGCTTAAAAGAAGGTTGGTATCAAATCACCTTCGGAGAGGTATTAACAGTAGAAAGGGACGCACAAAATCGCACCATCAGCGAAATTCAAGAAAAAGGCTTTGGTCAAATGAAATTAGCCGCAGACTTTATCGTTGATGCCACAGGTTTAGATGCCAAAGTCCAAGCCAATCCATTATTAGATGATTTGGTGAAGCATTACAATCTACCCCTCAACTATATGGGACGCTTGGCTGTCGCCAATAACTTTGAAATCCCAGAAATGCGAAATAATCAAGGCCAAATGTATGTAGCCGGTGCAATTACCCTCGGCGGCCCCTATGCAGCCGTTGATAGTTTTTTAGGTTTGCAATACTCCGCCTTAGTCGCCGTCGATGGACTCGCCGCCACCCGTGCGCCAGGAATTAAGCGTTTAAACCCCTTAAGTTCCTTTGGACAGTGGTTAAAGTGGGTGTCAAATCAATCACCATAGGAAATGTTAACTGTTGATTGTTTACTGTTGACCGAAGCATTAAGGATTTAAAGTTCCGTCATTGGATAAATGCGAGATGAATTAAGCTTTTGTAGCAAAGTAAAGTATCGATTTTTTCCGCTTACTCTGCGAGAACGCCTTACGGCAAATGCGCCTATCCTGCGCGTTCCGCTTTAGGGGTATGTGCGAAACACAAATCATACCATTAATCAGCAATGCCAAAATTCCTTAATTTTGAATTTTGAATTTTGAATTTTGAATTGATTAGCCCATGCCCCATCCCCTATGCCCTATGCCCTATGAATACAAATCTAGATAATCCATTCCAAAAACTCAAGGTTCGCTACCTTTTTGGCCAATTTGTACTAATATCTTTTGGTATTGGCCTCATACAAGGTTTATTGCAGGGAGCTAGTGGACAACAATTTAATAGTCAAACTTCCATACTTGTTCTCTACATCCTGATATTTTGTTCATTATCTCTCTGGACACTCGCAGACTTTCAGCGTACAGGAGTTAATTTTCAATATTTAATGGGTACTGTCCCCAAGAACTACAAATGGTTATCAACATTAGGCTTGGTTTTGTTGATGATTTTATTTTCCATTAGTGCTTATCTCGTATCATTTTCGCTGTTATCGTGGGTTGCACCTAATTTCATCAAAGCTTTACTTAACCAGGTTGCCAATAACCCTGCACCTCGTAGTTCTGCACCCCTATTTTACAATTTACTGGGAGCGATCGCCTATGTAGTGATTGCGCCTATCACTGAGGAATTTATCTTTCGCGGATTTATCTTACAGCGTTGGGCAGCTAAATGGGGTCTGGGTTCTGCTTTGGTGGTTTCCTCCATTTTATTTGGAGTCTTACACGCTAACTTTGTGGGATTATCTTTATTTGGGCTAGTGATGGGGGTTTTGTACATTAAAACCCGGTCATTAATTGTACCTATTGTCTGTCATGCCTTGAATAATTTAATCGCATCTGGTATGGGATTTTTATCAAGTAGTGCCGAACCCACAACAACATCAGCCGCCAACACTTTGGAACAACTACGTTCTGGCTGGTGGGTGGGAGTCTTATTAATGTCAGTTTCATTACCTCTTTTGCTGCGTTTCCTCATACGCAACTGGCCACGTAAAGATGCCCTAGTTCCATACTTAATCAATGCCAGCACCACACAAAGGTGAAATTTTCAGCATAAAAATAAAAAAATATACTGTTTAATAGTGTAGAAATGTATAGAATCTTCTAAAGATATAAGATAAATTTTTAAGATGCAAACATTACCAGTTCATTCCTCAATGCAGCTGTCTTTATCACCAAATCAATGTCAGCCTTTGAAGATCATCGCACTGGGGGATAGTTTAATATACGGCTTTGGCGACCCCGAAAAAGGAGGCTGGGTAGAACAATTGCGTCGCTCATGGATGTTACCAAATAGTTCTGGTCATGTCCTGTATAATTTAGGAGTTAGAGGCGATCGCACCCAGCAAGTAGCACAAAGATTAGAAGTAGAATTTCGCCATCGCGGTGAACTGCGAAATCGTGTCCCCGACTTAATCATCCTCTCCGTAGGGGTAAATGATTCACCACGCTTAGGCCGTCCTAATGGCAAAAACTATACAGACTTTGCGATATTTGAGTCAGAAATCGCTGCACTATTAGATCAAGCACAGCAACTTTGTCCTGTGTTATTTGTCGGTATGATTCCCGTCAATGAAGCCAAGATGCCTTTTCTTGATTGTTTATACTACAATCACCTTGATCAATACCGTTACAAAGAAGCCACTCGTCTAGCTTGCAACCAACGGCAAATTCCCTATTTAGATATTTTTGATCGCTGGATGGCACGGGGCGATACTTGGCGAAATCATCACCTGAGTGAAGACGGACTCCACCCCAATACTTTGGGTTATCAAGCTTTATTAGAAGATGTGATGAATTGGGAAGCACTAGCAGCCTATCATCCTCAACCTGAATATCAATTAATCTAAAATTTATTGGGTGTGTAGGTAACTAGAGACAAACTTTACCGAAACAGTAAGTAATTTTCTTAGTTACTCCCTGCACCCCTACATTTTCAACTGACAACCCATATATTCATAACCCAATATATATGACTCCAACTTTATTTGGTCGTTGGCAAACTCGGTTATTATTAATGGCTACTGTGGGTGTAATAGTATCCCTACCCTTTGCAATGGGCTTAATTGATGGATTTCCTGATTCTATCTACTTTTGGATACTTGGCTATGTTACTATCTTCGGTTTAGGCTGGGATATACTTTATAACTATCTGCAAAAGTTTCGTTGGGATAGAGACTGGCCAGCCGCTTATCAACTCTTTGCAGGTCTTTGGGAATTATTATTTATTTTGTGTGGAGTCCAAATCCTTAACTTACCATTACCTATACCTAAAGAACAACTATCTTTAATAATGGTTCTGTTACATTACAGCGTAGTTTGGTTATCAGTATTTATCACCTCCCAAAGCATTATGCGAATTTTATTCCCCCGTTGGCGATTCCGAGGTGGACAATGGTTGTGAAGATGACTTTTAAACTATAAGCCAGAATCCGCAGCAATTTATAGCCTCTCTTTCTATCAAGAATTTCCCCGTACAGGATAATTATTTTTCACAACAAAGTCGAAGGCAGCCAAAGAAACAAGCGATGGCTACCCCCGCCGCAGGCATCGCATTTCACGCGTCCCAGGCGATCGCTCCCTACCAATAAATCAATCTTAGACATAAAGTGGTTCTTCTACAAGCCGAATCCCCCGACCAACCACAGCAATGTCTGCATTCACTAATAAAGGATCGACAAGTTTAATATTCAAGGAAGTTGTGATGAACTTACGCTCTGCCACCTCTGCTGATTTGGATCTGCTACGACATTGGGATGAACAGCCTCATGTGATTGCCTCAGATCCTAACGATGACTGGCACTGGGAAGTAGAACTAGAGCGCACCCATGATTGGAGAGAGCAATTGATTGCTGAAATCGATAATCGTCCCATTGGATTCATCCAGATCATCGATCCGGCGCGTGAGGAAAGCCACTATTGGGGTGATGTGGCGGCGGATCTTCGGGCTATCGATATCTGGATTGGGGATGAGGCCGATTTAGGCAAAGGCTATGGAACAAAAATGATGCAGTTAGCCCTGGCTCGATGTTTTGCAGATCCATCAGTCAAAGCTGTAATCATTGATCCGCTTGCCAGTAACACCCGCGCTCACCGCTTCTATGAACGTCTTGGTTTCCAATTTGTTGAATACCGAAGATTCGGTGAAGATGAATGCTCTATTTATCTTCTTAATCGACGAGATTGGCAAAATCAAAGCTCTGGGGAATATAACAGTGAAAAGTGAACCGTTAATAGTAAAATCACGCTTGCAAAGCACCACACCATACGCCGTCAGAACTGATAACTGATAACTGCTTTAAATATCGACAATGAGTATCCAATCCAATTCCATAACATGAGTGAGCTAATCACCCCCTTCCCACAATCTTGTTTACTGCTTTAGCATCATCTATATATTTTAAAATTTATCTCGATATAGCTTGTAAATTCTCATTCATATAGAGTTTTATCTCTGATATTGTTACAACAATTAATATCAAAAATCATCATAAATTATTGTAAATTAACTACCCAAACTTGACATTACGACCCACTTGCAGAATCATCTTAGGGAAACCAGGTAGTCGCTATTGAGGGAACTATGCACACAGTGATTCTCGTGCTGGTTGAAGTGTTAATTGTGATTGGGTTGTCTCGGTTAGTAGGGCTAGGATTCAAATCAATTAAACAGCCTTTAGTAATTGGTGAAATTGTCGCCGGAATTATGCTTGGCCCTTCTTTATTTGGTTTAATCGCTCCTGAATTATCAAATACTTTATTTTCACCAGAAACTCTACCTTTTCTCAATCTTTTATCTCAAGTAGGACTGATATTCTTCATGTTTCTGATTGGGTTAGAACTCAATCCTAAATATCTGAATGGTAATTTGCAAGTAGCTATTTTGACATCAAACATCAGCATTCTTGTCCCATTTTCTTTGACATCTATTTTATCTTTATGGCTTTATCCTCTGGTTTCTAATGCTAGTGTTTCTTTTACGGCTTTTGCTTTATTTCTAGGGGCAGCAATATCAATTACTGCTTTTCCTGTATTAGCTCGTATTATCACCGAAAATAATTTGCAAGGAACTCGTTTAGGAACGCTGGCATTAACTTGTGCAGCAGTTGATGATGTCACAGCTTGGTGTTTGTTAGCAGTAGCGATCGCCGTCGCCAGAACTGGTAATATCATAGGTGCATTACCCACAATTTTAGAAGGTTTAGTCTATATCTGCTTGATGTTGACACTAGGACGTTGGTTTTTGCAACGACTGTCCGCCCATTACCAGCGCACTCAACGTTTGAGTCAATTTTTACTAGCAGTAATTTACATCGCCGTAGTCGCCTCAGCACTAATTACCCAACTCATTGGGATTCATTTAATTTTCGGAGCATTTTTATTGGGTGCAGCTATGCCCAAGAATGCAGATTTAGTCCGGGAATTAGCTATAAAAACCGAAGATTTCGTCCTGATTTTTCTCCTGCCAATATTTTTTGCCTATAGTGGTTTGCGGACGGAAATTGGTTTATTGAACCGTCCTGAACTGTGGCTAATATGTGCAGCAGTTTTATTAGTAGCGATCGCAGGCAAGTATATTGGTACTTATGTAGCAGCTCGTTTCAGTGGTATCAACAAACGCGAAGCCTCAGCACTCGGTTGGTTAATGAATACACGTGGTTTAACTGAGTTAATTGTGCTGAATATTGGTTTGGAACTAGGGGTAATTTCTCCCTTGTTGTTTACTATGCTGGTAATTATGGCCTTAGTCACCACATTTATGACTTCGCCCCTAGTAGAGTGGACTTATCCCAAAAAACTCATCGAATTAGATTTAGTCCCACCAGAACCAGATACAAAAGTTACCAATAAAACCCCGAATGAAGGTTATATTCGCCCCTATCGGATTTTAGTCCCAGTTGCTAATCCTACAACACAAAAAGGTTTATTACAATTGGCTGTAGCATTAGCCATCAATTACCGTCAACCAGCTGTAGTTAATCCCCTCAGCTTAATTGAATTAGAAGAAGATTATGGTTTTGCCAATACCCCAGAAGAAGCTGACCGATTAATTATTCAGCGTCGCCAGCATTTGGATGACTTGATTACTACCCTAGAACCATCAACAACTCAAGCTTTTGTTCATCCCATTGTGCAGATATCTAGCAATTTTGCCAGACAAACAGCGCAAATTGCCAAAATCGAACAAGCAGACTTAATTTTAGTAGGATGGCATCGTCCAGCATTTAGTAACAATCGTTTAGGTGGACGAGTTGGTCAAATTCTCAGCACTGTACCAGTAGATGTCGCTGTTTTTGTAGATAGAGGCACAGATAAATTAGAAAGTCTATTAGTTCCCTATTCTGCAAATATTCACGATGATTTGGCACTCACATTAGCTTTGAGACTCTTAATTCATCGAGATACTTGTATGTTGCAAATATTACAGGTAGTTCAAAAATCTCAAATTGAGAACGAATTAAGTTATGAAATGCAGACCATGATGGAACAAATACCAAAAACTGTGCGCGATCGCATCAACATTAAAATTATCCATGCTTCCGAACCAATTTCCGCCGTAGTTACAGCCTCAGAAGCTGTTGATTTGACTATTGCTGGTACTAGCCGAGCTTGGGGAATTGAGCGTCAAACCCTAGGCAGATATACAGATGAGCTAGCTATCCAATGTCGTTCTTCACTACTAATAACCCGTCGCTATAACCAACTCACCTCTCACCTAACCTCTGCCCTCTCTGAATCCATGAGTCAAGAACCTATCATCAAAAACTCAAAAAAATGAATCTTTTCAACTCCAAATCCCTGACCTTCTATGCAGTGGCCATAGGTTCAGTGCTGGTGTTATTTAAAACTATCACTATTTATGGAGAAACATACCTCAAAGCCTCACCCATGATTCAGGGTTCTTATCTTCTCACCTTAACTAACAATGTACCTGAATGTCGGCAATCACCATCTCTAAGACTCAACATACAACAGTCAGGTATTTACTTAAATGCCTCTTTATTTTCAGCTAAAGCTGATGGAGAAACTCACAAAGATTATTCTCTCAAAGGACTTCTCAAAAATCAGCAATTAAATTTAGCCGGAGAAGTTGACCACATGATTCTTTGTAACCTTGCACCCCCCCACACCCTCCAAGCTCAAATGCAAATCACAGATGGCGGTAGACTACAAGGACGAATAACTATCAGTACTATCTCCCAAAACTTGGAATTTTATGCTACACCTGAACCAGCCCAGGCAGAACCCAAAAACTCAAATAGCTATTAAAATATGGCAACCAGTAGGGTGTGTGACGCTACGAAAGTATTTGAACGTAGTTATAAAACTTATAGCGTCACGCACCAGCCATCAACTGTAACACTTGCGTAAGTTTTAATAACTTATTATACCGCAAGTATCAGTAAGCCATTAGAAAGCAAAAACCAGAGAGTAGAGACTAAAAGCTAGTAAATTTTACTCTGAACTCATTACTCTTTCTGCCTGGTGGTTAAACACAATTACAGCTAAATCAATGATGTTGAACGGAATCTCAAGTCAGCAACTTATTCACAGGGGCAAACACCTATTTACCATTAGTTTGTTTGCTGCATTTGCACTTCCAAGCACCAGTAGCATTGCTGCACAGGTAGCCAAGCTCAATAATTGGCGTTTCTCCCCAGAGGCAGGTAAGTTAGAAATTAATCTTTCAGTCGGTAAAACACCAAACTACTTTTACCTCTCCGAACCCCCACGCATTGTTATCGATATTCCCGATACCCAGCTAGGTAATATTCCTACTCAGCAAAATTACGCTGGTGTAGTCCAAAGAGTTCGTGTTGCCCAATTAAACACCAACGTTACCCGTATCGTCTTAGATTTAGCAACCGGAGTTTTTGTAGACCCTAATCAAGTAAAATTACAACCAGTCTCCAAGCAAAACCCCACTCGCTGGGTTTTACGTCCTTTTATTAGTGGGTCTAGACAACTCACCAACACCAACAATTCCTTCATTAATCCTTTACCAACCCAATCCAACTACTTACAATTACCCAGTACCCTACCCCCAACAATTGCTAGTCCACAGCAACCTTTTGTTACCGTACCTCCACTCAATTCTAGCAATCCTATTCAAATCCAAAATTCTCTCTCATCTCCTACAAACTTCCCTTCTCCCACAATCTCTAACCAACCCAACAATTCACCCAAAATTACTAATCCAGTAGTGATTGAATTTGGTCAACCTCTACCTAAGTGAAAAGCTCTTAAGCGGTCGGGAGAAAAAACAGTTGGTTTCATAACGCACCGTTAATCTCGGTGCGTTGCACTTTTAAACCACTACTAAAATCTTTCCGTTTCTTGTTGTGGTGCAACTGCTCCCGGTTGAGACAAAAAGAAATTTTGTCCAGCTTCATTCTGATAGATACACCTAATATCAGGTTTTTCACTGTCTAAGCTACCAGTAAAACCAAAAGTATTCAGACGATTTTTACATTCTCGCACCTGATCCGATGTCACAAGCTTACGTTGCTCTAGAATTGCCCAGTTATTTTGACGGATGACGCAGCCAGGACGCATACTCGGTTGGGCGACATAAACATTGAAGGGGTTGAGAGTCACAAATAACCGAGCATCCATTACCATTGCACTTGCTCCATACTGTACGCAAATTTCAGGATTAGGTGCTTTAGTATCAATAAATTCACGGGAAGCTACATTGGATGGAGTTAACGTAGTTGTGGAACTAAAAGCAATACCAATACCAATTCCCAGCACCAATACCCCACCCAAAATAGCAATAGTGGTGAAGTTAAACATGGAGGCTTGGAAACCCGAAGGTTTAGATGTAGTAGTTGATCTACCAGTCGATTTACGTCTCATTTGTGTTTGTTAACCTTCACGCCTGAACAAGCTGAGATTGTCTCCCTATTTTAGTATGCCGATTTTTCAAGATATTTACCCGTGATATGAGTTCAAAATTCGCAATTCCAAATTCAAAATTAAGAAAGCCACAGGTGTTGCAAAATTTAGGACAATTGGTATTAGTTATTAACAAGATTACTTGTAAACAAAGTTTTTCAAAGTTTCTGCCTTGTCATGCCCACAAAACCCTAATTTGAGTTGATATTGTGGAATGAAAGGGTGTAGGGTGTAGCGTGTAGGGGAAACTCAGTCATTCACAAGGGATGGGGTTTCTACAGTTCGGTTGACGCTCATAGCGAAGTCTACTAACTCAGACAAGGATTTTTTCTCTAACGAGACGCTGCGCGTTAAGCGTTGGCCTACCCTCTCCCACAGGAGAAGCTATGCCGCAGGCTTTACGCCCACGATTCCACTCAGCTTCATACCTTGTTCGGGGCTTGATGTATCCCTACACCCCATACCCAACACCCTACACCCGCCCCGAAGGGGCTGTAAAATCCAGTCATGACCAAAGCTTCCAACATTCGTCAGTTGTTAACTGATGCCAAATTAGGGCTACTACCATATCTAGATCAACGCCTCCAGGAAATTACCAAAACCTGGAAACCAACAGAAAACTTTCAATTACAGCCTTATGATATCGGGTTTAGTAATTGCAACACCTCTGCCGCCAACGAACCTAGACCAGTCATTAACCAGTCAATTGCTTTACGGTTTTTCATCTTGGGCAACCCTCAAGATAGATTAGAGTTATTACTGCTAGCCTCAGAACTGCAAAACGACGTAGATGCAGCAATTTTTGAATGGAGTAACCGAGAATGGTCTCAATTTGAGAAACCCCTCAAGCGACCAGTAACGCAAATTACAGGCCGTTTAGAGTATGAAAACTTAGAAAATCACAATAATACTTGCTGTATAACTCTTGAGCGTGAATTTGATTTAATCTACTCAGTTAGTTTTTAATTATTAGGGTATAGGGCATGGGGTATGGGGCATAGCGGATTGTATTTTCTTCACCTAAACCCCTGTACTCTTACACCCCTATACCCCTGCTTCCTCTACACCGCTTGATAGCTCACAGAGAAAGTATCTTTAAGAGGTCGCCAACGGAAGGAGCGATCGCCACCTCTTTCTACAACTACTTTCACTTTTGGTTCTAAACTAGGTAGAGTTGTCAGAAATTCTACTTCCTGATCTGAAAGAATATTTCCTTCAATAATCCACAACACCAAACCCTTAGACTTTGGTGGTAACTGCTCTAGTTGGTAATTCACCACAGGTGGCAGATAATAAACATTACCCACAGCTGCACCATTACCAGAACTTTTTTTACCCAGATGGGGAGGTCTAACACCGTGAACTCCTGTCAGATAAGCCGCAACATCACCCAGTCCCCTAGCAGTCATAGGCAAAGTCACATAACCGGCAGCACGCAGACGGCGGCGATACCGACCTTCAAAACCCCCTTCCAAGGGTGTGTAAACACCTAGAGAACCAAATTTTTCCAGATTGCGGATGAAACCGTTGCCAGTGGTAATTAGTGCCATAGATTTTTTGGATAATTTTTCTATCCCGCTTTGATATCTCTA
Organism: Trichormus sp.; assembly: GCA_050633005.1. Taxonomy (GTDB): domain Bacteria; phylum Cyanobacteriota; class Cyanobacteriia; order Cyanobacteriales; family Nostocaceae; genus Trichormus. The sequence goes on along the minus strand of JBODRP010000007.1, from coordinate 22,463 downwards.
TTATTGACCCTGAAGTGATAGATCAAGTTAGATCACAAAGCTTATAGCTGAGATAAACTAAATTCAATTTTATCAGTAAAGCTTACATTGGAGACTAGGAGCAGGGAGCAGGGGGTGACAAGGAAGATAATAACTCTTGAATTTTGAATTGATATGCCCCATGCCTATACCCAATCTCAAAATTTATTTTTAATTTTCTAGACAAACATCGGTTAATGATATATAGTATTAGATTGTGACCATTTTTGCAAATTAAGATCAAACACAGTCGTCATTTTGAGCGATCGCTAGCTCTAAAAGCTAACGTATAACCTCACCAGAAAAAAATCCGGTGGAAACAGCTCAAAGACTGGTAAACTTAGAAAGCTTTGAGGTCAAATTCAGGGTAAGCGACTTAAGAACCTAGTCCACCCTCATCACTAGACTACACCCACTCCTGTAGTCAGAAAAGACAAATCAAACCTCACACTCAAGGTTTGACTTGTTCAGTGAATGAAAAATCTGAGTAGTGATGTTAACTGGATGACATTACATAACCCTCAGTTAAATGGATACTGAGCAGCCAAATCTGCTTAAGTCCAACTGAGATGTGGCAGTGAGCTAAAATCGGGAGACCCCTTAATGCTACTGCCTCCAGAAAGTGCCTAAGCAATGGCTAGGACGAAGCCTTGCTGCACAAAGTGCAAAGCTCTAAGCATTGCCTTGATACCAGAAGTTATTCCTTCTTTAAAGAAGGCACTTGTGGTTGTGCTGGTGAAAAAGTGAGTGCAACTAAAGAAAATCACCAGCCACTAACAACACAGCTTGTTGTATCCGGGAGTATCGTCAACAGTAAACACTGCTGGCGATTGCGGAGAGTCGTCCATCTCCACCGGCATGAATACACTCTGTGCTTAAAAACACAATTTCAAGGTCAGCAAGTAGAAAGGAGAGCCAGTTACCGTGTCTGTAGGCATTCTCGGCACAAAGCTGGGCATGACCCAAATTTTTGACGAAGCAGGAGTTGCAATTCCTGTCACAGTCGTCCAAGCTGGGCCATGCGTAGTTACCCAAATAAAAACAAGCCCAACCGATGGATACGCAGCGATCCAAGTTGGTTACAAAGAAGTTAAAGAAAAAGCACTAAACAAGCCCTCACTGGGTCATTTGAAAAAATCCTCAGCCCCGGCATTGCGGCATTTGAGAGAGTATCACACAGATAGCCCCAATGATTATTCTTTAGGTCAAGAGATTAAAGCAGATATTTTTAGTGCAGGTCAAATTGTAGACGTTAGTGGTACAAGTATCGGTCGTGGCTTTGCAGGCAACCAAAAGCGGAACAACTTTGGTCGCGGGCCGATGTCACACGGTTCTAAAAACCATAGAGCGCCAGGCTCTATTGGTGCAGGTACAACCCCAGGTCGTGTTTATCCAGGTAAGCGGATGGCAGGGCGTTTAGGTGGTAGTCGTGTCACCATTAAAAAGTTAACGGTAGTACAAGTTGATCCTGAACGTAATTTGTTGCTAATTAAAGGAGCTGTACCTGGCAAGCCAGGGGCATTGCTCAACATTGTGCCAGCCAAGCTAGTTGGTAAATAGTGGTGAGTGTTAACTGTTAACTGTTAACTGTTAACTGAAATAAGGACACAAAGATGGTTGAAAGTGTAGTTAAAAATTGGCAAGGAGAACAAGTTGGACAAAAAGAGTTCAACTTGCGGACTGCCAAAGAAGAAACGGCGGTTCATATTGTCCACCGCGCCCTAGTCAGGCAAATGACCAACTCTCGTCAAGGGAATGCCAGCACTAAAACTCGTGCAGAAGTGCGGGGTGGTGGTCGCAAACCTTGGCGACAAAAAGGTACTGGTCGCGCTCGTGCTGGTTCTATTCGTTCGCCATTGTGGCGTGGTGGTGGTGTGATCTTCGGGCCTAAACCCAGAGATTTCAACCTAAAAATGAACCGCAAAGAAAGACGGTTAGCATTACGGACAGCCCTCGTCAGCCGTATAGACGACTTGATTGTAGTAGAAGAATTTAACAACGAGCTATCCCGTCCTAAGACTAAAGACTTATTAGCAGCCCTAGCCCGTTGGGGTGCAGCACCAGAAAATAAGACACTTTTAATTTTGTCTGAGATAGCGGAAAACATTTATTTGTCAGCACGCAACGTAGAAAACCTCAAGGTACTTGCGGCGGATCAACTGAATGTTTACGATATGCTACACGCTGACAAAATCGTAATCACAACATCAGCTTTAGATAAAATTCAGGAGGTCTACAGTGGCTAAATTTGACCCCCGCAACCTTCCTGATCTAATTCGTCGCCCCATCGTCACCGAAAAAGCGACGATTCTGATGGAGCAAAATAAATACACCTTTGAAGTTGTTCCCAAAGCCGATAAAACCCAAATTAAGGCAGCGATCGAAGACTTATTTCAAGTAAAGGTTGTAAAAGTTAACACCACATTACCACCCCGGAGAAAAAAACGGGTTGGCAAATTCATTGGTTTTAAGCCCCAATATAAAAAAGCGATCGTCACTGTCGCAGCTGGGGATGTAGAGAAAATTAGACAAGTACTATTCCCAGAGGTCTAAGATATCATGGGTACTCGCTCTTATCGTCCTTATACCCCCAGTACTCGCCAAGTTACCATCTCTGACTTTGCGGAAATTACCAAAACTGAACCAGAAAAGTCACTTACAGTATATAAACACCGTGCCAAGGGTAGGAATAACCAAGGACGGATTACTAGCCGTCGTCGGGGTGGCGGACACAAGAGACTTTATCGGATCATCGACTTTAAACGGGATAAACGTAACATTCCGGCTACAGTTATAGCCATTGAATACGATCCCAACCGGAACGCCCGTATTGCGTTGCTATCTTATGAAGATGGTGAAAAGCGGTATATCTTGCATCCCAATGGGTTAAAAGTAGGCACAACAGTGATAGCTGGGCCAGAATCTCCCTTTGAAGATGGCAATGCTTTACCCTTAGCGAACATTCCTTTAGGTACTAACGTTCACAACGTAGAATTAATCGCTGGTAAAGGCGGTCAAATTGTCCGCGCTGCTGGTGCTACAGCCCAAGTTATGGCTAAAGAAGGTAATTACGTCACACTCAAGTTACCTTCAGGTGAAGTTCGCATGATTCGGCGAGAATGTTACGCCACCATCGGACAAGTTGGGAATACCGATGCTAGAAACTTGAGTGCAGGTAAAGCTGGGAGAAACCGGTGGAAAGGCCGTCGTCCCAAAGTTAGAGGTAGCGTCATGAACCCTGTAGACCACCCCCACGGCGGTGGTGAAGGTAGAGCGCCTATTGGTAGATCAGGCCCTGTAACTCCTTGGGGTAAACCGACCTTAGGTGCTAAAACACGTAAACCCAAGAAAGCTAGCAGCAAATTGATTGTCCGCCGTCGTCGTAAATCCTCTAAACGCGGACGTGGTGGTCGGGAGTCTTAGAATTTGAGATTTTAAGTTTTGCATTTGAGATTGGGTCTATTGATAGAGCAAAAATTATTTGTGAATGTTAATCAGACACCTATTGAGCCAAAATCGAAAATCCATAATTTTAAGTCCAAAATCCAAAATCTAAAATCCAAAATCAAACTATGGGTCGTTCTCTTAAAAAAGGTCCTTTTGTTGCAGATCATTTGTTAAGCAAAATTGAAAAACTGAATGCTAAGAACGAAAAACAAGTAATTAAAACTTGGTCAAGAGCTTCAACAATTTTGCCAGAAATGGTAGGCCACACCATTGCAGTTCACAACGGGCGACAACACGTTCCTGTATTTATCAGTGACCAAATGGTGGGGCATAAATTGGGAGAATTTGCTCCTACACGCACCTACAGAGGCCATGGCAAAACTGACAAAAAATCGGGGAGATAGTCATTAGTCATTAGTCATTAGTCATTCAGATCAAGACGTATGACAAATGACCAATAACCAATGACCAAAATGGAGAAACATATGGCTACTGATACTAATGAAGTAAAGGCGATCGCCCGTTATATACGCATCTCTCCCTATAAAGTACGTCGTGTTCTTGATCAAATTCGTGGTCGTTCTTATCGAGAGGCATTAATTATCCTAGAATTTATGCCCTATCGAGCCACTGAGCCTGTGCTAAAACTCCTCAGAAGTGCGGCGGCTAACGCCGAGCATAATGCAGGATTGGATCGCACTCAATTAGTGATTACTAAGGCATACGCTGATCAAGGCCCCGTACTAAAACGTTTCCAACCTAGAGCGCAAGGTAGAGCTTACCAAATTCGCAAACCAACGTGTCATATTACCTTGGCTGTGGCAGCTGATGCCAATGCTAAGTAATTTATATACACAAAAATTGCGTAAAGTGAGAAATTTTAGAGGAAACATTTGTGGGACAAAAAATTCATCCAGTTGGCTTCCGTCTGGGAATTACCCAAGAACACCAATCACGCTGGTTTGCTGATCCCGATCGCTATCCAGAACTTTTACAAGAAGACCACAAACTCCGTAAATACATTGAGCAGAAATTGGGTAGATATGCTCAAAATAATGCCGGTATTTCCGAAGTGCGGATTGAAAGAAAAGCAGACCAAATCGATCTAGAAGTACGTACCGCTCGCCCAGGGGTAGTAGTAGGTCGTGGTGGTCAAGGGATTGAAGCATTACGTACAGGACTACAAGACTTGCTTGGTGGTCAACGCCAAATCCGCATTAATGTAGTGGAAGTCCAAAAAGTTGATGCTGATGCCTACTTGATTGCAGAATATATTGCCCAACAACTAGAACGCCGTGTTTCCTTCCGGCGAGTAGTCAGACAAGCAATTCAACGCGCTCAACGAGCCGGGATTCAAGGCATTAAAGTGCAAGTCGGTGGACGGCTCAACGGTGCAGAAATTGCTCGGACTGAGTGGACGCGTGAAGGTAGAGTACCCCTGCATACCTTACGGGCTGACATCGACTACTCTTACTGCACAGCCAAAACTATTTACGGCATCTTAGGAATCAAAGTTTGGGTATTCAAAGGCGAAATTATTCCTGGACAGGAAGAAGCCCCAGCCCAACCAGCTGCCCGTGAACCTCGCCGTCGTCAACAACAACGTCGTCGTCAGCAGTTTGAAGACCGTTCCAATGAAGGATAACAGGGGACTGGTGACTGGTGACTGGTGACTGGGCAAACAACCACACCCAATCCCTCATCCTTAATCCCCAATCCCTCATCCCTAATCCCTAGTAAAAGTCATGTTAAGTCCTAGAAGAACTAAATTCCGCAAACAACAACGCGGACGGATGACTGGTCTAGCCCACCGTGGTAGCACCCTCAACTTCGGAGATTTTGCCCTCCAGGCACAAGAACCCGCTTGGATTACCTCCCGGCAAATCGAAGCTTCCCGTCGGGCAATGACTCGCTATATCCGCAGGGGCGGTAAAATCTGGATTCGCATTTTCCCAGATAAACCCGTCACCATGCGTCCTGCTGAAACCCGGATGGGTTCAGGTAAAGGTAATCCAGAGTTTTGGGTAGCAGTAGTCAAGCCAGGACGGATTATGTTTGAAATCGCTGGTGTTTCTGAAGAAATAGCCCGAGAAGCTATGCGTTTAGCGGCATACAAGCTACCTATCAAAACTAAGTTTATTGTGCGATCGCAAATCGAGGAGCAGGAGTAGGTTATGCCTCTTCCCAAAATTTCAGAAGCTAGAGAACTAAGCGACGAGCAACTGTCCGAGGAAATTACTGCGGTGAAAAAGCAACTGTTTCAGTTGCGCTTGCAAAAAGCCACCAGACAATTAGAAAAACCCCACCAGTTCCGCCATGCCCGCCATCGCCTTGCCCAACTACTGACAGTAGAAGGAGAAAGGAAACGGGCAGCAAGTCAACCGCCTCAAGAATCAAAGTAGGAGATTATGGCAATCAAAGAACGAGTTGGCTTGGTAGTGAGCGACAAAATGCAAAAGACGGTAGTTGTTGCCATTGAAAACCGCGCTCCCCATCCCAAGTACGGCAAGATTGTAGTCAAAACACGCCGCTATAAAGCCCACGATGAAGAAAATAAATGCAAAGTGGGCGATCGCGTGCGTATTCAGGAAACCAGACCCCTGAGTAAAACCAAACGCTGGCAAGTGGCAGAAATCCTCAATACTAAAGCTACAACTTAAAAGTTGTGCATAAGGGAGACCGATTGTGATTCAACCCCAAACTTACCTGAATGTGGCAGATAATAGCGGCGCACGCAAACTGATGTGTATTCGTGTCCTAGGCGCGGGTAACAGACGTTATGGTTTTGTGGGCGATAGAATTATCGCTGTTGTCAAAGATGCTATTCCCAATATGGCAGTCAAAAAATCTGATGTCGTTGAAGCTGTGATTGTCCGCACCCGTCACAATATCAATCGTGATAGTGGTATGAGCATTCGCTTTGACGATAATGCAGCAGTGATTATCAATAAAGAAGGTAATCCCAAAGGTACACGGGTATTTGGCCCAGTAGCACGGGAATTGCGTGAAAAGAACTTCACCAAAATTGTTTCTCTAGCTCCAGAGGTGCTGTAATGGGAAACCAAAAAGAACAACCAAAATTCTACAAAATGCACGTCAAAACTGGCGACACAGTCCAAGTGATCGCTGGCAAAGACAAAGGTAAAGTGGGTGAAGTGATCAAAGCACTACCCCAATTGAGTAAAGTCATTGTCAAAGGTGTAAATATTAAAACTAAGCACGTCAAGCCCCAACAGGAAGGGGAATCAGGGCGGATTGTTACCCAAGAAGCTCCGATTCATAGCTCTAACGTTATGCTGTATTCCACCAAGCAAAACGTTGCTAGTCGTGTCTGCTACACCTTCACAGCAGAAGGTAAAAAGGTCAGAAAACTCAAGAAAACTGGTGAAATTCTTGATAGCTAGATAAAAAGCAAAAGTCAAAAGGAAAAACTCGCAAATAAATTGTTGAATTTTGAATTTTGAACTTTGAATTGAAAATCAGTTTCCCTGACCAAGACCAGGGAAAATCAGGACAAAAAACTATGGCGACACAAAGACTCAAAAGCTTATATCAAGAAACCATTGTCCCTAAACTGACCAATCAGTTTCAGTACACTAACGTTCATCAAGTGCCAAAATTGGTGAAAGTTACTGTCAACCGAGGTCTAGGGGAAGCGGCGCAAAATGCCAAAGCACTAGAAGCATCCTTAACCGAAATTGCGGTCATTACTGGACAAAAACCAGTAGTCACTAGAGCCAAAAAAGCGATCGCTGGCTTTAAAATTCGTCAAGGTATGCCTGTTGGCATCATGGTAACTCTCAGAGGCGAGAGAATGTATGCTTTTCTCGACCGATTGATTAGCCTATCACTCCCTAGAATTAGAGACTTTCGCGGCATCAGCCCCAAAAGCTTCGACGGTCGCGGTAACTATACTCTCGGCGTAAGAGAACAGCTAATCTTTCCAGAAGTCGAGTATGACAGCATCGATCAAATCCGTGGTTTAGATATTTCCATTATCACCACAGCGAAAACCGACGAAGAGGGCCGCGCTTTACTTAAAGAATTTGGAATGCCCTTTCGCGATCAATAAGTTCATCTAAAGAGGGAACGATGGCGGCTAACGACACAATTGCAGATATGCTGACGCGCATCCGCAATGCCAATATGGCAAGGCATCAAACTACACAAGTACCTGCCACAAAAATGACGCGTAGTATTGCTAAAGTACTACAGGAAGAAGGTTTTATTACTGAATACACAGAAGAGGGAGAAGGCGTAAAACGCAACCTAGTAATTTCTCTGAAATACAAAGGTAAAAATCGTCAACCCCTGATTACTGCACTCAAGCGCGTGAGTAAACCAGGTTTACGGGTTTACTCCAACAGAAAAGAATTACCAAGGGTACTAGGCGGTATTGGTATTGCCATCATTTCCACCTCCAGTGGAATTATGACTGACCGCGAAGCGCGTCGTCAGAACCTAGGTGGTGAAATCCTCTGCTACGTCTGGTAGTTGTCAACAGTCAACAGTCAACCTATTGACTACAGACTATAGACGAATAATAAAGGTCAAAAAGTCATGTCTCGTATTGGTAAACGTCCAATTACTGTTCCTTCCAAAGTACAAGTGACTATTGATGGTACAAAAATTGCTGTCAAAGGCCCAAAAGGTGAACTTTCCCGCAATTTACCCACCAATGTCATAGTTTCTCAAGAGGGAGAAATCTTACAAGTAACTCGCAAGGATGACTCTCGTACCTCCAGACAAATGCACGGTTTAAGCCGGACTTTAGTCGCTAACATGGTCGAGGGAGTATCCCAAGGTTTTCAAAGACGCTTAGAAATCCAAGGTGTGGGTTATCGGGCGCAAGTGCAAGGGCGTAACCTAGTGCTGAACATGGGTTATAGCCATCAAGTCCAAATTGAACCACCAGAAGGGATTCAGTTTGCTGTCGAAAATAACACCAACGTAATTGTTAGTGGTTATGACAAAGAAATTGTCGGTAATACAGCAGCTAAAATCCGTGCCGTTCGTCCACCAGAACCTTATAAGGGTAAAGGTATTCGTTATGCAGGCGAAGCGGTGAGACGTAAAGCTGGTAAGACCGGAGGTAAAGGTAAGAAATAAGCTATGAAACTTACTCGTAGGGAATCAAAACAGCGTCGTCACAGACGCATTCGTGGTAAAGTTAAAGGCTCACCAGAACGCCCACGGTTAGCCGTATTCCGCTCAAATGAGCATATTTATGCTCAAGTAATTGATGATACTCAGCATCAAACTTTAGCAGCAGCATCAACACTAGAAGCAGATTTGAAATCCAGTTTAGCTTCAGGTGCTACCTGTGAAGCATCAGCAAAAGTTGGTAAATTAATTGCCGTGCGATCGCTAGAAAAGGGCATCACCAAAGTCGTCTTTGACCGTGGTGGTAACTTATATCATGGTCGCATTCAAGCCCTAGCGGAAGCCGCACGCGAAGCAGGTTTAGATTTTTAAACTGTCAACAGTCTCAGGTCAAAAGTCAAAAGTAAGTGACTATTGACTATTGACTATTGACTATTGACTATTGACTAAATAGAGAGCATAGATTATGGCAACTGGTCGTCGTAAAGCTAATCGCGCAAAAAAAGAAGAAACCAACTGGCAAGAACGGGTCATCCAAATTCGTCGGGTGAGTAAGGTAGTTAAAGGTGGTAAAAAACTGAGCTTCCGTGCCATTGTGGTCGTTGGTAATGAACGCGGTCAAGTTGGTGTAGGAGTAGGGAAAGCCTCTGATGTCATTGGTGCTGTAAAAAAAGGCGTTGCTGATGGCAAAAAGCACCTGATTGATATCCCCATCACCAAATCTAACTCGATTCCTCACCCTATTGATGGTGTAGGTGGCGGAGCGAAAGTGATCATGCGTCCAGCCGCCCCTGGTACTGGGGTAATTGCTGGTGGTGCTGTCCGCACAGTTTTGGAATTAGCCGGAGTCCGTAATGTTCTAGCAAAACAACTAGGGTCAAACAACCCACTCAACAATGCTAGAGCCGCAGTCAACGCCTTATCTACCCTGCGTACCTTGACCGAAGTCGCTGAAGACCGAGGCATTGGTATTGAAAAACTCTACGTTCAGTAGAGCTAGTGTGACAAAATGTTTGTGTAAACTGGTATCAATTACACCATGAGACTCAACGATCTAAAGCCCCAAAAAGGCTCTAAAAAACGTGGCCGCCGTGTCGGTAGAGGTATTGCTGCTGGGCAAGGTGCAAGTGCCGGCGCAGGTATGAGAGGTCAAAAAGCCCGTTCTGGTAGCAGCACCAGACCAGGTTTTGAAGGGGGTCAACAGCCATTGTACCGCCGCATACCCAAACTCAAGGGCTTTCCTTTAGTTAATCGGAAAATTTACACTACGATTAATGTAGAGAAGCTAGCCTCTCTTCCTGCCAATACAGAAGTAACATTGGAATCCTTAAAAGCAGCAGGTATTCTTACTGCTACCAAAGGCCCATTGAAAGTTTTGGGTAATGGAGAGTTAGGGGTTGCACTTACAGTGAAAGCGGCAGCTTTTACAGGACAAGCTCGGAGCAAAATTGAAGCAGCTGGAGGGAGTTGTGAAATTTTAGGTTGAGCCAGAATAGCGCACTTACTTAAAATACTAGCCAACTTGCTTCCAGCGTCTGGTTCATGATAAAGGTAGCACTCTATGATCAGTCGAGATAAAGCCCCAACGGCTCAAGAAACTTTTATGCAGATGGCACAAGCAGCTGGACTCAGAGGTAGGCTGCTTGTCACTGTCGGTATTTTAATTTTGGTTCGCCTGGGTATATTTTTACCCGTACCAGGAATAGATAGAAGTAGGTTCGCTGAAGCTATATCGGGCAATAATTCTATATTCGGTTTGTTGGATATTTTCTCTGGTCGGGGACTTTCCACTTTAGGAGTCTTTGCTTTAGGGATTCTGCCCTTTATTAATGCGTCCATTATTATCCAATTGCTGACGGCAGCCATTCCATCTTTAGAAAATTTACAGAAAAATGAAGGGGAAGCTGGTCGGCGGAAAATTTCCCAAATCACTCGCTACGTGGCACTGGGTTGGGCAATTATTCAAAGTGTAGCTTTCTCGGCTTTGTTTCTCCAACAGTTTGCTTTAAATCCCGGGACTATATTTGTAGCAGAAACCGCGATCGCCCTGACAGCTGGTTCTATGTTTGTCATGTGGGCTTCAGAACTGATCACAGAACGAGGTATTGGCAATGGCGCATCTTTGTTGATTTTTGTCAACATTGTCGCTTCCTTACCGAAATCTTTAGGTGACACCATTGACTTAGTGCAAGTTGGTGGTAGAGAAATAGTTGGACGGGTAATTGTCTTGGTGTTAGTCTTCCTGGCTACCATTGTGGGTATTGTCTTCGTTCAGGAAGGCATCCGTCGCATCCCGATTATTTCCGCCCGTCGTCAGGTTGGTAGAAGAGTATTAGCAGAACAACGTAGCTACTTACCCCTGCGTTTAAATTCTGGGGGCGTAATGCCGATTATTTTCGCGGCCGCCATTCTCAGTTTGCCTCTGTTAATTGCCAACTTTACAAAAAATCCTGATCTGGCAAATATTGTCAACACCTATTTGAGTCCTGGTGGTTCTGCGCCTTGGGTCTACGCTCTTGTCTATTTAACATCAATTGTTTTCTTTAGCTACTTCTACTCTTCATTAATTGTTAACCCAGTTGATGTAGCGCAGAACTTGAAAAAAATGGGTTCTAGTATTCCGGGGATTCGTCCAGGAAAAGCTACAAGTGAGTATATTGAGCGGGTTATTAACCGACTCACATTTTTAGGTGCTATCTTTTTGGGCTTGGTTGCCATTATTCCCACAGCTGTAGAAAGTGCTTTGAAAGTGCCAACCTTCAAAGGACTAGGTGCTACATCTTTGCTGATTCTGGTTGGGGTGGCAATCGATACTGCCAAACAAGTCCAAACCTATGTAATTTCTCAGCGATATGAAGGAATGGTGAAGCAATAGTGACGCGATTAATCTTCTTGGGACCGCCTGGAGCAGGTAAAGGAACTCAAGCTCAAATTTTGGCTGAACATTTACATATTCCTCATATTTCCACTGGGGAAATATTGAGGCAAGCCATGAAAGAGCAAACTCCTTTAGGCATTAAGGCTCAAAGCTATGTAGATAGCGGTGAGTTAGTACCTGACCAGCTGGTACAAGACCTAGTGGCGGAACGTCTAGGCCAACAAGATGCCAAATCTGGCTGGATTTTAGACGGTTTTCCCCGCAAAGTGACACAAGCAGCTTTTTTAGAGGAATTGTTGCAAGAAACTGGTCAAGGTGGCGAAAAAGTAGTCAATTTAGATGCACCAGATGCAGTTGTAGTAGAACGCTTACTAGCTAGAGGGCGTAAAGACGATAGCGAAGAAGTAATTCGTCGCCGTCTAGAAGTTTACCGCAACGAAACTGCACCATTAATTGATTATTACCGCGATCGCCATAAACTCCTCACTGTCAATGGCGACCAATCCCAAGCAGAAGTCACTATTGAATTACAAACTGTAGTAGCTTCATAGACTGTAGCTAGGGGGTAGGCGGTCAAAAATTCCCAAACCACTACTCCCTTATTATTCAGAATGCTAGACAATTTTAGATAAGATATATTAAGAAACTGTTGATATATTTCTCTAATTATGTTCTCTTGCAGAGGAGTACTGCAACCGAGCAAAAAAACTGTTGAATTGAGGGAAAAACTTGTCTAAGCAAGATTTGATTGAAATGGAAGGTACAGTCACCGAATCATTACCAAATGCGATGTTTCGGGTTGATTTGGACAATGGATTTAATGTTTTAGCACATATCTCTGGGAAAATCAGGCGCAACTATATCAAGATTTTGCCTGGCGATCGCGTCAAAGTGGAACTAACTCCTTATGACCTCACAAAAGGCAGAATTACTTATCGCCTGCGGAAAAAGTAGATATATGTATGGAAGTCTACCACAAAACAATTTATTTGGGTGTTACCCATTTACTTAATTGCATAAAATTTCCTAGAAATGCTATAATTTAATATTTGGAGTCATTTACAAAAGGCATGAAAGTTAGAGCCTCGGTCAAAAAAATCTGTGAAAAATGTAACGTGATCAAACGTCGTGGTCGCGTCATGGTGATTTGCGTCAACCCCAAACATAAACAACGCCAAGGATAGGCTTCTTAATCACTGAACAGTGGTCTGCAACAAAAGATCATCACTGAACAAAGTATAAACGTGTAAACCGCGTTTTTCCATCAAAATCGCAATAAAAATAGGGAGAGATGAATTGTGGCACGTATTGCCGGAGTAGACCTGCCACGCGATAAACGCGTTGAGATTGGTCTAACCTATATTTACGGAATTGGATTAACCAGGTCGCAAGAAATTCTAGCGGCAACAGGGGTTAATCCTGATACTCGTGTGAAAGAATTAAGCGATGCTGATGTCGCCGCCTTGCGCGCAGAAATAGAAAGCAACTATCAAGTTGAAGGGGATTTGCGACGCTGGGAAGCAATGAACATCAAGCGATTGGTTGACATCGGTACTTATAGAGGTCGTCGTCATCGCATGGGCTTACCAGTCAGAGGACAAAGGACTCGCACCAATGCTAGAACCCGTCGGGGTAGAAGGCAGACAGTAGCTGGTAAGAAGAAAGCTCCTGGTAAGTAATTTTCCTATGCTTGCTAAATGCAGCAAGTTTTCCTTTAAATTAATTGAACAAATATGGCAAGACAACCGACTAAAAAATCTGGGAGTAAGAAACAAAAGCGTAACGTCCCCAATGGGATGGCCTACATCCAGTCTACTTTCAACAATAGCATTGTCACTATCACCGATCAAAACGGAGACGTGATCTCCTGGGCAAGTGCTGGTTCTAGTGGTTTTAAAGGTGCAAAAAAGGGAACACCTTTTGCAGCCCAAACAGCTGCTGAAAGTGCTGCCCGCAGAGCCATAGACCAAGGAATGCGCCAAATTGAGGTCATGGTAAGTGGCCCAGGTGCAGGGCGAGAAACTGCAATTCGCGCTCTTCAAGGAGCAGGATTGGAAATTACACTAATTCGGGATATTACACCAATTCCTCATAATGGTTGCCGTCCACCCAAACGCCGCCGAGTGTAAACACACAACTCTTGGCCAGTTTTAGCCACAAAAGTCACCTGCAATTACTGCTGGTAAGTTGAGTTCAAAACCTATCAAGCAGGGTGATAGCTAAAAATTTCCCAAAGCTGGGGTGACACAAAGGACATCAGCTCTTCCATTGGGGAGGGCTGCTAGAGTTAAAATCACCCAACACTATAATCAAGGCCTGTAAGCTAGATAGGCGGATAAAACATTACTAACCTGAGAAGTTGGCAGTTTGATCCACCGCTAGCCAGCTAAAGGCAATAAATTAAATTCCAGAGGCAATCTTTTTGCCTGCTAGCAGCACCTTAAATAAGGGAGGCTACTCCGTGGCGCAATTTCAAATTGAATGTGTAGAGTCGAATACAGAAGAAAGTCGGAGTCATTACAGTAAGTTTATCTTAGAACCGCTAGAACGTGGCCAAGGGACAACAGTTGGTAACGCCCTACGGCGAGTTTTACTGTCAAATTTAGAAGGAACAGCCGTTACAGCAGTCAGAATTGCCGGGGTGACACACGAGTTTGCTACAGTTCCGGGTGTGCGGGAAGATGTGCTAGAGATCCTGATGCGAATGAAGGAAGTGATTCTCAAAAGTTACTCCTCTCAACCCCAGATTGGCCGATTACTAGTGAACGGCCCAGCAACAGTGACATCGGCACATTTTGACTTGCCTAGTGAAGTTGAAGTCATTGATCCTACCCAGTATATAGCCACCATTGCCGAAGGGGGCAAACTGGAAATGGAATTTCGGATTGAGAGAGGTAAAGGCTACCGCACCGTAGAAAGAGGACGGGAGGAAGCTACATCCTTAGACTTTTTGCAAATTGACTCGGTATTTATGCCAGTGCGAAAAGTTAACTATAGCGTTGAAGAAGCCCGTGGGGACGGTTCAATTACCAAAGACAGACTACTGATAGAAGTTTGGACAAATGGTGGTCTTTCACCCCAAGAAGCACTATCTTCAGCTGCTGGGATTTTGGTAGACCTATTCAACCCCTTGAAAGATATCTCGCTAGAACCAACAGATACAAGTTCTGAGATTCCCGATGACCCAACAGCTCAAATCCCCATTGAAGAATTACAACTTTCAGTGCGGGCTTACAACTGTCTCAAGCGGGCGCAGGTGAACTCCGTGGCAGACTTATTAGATTTCACACAAGAAGACTTGTTAGAGATTAAAAACTTCGGTCAAAAGTCAGCCGAAGAGGTCGTGGAAGCTTTGCAACGCCGCCTAGGTATTACCTTGCCCCAAGAAAGAAGTTCTAAACACAGCTAAAACAAAACCGTCGTTCATAATTTCACAGTAGATTTTTATGCGTCACCGTTGCCGGGTTAAAAAACTAAGTAAACCAGCTGACCAGCGTCGTGCGTTATTGCGATCGCTCACCACTGAACTGATTCGTCATGGTAAGATTACCACTACTTTAATCCGTGCTAAAGTTTTGCGCGCTGAAGTAGAAAAAATGATTACTCTAGCTAAAGACGGCTCATTAGCAGCACGTCGTCAAGCTTTAGGTTATATCTACGACAAACAGCTAGTTCATGCTCTATTTGAGCAAGCACCCACACGTTACGCCAATCGTCAAGGTGGTTACACCCGCATTCTCCATACCATGCCTCGCCGGGGAGATAATGCGGAAATGGCAATTATTGAACTAGTCTAGGGAAGTAAAAAGTAAAAAGTAAAAAGTAAAAAGTAAAAATTTTTTGCCTTTTGTCTTTTTATTTACCAAAATCCTATGTTAGCGAGCCACCAGCCAGCACCAACTCAGCGAGTCGCCTTAGTAATTCAATACTTAGGCACTCATTTTCATGGTTGGCAACGGCAAAAGCAGCACCGTACAGTGCAAGAAGAAATTGAAAAGGCGATCGCTAGTATAGTAGGACATCATGTGACACTCCACGGTGCAGGACGCACGGATAGCGGAGTCCACGCGGCGGCGCAAGTAGCCCATTTTGATGCAGCAAGTTTGATCCCGGCACATAGGTGGGCAGCAATTTTAAATAGTTATTTGCCCGACGATATATTAATCAGGGCTTCAGCTGGTGTTAGTGACCGTTGGCACGCTCGTTTTAGTGCCGCGTATCGGCGGTATCGCTACACCATCTATACTGAAGGTTGTCCCAACTTGTTTGTTAAACCCTTCAGTTGGCATTATTATCATCCGCCCCTAGATGAATTACTCATGCAAGCAGCCTTAAAACCACTTTTGGGAAAGCATGACTTAGCAGCTTTTCATCGAGCCGGGTCAAAGCGATCGCATTCCTGGGTAGAAGTGCAAGCAGTAGAGTGTCATCGTCAAGGGTCGTTTATCCATATTGAAATTCAAGCAGATGGATTTTTATATGGCATGGTGCGGTTGTTAGTAGGGATGCTAGCACAGGTAGGTTCTGGACAAAGAACCCTCGCTAGTTTCACCGACATCTGGAAAGAGCAACGCCGCCAAGAAGTCAAATATGCCGCACCCCCGCAAGGCTTATGTTTATTGCGAGTCGGCTACCCTGACTTTCCCTTTTCCCCTGATGTTTGGTATGACACCATGCCAAAGTTAGTGATTAGTTAAGAGTATTTAATTTAGGGACTAGGAACTGGGAGTAGAGGAAACAAGTTAGATTTTACCCCAATGACGGCAGTTGCTACAACGGAGGAAACCTCCGCAACGCACTGCCTCCCCAATGCCCGATAATTATTGACTCAAACAAAAATGACAAAGGATCAATTAAAAATGACTAAAACCTACCTTCCTCCTCAAGACTCTCTTGAGCGCGAGTGGTACGTAGTAGATGCCACAGATAAACGTCTCGGTCGCCTCGCCACTGAAATCGCAATGGTTTTGAGAGGTAAAAACAAGGCTTGCTATACTCCTCACCTAGATACAGGCGACTTTGTAATTGTCGTGAATGCGGAAAAAGTAGCAGTTACAGGTAAAAAACGCACTCAGAAACTTTACCGTCGTCACTCTGGCCGCCCTGGTGGGATGAAAACTGAAACCTTCGCTAAACTGCAACAGCGTTTACCAGAAAGAATTGTAGAACACGCTGTTAAAGGTATGTTACCTAAAAATAGCTTGGGTAAGCAGTTATTTACTAAACTAAAAGTCTACGCTGGGCCTACACATCCCCACACAGCCCAAAAACCCAAAGAACTCAACATCAATACAATTCCCGGAGCAGAAAGTTAATGGTAGTAGCAGAAGCAAATAGCGGCCGCGCCGTGTATTGGGGGACTGGTCGCCGGAAATCCGCAGTAGCACGGGTACGCTTAGTTCCCGGTACTGGTCAATTGACTGTCAATGGTAAACCTGGAGACTTGTACTTCCAATTCAATGCGAATTATTTGGGAGTCATCAAAGCTCCTCTAGAAACCTTGGGACTAGAAAACGAATACGATATTTTAGTTAAAGCAGAAGGCGGCGGCTTAACTGGACAAGCTGATTCTGTACGTTTGGGAGTAGCCCGTGCTTTATGCCAACTAGACCCCGAAAACCGTCCACCTCTCAAGGTTGAAGGTTACTTGACTCGTGACCCACGAGCAAAAGAACGGAAAAAATATGGTCTACACAAAGCTCGTAAAGCTCCTCAATACTCCAAACGTTAGGGAATTGGGTATCGGGAATTGGGTAGTGGGTATTGGGAAAAATTTCAAATACCTAGTCCCCAGTCCCCAGTCCCCAAAACCTAGTACCTAAATACAAGCAAAAAGTTATAATTTATATAGATTCACCACAAAAGGAACAATGGCTAAACCTGATATTCATCCCCAGTGGTATCCAGAAGCAAAAGTATATTGCAACGGTCAAGTTGTGATGACTGTTGGTTCTACCAAACCCGAATTACACGTAGATGTTTGGTCTGGAAACCACCCTTTTTACACTGGTACTCAGAAGATTATTGACACCGAAGGACGCGTGGAAAGATTCCTTCGCAAATACGGTATGTCTAGCAGTCAAGGCGACAAAAAGAAAAAGTAGCTGGTTGGCTCTGCTGTTAACGACGACCCTGCAAATGCTGGGTCGATTGTCATTTAATGCCTGAGCCAACTTGTTATTTTTTAAGGAGCGTTGCACTGATATGGCTGAAACATACTTACTGGAGAAACTGAGATCCGTTGAACAAACCTTCAATGAATTGACTCGTCGCCTAGCTGACCCTGATACTGCTCAAAATCCTGATGAGTATCAAAAAATTGCTAAGTCTCGTTCTTCCTTGGAAGAAGTCGTTAATACTTACGACACTTGGAAAACAGCACAAGAAGAATTAGTCGGGGCGCGTCAGGTACTCAAAGAGGCAAACAGCGATCCTGAGTTGCAAGAAATGGCAGCTTTGGAAGTAAAAGAATTAGATGAGAAAATAGAATATTTAGAAACCCGCTTGAAGGTGTTGCTACTGCCCCGCGACCCCAATGATGATAAAAACATCATGTTGGAAATTCGGGCTGGGACTGGTGGTGACGAAGCAAGTATCTGGGCGGGAGATTTACTGCGGATGTATTCTCGCTATGCTGATACTCAAGGTTGGCGAGTCAAGTTGGTGAGTGAGTCTCTGGGTGAAATGGGCGGCTTTAAAGAAGTGATCCTGGAAATTCAAGGCGAGAGCGTTTACAGTAAGCTGAAATTTGAAGCTGGTGTTCATCGAGTGCAGCGCGTACCGGCCACGGAAGCTGGGGGAAGGGTTCACACCTCCACGGCTACAGTCGCAATTATGCCAGAGGTCGATGATGTAGAAGTTCACATTGACCCGAAAGATATTGAAATGACCACAGCACGCTCCGGTGGTGCGGGTGGACAAAACGTCAACAAGGTGGAAACTGCGGTTGACTTGATGCACAAACCAACAGGAATCCGCATTTTTTGTACAGAAGAACGCAGCCAGTTGCAAAACAAAGAACGGGCAATGCAAATTCTGCGGGCGAAACTGTATGAAATGAAGTTACGGGAACAGCAAGAAGAAGTAACTTCGATGCGGCGATCGCAAGTTGGTACAGGATCACGTTCAGAAAAAATCCGCACTTATAACTATAAAGATAACCGTGCCACCGATCACCGTTTAGGTCAAAACTTCTCCCTTAACCCTGTTTTGGAAGGAGATATAGAATCACTCATCCAATCTTGTATTTCTCAAGATCAGCAGGAAAGATTAGCAGAGTTAGCGGCTTCTGGTACGAATTAAGGGTTTTAGTAAATATTGATTATAAATTGGGTGGGGCGATCGCTCTACCCATTTTTGTATTTGAATAAGTGCAAACTTTGGTGATCATAATTTCTCTGTAAGACTTGTTCCATAATGAAGATAAAAGAGACAGTAGAGGTAGTTATGACTGTGCAGTTATTAAGACGAAAATTTACAGTAGACCAATATCATAAAATGATTGAGTCGGGAATCCTGACGGCAGATGATCGGGTGCAACTGATACGAGGAGAAATTATTGAGATGTCACCTATTGGAACAAAACACGCAGCTTGTGTTAATCGTTTGAATAATTTATTAATACAGTTATTAGGAAAACGTGTAATAGTTGCAGTTCAAAATCCTGTAGAACTGGATGATAGTTCCGAACCTCAGCCAGATGTAGCCTTAATCAAACCCCGTGATGATTTTTATGAAAATGCACATCCCCAACCACAGGATATTTTCTTATTAATAGAAGTCGCTGATTCTACAATTCAGTTTGATAGAGAAGTCAAGATTCCCTTATATGCAATTGCAAATATAATTGTAGTTTGGTTAATAGATATTAACGAACAAACTATTGAAGTTTATCAACAACCAACTGTCACCGGATATCAGCAAATACAGAAATTTACTCGTGGAGAAACTTTAGTAATTCGTGGCTTTCCTGATGTCACAATTACCGTTGATGAAATCTTTGGTATATCAGTATAACTTACCTAACTTAATTTCGTAGTAAGGACTTTAGTCCTTCTTTGAGAACTAAAGTTTTCTCTACTAACTTTGAATTTCTAAACTGCTTGTGGTTCTTTTGTTGTTAAGAATTTCATACGGTTTTCTAATGCTGCTTGTAGTTCTTCTTCCATCTCTTGAGAATATTGGTAATAGGCAAATTCATATTTCAAGAGATAATTTAACCTCTGCCATTCCTTCATCATTTGACAGTTAGATATTAAACCTTCTACTTCCTTTTGCCAACGGAGAAAAATTCGGTAACTAAAAAAGCTGCTGCATATATTGCCTTTAATATCCCAAAAAGATATACAAACTTGATGTTTCAGACAATAGATTTTCTTAATTTGTTTGACGTTATAACCTTGAGCATTTAAAGCTGCTTGTGCTTCAGTGTGAGATATGCACCACTTTTGTGGTTTAATTTTATTAGCTCCAATTAAATTTTTATTTTTACGGCGATATTGATTAATTCTGCGTAACTTGCGAGACATGATGCACCTGTTCTGATTACACGCACTGGCATTGCAGCCTTGAAACATTAATTCGCGCTCAAGACTACTTACTTTAGAGTAACTTTATCTATTACTTTAGTTGCAATATTAAAACTTAGATTATATACTTTACAGCTAAAACCAAACTCTGTCAATCAAAATGTCAACAGATAGTGTTACAACTAAATTTGTAAATACAGTTGACTAGCCATAAAAGCAGTGAACGTTGAAAGCAGACAAAAACTGATTGAAATCATTAAATCGGCTCGTGGTTCGTTGAGTCAGCGAGCCTTTGGTAAATCGCTGGGAGTTTCTGCGACTGCGGTTCAGATGTGGGAGAAGGGCGTAAAAGTGCCAGATACAGAAAATCTGGCTCAAATCGCCGCTAAAGCAGGCTACACAATGGAAGAGTTACTCTGTTGTTTGGAAGGTAAACCAATACAAGAAATTTCTGACTTAAATTTAATTTTACGACAAATCAAGCATATGCCTCTAAGTCAAGTGGCTCTGGTAGTGCAAGCGGCGGCGGATAGACTAGCGGCAGTGGCACAGTTATCAGATGAGGAAGCGAAAGCTAGTTAAATCAATTAATTATGTAGATTTTTTTTACCATTGGAAGAGATGAATTTATAACATGGGAATAGTTACAAATGCGTAGACTAATCCCCTAAACAAATGGTAAAAGCAACACCTGAAAGCCTGAATAAATTTGTTAGTTTTTGTCAACAGCACATCACAGGACAAGAAAAGAAAGAAGCACAAACTTTTTTAGACCGCTTTTTTCGGGCTTTTGGTCATGAAGGTGCATTAGAAGCGGGAGCTAGTTACGAGGAAGCAATTAAAAAAGGTAGCAAGAAGGGTAAAACGGGTTTTGCTGATTTGGTGTGGAAACCTCGCGTTTTAATTGAAATGAAAAAGCGGGGGGAGGATTTAAGTAAGCATTATTCTCAAGCTTTTGACTATTGGACGCGGTTAGTACCACAACGTCCTAAATATGTGATTCTGTGCAATTTTGATGAGTTTTGGATTTTCGATTTTGATATCCAATTAGATACACCTGTTGATGTAATTCCTCTTGAGCAGCTACCAGAAAGGGCTGGAGCATTTGGATTTATGGAATTAGGGGAAAAAACTCCTATTTTCCGTAACAATCAGGTGGAAGTGACAGAACGGGCGGCGCGTCGTATGGGGGAGTTGCTGCTGGAGTTGGAAAAACGCGGAATTGCTAAGTTAACAGCACAGCGATTTATTTTGCAATGTGTGTTAGCGATGTTTGCAGAAGATAGACAGCTTTTACCCCGTGATATGTTTATTTCTTGTGTTGAAGATTGTATCAATGGGGCGAGTTCTTATGATGTTTTAGGTGGGTTATTTCGGGAAATGAATCAGCCAGGAATGACACCTGCTGGTCGTTATCAAGGAGTAGATTATTTTAATGGTGGGTTATTTTTGGTTATTCATCCGATTGAATTAACTAAAGACGAATTAAGTTTTTTGGAGTTGTCAGCTAAGGAAAATTGGAGTCAAGTACGTCCCGCTATTTTTGGTAATTTATTTGAAAGCACGATAGATACAATAGAACGTCATGCGCGAGGTATTCATTACACCTCAGAAGCGGACATTATGAAAATTGTGCGTCCGACAATTAGCCGTTATTGGGAAGAGAGAATAGAGGCGGCTAATACAATTGGTGAATTATCAAGGTTGCAATTAGAATTACAAAGTTATCGCGTACTTGATCCTGCTTGTGGTTCGGGGAATTTTCTCTACATTGCTTATCAAGAACTCAAGCGGATAGAAATGTTATTGCTTGATAAGATTTCTCAGCGTCGGAAGTCGGAAGATAAGCAAATGCAAATGGGATTTGTTACGCCATTGAATTTTTTTGGTATGGATACAAATCCTTTTGCGGTGGAATTGGCTAGGGTGACGCTGATGATTGCGCGGAAGATTGCGATTGATAATTTAAACTTGACTGAGCCTGCTTTACCTTTGGATAGTTTGGATAACAATATTGTTTGTCAGGATGCGCTATTTCATGAATGGGTGAAGGCTGATGCAATTATTGGAAATCCACCGTTTTTAGGTGGGCATAGAATTAGGAAGGAGTTAGGGGACGATTACACTGAAAATATTTTTAAAACATTCCAGGAAGTTAGTAACCAACAAATAGATATTGCTTGTTATTGGTTTCGATTAGCCCATTCACAATTAAAAGTACATGGCAGAGCAGGATTAGTAGCAACTAACTCAATCTGTCAAGGTAAAAATAGAGAGGCTGCTTTAGATTACATTGTGAGTCATGAAGGACACATTCATGATGCTATCTCTAGTCAACCTTGGTCTGGTGAAGCTAGTGTTCATGTAAGTATTATTAATTGGAGTAAAGAAATACCACATAAATTATATTTAGATAATTGCTCAGTTATAGCTATAAACTCTTCATTAAAATCTACTGTTGATGTTACTAAAGCAAATCGTTTAAAGGC
>JBODRP010000006.1:0-50263 GCA_050633005.1 Trichormus sp. | reverse complement strand
AGCTCGTCTCCCTTGTCCCCCTTGTCCCCCTTGTCTCCCCCTACCCCCCTACCCCCCGACACCCCCCTGCAAACTCTCAATCCCACACAGGATCTTTACGGTGATATTCTGTTTCAAAGCGGCAGATTTCAGCGTTTAGGGAGTTATGGACATCTACGGGCAAAAGAATGTATTGCAGAAATTACACCACCTACCAACACGAGTTGGTTTAGTCTCTATTTACCAGGAGAATTAGTATTGGGTGATGCTGGGGCTAGGGATACGGCTATTCATGCTCTACAAGCTTGTATTCCCCATGCGACAATTTTACCTGTGGGAGTTGAGAAATTAGTAATTTTTGCAACACAAACATCAGGTGTGCGCTATGTATTTGCACAGGAGCGATCGCATTTTGATCATACATTTATTTATGATCTGCAAGTGATGACAGCAGAGGGTGTATTACTAGAACAATGGCAAGGTTTACAACTCAAAGTTGTCCAGCAACAAGTATCTCAAAAGCCTTGGGTAGAAACGCTGTTAATTCCTTATCTAGAGCGTCAAATTTCAGCATTTTTTCCCGGATTAGATTTCCGGGTTGCCCTAGAGAGACAGCCCCAAAGACAACGGCGAGTTAACAGCAATGGACTACGCCCTGGTACTGCCCTAGCTGATCATACAATTGAACAAGCGATTGGTGTAAATTTACCCATCTTCAGAAGACCTGACGGTAAGCCAGAAGTGTTAAGTAAACTAACTGTCTCAGCAGCCCATGCAGGCAACTTAACTTTAGCGATCGCTAGTGATGTTAAAGTGAGTTGTGATCTGGAATTTGTGGTAGAGAGAACCAGTAATGACTGGCAAACCTTATTAGGTAGTGAACACTTTTTATTATCACAGGCGATCGTCAAAGCAGGTAATGAAGACCAAAATACCGCCGCTACCCGTGTTTGGACTGCTATTGAATGTTTGCAGAAAGCGGGGTCTATGGTTAATACACCACTGTCCTTATCATCGGTAAATACTCAAGGTTGGGTATCTTTAAATGCAGGTTCTCTGTTAATTGTCACATTTGCCACTTATCTACGTGGCATTGACAACCCATTAATCATAGCGATTCTTTCTAGTCAGAGGCTATTGAGAAATTGAATAGGGCATTGGGCATGGGGCATTGGGCATTGGGCGTATCAATTCAAAATTCAAAATTCAAAATTCAAAATTCAATAGTTTTTCTGCTTTTGCTCCCCTGCTCCCCTGCTCCCCTGCCCCTTGTCTACCTTCTCTCCCTTGTCTCCCTTGTCTCCCTTGTCTCCCTTGTCTCCCTGCCCCCCGCCCCCTGCCTTATCCCGACGACAATTTTTAACGCCAAGCTACTTATATGAATAGTTCCCATTTGCAATCAGAAAAGCGTGCTTATGAATACCTGCACATAGTCAGCTTTGAGGAAACTAATTTAGTTGGTAATGTATATTATGCTAATCATGTGCGTTGGCAGGGGCGTTGTCGAGAAATGTTTCTGCGGGAACTTGCGCCAGAAGTATTGGCAGAACTATCACAGGATTTAGCTTTGATTACCGTTCGGGTATCGTGTGAGTATTTTGCTGAACTTTTCGCCTTTGACAAAATTGCTATTCGGATGCGTTTGGGAACACTCAAGCAAAATCGAGTTCCCATGCTGTTTGAATACTGGCGACTCACAGATGTAGGTGAGGAAATAGTAGCCCGTGGTGAGCAGGAAATAGCTTGTATGCGCCGACATGACAACAAACTTGTACCAACTCCCATACCTTCAGCACTACAGGAAGCATTGATTCCTTTTCAAGAGATTTGATGCTGAGATGCTCCCTGTAGATTAACCTCCACTCACCTCTCCCCAATCTCTAATCACAGAAAATAGGGCAGAATAATCATCATTAGCAAAGGACATTTTCATGGCTGTTTGCAAAATTTTCTGCACATTTTCAATGCTACTAAGATCCAAACCTAGAGATTGAGCTTCCGAAATAAATAAATCTGTATCTTTGAGCAAGTGTTTGGTGGGAAAATTAGGATTGCTATAATTCCCTTCTAACATACGCGGTAGTTTTTTATCGAAGGTGGGGGCATACAGCGCGCTTTCCCGTAAGACTTGCATAAACTTATCCACGTCAATGCCTTGACGCTGGACAAAAGCTAAACTGAGGGCAAAGCTAGTAGTTAATGAACCAATGAGTTGATTTAAGGCTAATTTCAGTGCAGATGCTGTCCCCACAGGGCCGATGAGTACAGGTTCTGAACCAAAATTTTTCAGTAAATCTAAGTTTCGTTCAAATTGATGTGGTTGCGCTCCTACCATGACTGTTAGCGTCCCTGCTTTGGCTTCGGGTATACTACCCAATACTGGTGCTTCTATGTATTCACCACCACCTCCAACTATGGAATCTCGAATTTCCTGGCTTTGGGTTGGGGTAATTGTTCCCATTTGGATGATAGTACGCCCTGCCAAAGTCCGCCAAGAGGTGTCCGACAGTAGGACATGATAAATTGCTGCGGCGTTTGTCAACATGAGAATGACACACTCAGCTTCCCGAATTGCATAACGGGGATGTGTGACGATTTCGGCCCCTGCGGCTTGCAGGGGTACTAGTTTTTCTGGGGTACGGTTGTAAGCAATTACCTCTATATTTGCTGCTAACAATCTTTGGGCCATTGGTAGTCCCATTAGTCCAGTTCCCAGAAATGCCACCTTCATTGTTCACGTTCCTTTAGTTGACCATAGGCGAGTCTATGATTAGACATCGCGTTTTCAGTTTTGGATTGTCAGCAGTGAGGGAGTTGTTACTCCCGATTCCATCCTCAGTTGAGATAATTTATCAGATTTTAGTTTTTTTGAGGAGGAGCATCCGTTTTTTTAACGCAGAGGGGCAGGAGGTTGGCGCACAGAAGCGCGGAGGTTTTATCTAGCCGTTTGGAGTTGGGGAAATTTGGGATGCTCTCTCTTTAAGAATGCACTTTTATTAATTTATTTTGTATCAGCTTTTGTACTCCCCTGGTGTCGTGAGGTAATTAGCCTCCTGCCGCAAAAGTCGCCATAATGATCACTGATAACAAGATACCAGGGCTAAGTAGTGTTACTAGCATTAATAGGTCATGAGTAGACATAATTATTACTCCGATTGTTGATTCGGCTTGATAGCAATCACTGTTATGCTAGTCCATATCTGGCTAATACGGCATTCTTAAAGAGAGTTTTAATTTTTTGCAGGGTGTGGGGCAGCAGATATTGTTGAATATTGACTGTTCTGATTTTCACTGTGGCACAGTTAAGCCTGTTAGTAGTTGAGCAGTTTCTGGTTCGGATAGTCCTTTGCTTTGAATTAATACACCAAAGTTACCTAGTCCTGTGGGATCAATTAGTTGGTGCAGTGATTCTCTTCGCTGTAGGAGTTGAGAGAGGGGGATTTGTTGATGGGAAAGGGCTGCAATACGGTTTCCTAAGCCTAAAGCCATCAAAAATAAACCCTGTTGAGTAAAACCTACTGTCTCTAAACCACAGTCCTCACCCCATCGTTCCAAGGCTGTAAAGTCAACATGGGCTGTGATATCTTGCCGCCCAATATTAACATAAGGGTTATTGTGATAACGATGGTGATAGTAGCATTGGAGTGTTCCTTGCGATCGCCTGGGATGATAATAACGACTGGCAGGGTAGCCATAATCAATTGTTAGCACATACCCCCGTTGTAAGCGGTCGGCTACTATACTCAACCAGTCTAAAGCTGCTAAATTAATTTCACTGCGGTAGCCGTCTTCATAACCACTTTGATGGAAATCAATCCCGACTAAATTAAAATATTCTCCTAGGCGGGGTGTAGAGGGTGGGGCTGTAACTTCTGTAAAGGATGGTATCGGAGATAAGGGGGATAGGGGAGAATTGATGTTTTGAGGTATCTTTTCTGCTGAAATGGTGACATAAATTTCTTGCAGTTCACCAGACTCTAAAATAAACTGATGTACTGGCAGTGCATCTACTAATTCGTTAGAGAAAAAACAGCCAATAATCGAGTTAGGTGATATCTCATCCCACCTACGCCAATTGACAGGAAAATTTTGTAAGCGTTGCTGTTGTTCTTGTTGTAAACCCGGTGATTTTTCAATAATTATATACTGTAATACAGCAAAAAAATCTGGATGATGCTGCTGAATATATTCCAGAATATGCAACGCCAAAAGTCCTTGACCTGCACCCATTTCTACTAAATAAAATGGTACAGGTTGCCCTAAAATTACCCACATTTGCAGAAGTTGTACTGCTAATAAATCACCAAAGTCACTACCAAGACTGACTGAGGTGAAAAAATCTCCGCCTTTAAATCCAATTTTAATAGTGTTGCTGGAGTAGTAACCATATTCTGGATGATACAGCACCATATCCATATAATCAGCAAACGTAATTCGTTGTTGAGGACTGTTAGCAATGTGATGGGCTATGGTTTGATATAGTGCCAACTGAAAATCCATAGTTAAATAATTCGTAATTCGTAATTCGTAATTCGTAATAGCCTGCGGCTAGTCTCGCGCCTACGTAATACCGCTACGCGCAAGCAAGCTACCTAATTTGTAAATTAAGATTGTTTCAGTAGCCTTAAGTAATATAACAAAACTGAGATTGAGTTCGTAGTAAGGAGTTTAATCCTTATTTGAGAACTAAATTTCTGACTACAAACTTTTAATTATTTACCCTGTTTTACTTAACTTTCTAAAATGTAGGGGGATGTGGCTAAGGCTTTTGCTCCTATCTGCATTAGTTCTATATCTGATTGTGACCAATAACGTGTTTTTTGACATTCATGGGCTACTAGTAATCCCCACAAGCCTTTGGGTGTGAGAATGGGGACTACTAAGTTAGCACGGACTTGTAAACTGCGAAGAAATTCTCGGTGACAAGTGGCGATTTGTTCTGTTTCAATATCAGCGATCGCTTTTACTCTACCTGCTACATACAAAGCTGCATACTCATCATTAAAACACTCATCAGCCCCTGTTGAACCGAGTATAGAAAATTCCTGACAACTTAAAGCTTCACAAGTTACCTGTCCATGCCATTGCCAATAAAAGTAATACAAGATTAACCGATCAACCTGAAGTGATTCTCTAAGTTCATGAGTTGTTTGTCTGATTAATGCGTCCCGTTGCATTTTGTTAACAAGACGCTCCAGAATCCTGTTTAAACCCTCTTCTATAGGGTTAGTTGAGCTAGGATCAAATTCTTCAGCGTGAAAATTAATTTGCACGTATTTAAAACTAGAGATACAGTGATAATCGTTATTTCTATCTAGGAGTTTATGGAATTTTATTGCTCAATTATATTTAATTCAACAATAAATTAAATTTCACAAAAATCCAGTAAACACTAAACACAACTTTATCAAAAGTATGATTTCTAATTTTATTTTAGATATATTTTTGTATTATTTAATAATAATTAATTAAAGTTTAATATTTCGCAACTCAAAGAAAATGATAAATTTCGATTTGTGGCTGTGTAGTTAAGCCGTTCACTCTTCTTGTTTGAAAAATTGGGAGTCGGTTTTACTTAATCAAATCAACCCCCAAATCGCGGCTGTGTGACCTTTGAATGTCTGCAATAACTTACCGTCGAGCTTAGTCCAGATAAAAAAATATCTAAAATGCAAAATGTAGGGTGCGTCAGCATGAATAATCTCTTGGTATAGTTAGGTTTTCTCGCACTGACGCACCCTACTAAGCTACATCCCTACACCCTACACGAATGGGGCTTGGCCAACTATCAATTGCAATAGTATAATTTGTCACGTTTTTTATAATACAGAACCCCGCTTCTGAAGAAAAAGCAGGGTTCTCAAAACTCTGATTTACCTTTTAGCTGAGGCGAGGATGCTACCTATCAACAGACCCCATGATTACGTCGATACTACCGAGAATCACGACAACATCTGCAACTTTCATCCCACGTAACAAGTGAGGCAGAATCTGGAGGTTGTTGAAATCTGCTGGACGAATCTTCCACCGCCAAGGAAAGACGTTATCATCACCGATGAGATAAATACCCAGTTCACCTTTACCACTTTCTACACGGGCGTAAATTTCGCCTTTGGGCATTTTGAAAGTTGGGGAAACTTTCTTGCCAATATATTGGTAATCAAAAGCGTCCCATTCCGATTTTTTCCCAGCTGCTAAACGCTTGGCTTCTAGATTTTCGTAGGGGCCTCCGGGCAATCCTTTGAGGGCTTGCTTGATAATCTTGACAGATTCGCGCATTTCCCGCATCCGCACCATGTAACGCGCCAAACAATCACCGGCGGTTTCCCATTGTACATCCCAATCAAAATCGTCGTAGCATTCGTAGTGGTCAACTTTCCGCAAATCCCATTTTACGCCAGAAGCCCGTAACATAGGGCCAGATAGTCCCCAGTTAATAGCTTCTTCACGGGTAATAGTACCAATGCCTTCAATACGACGGCGGAAAATCGGGTTATTGGTAACTAACTTTTCGTATTCATCAACTACAGGTAAGAAATAATCACAAAATTCCATGCACTTATCTACCCAGCCATAGGGTAAATCAGCCGCTACACCACCGACGCGGAAGTAGTTGTTGTTTACCATACGGTAGCCTGTGGCAGCTTCCCATAAATCATAAATCATCTCCCGTTCCCGGAATTGATAAAAGAAGGGAGTTTGCGCGCCTACGTCAGCGAGGAAGGGGCCGAACCATAGTAGGTGGTTAGCAATACGATTCAATTCCAGCATAATCACACGGATGTAGCTGGCGCGTTTGGGTACAGCCACACCTGCTAGTTTTTCTGGGGCGTTGACGGTGACAGCTTCATTGAACATACCTGCTGCATAGTCCCAACGACTAACGTAGGGGACATACATAACAGTGGTGCGGTTTTCGGCGATTTTTTCCATACCTCGGTGTAGGTAGCCAATCACCGGTTCACAGTCAACAACGTCTTCACCATCTAAAGTGACAATTAACCGCAAAACCCCGTGCATAGAGGGATGGTGTGGCCCCATGTTCAGCACCATAGGTTCAGTGCGGGTTTCTATTCTTGCCATAAATTCCGTGTTCTCCCATTAGAAAAGTGTGAATTGAACCGCGTATACGCCATCCAGACATGAGGTTTCGTGTCTGCCAATATCATCATTGTTAGTAAAGGCAATATTTTGGGGCAAGCCCGGCATTTATTGCCCATACAGGAGTATGTTGGAGAGATGGGGGCAGCTGAGGGCTTTTTCTTGAGGTTGCATTTTGTTTCACTTCTTCAACTATTATATGGAAGCGGGATAACCAATAAATTAAGGCACTGGATTTTTTCATCTCTGGGGTGTGGGGTGAGAGGTGAGAGTGAAGAAGCAACTGTGCTGAGGTGCTGAGGAGATTTTACCCCAATGCCCTGTTTGCCCATTAAATTTGAATTTACCAGAAAAAATAGTGCGATATATTTTAAATTTCAATTGTGATTTTAAGCACTGGTAAATAGAGTATTATATATGTTTTATATTCAGTATTCCAATGCTAAATGATTATTATTAATGCGATCGCCTGCTTTGATGTTGATTCATCTATCTGGAAATTGAGATGATTTTAAATATTTATAGTGATGACAATCAAAACTTAACTCCAGAGCCTATCTGTTTGTACTCTGTTTTATGAATGCTAATTTACCAACTATTGAAGAACCAACATTTTCTCATTTACCAGTTTTACCCCAGGAAGTAATCACCGGCTTAGGAGTACGCTCTGGTGGTCATTATCTAGATGCAACGGTAGGGGGTGGGGGTCATAGTCGTTTGATTTTAGCGGCTGTACCAGATATACACCTAACAGCTATTGATCAAGATGAGGATGCTTTAGCGGCAGCCCAAAAAGAGTTAGCAGAGTTTGGGGCAAGGGTGAAGTTTATTCACAGTAATTTTGCGTCTTATGATTTTCCTGTAGGGAGTTTTGATGGCATTTTGGCAGATTTAGGTGTGAGTTCTTATCATTTGGATACACCAGAACGGGGTTTTAGCTTTCGTCACACTGCTAGTTTAGATATGCGAATGAATCAAAGACAATCTTTGACGGCTGCGGATGTGGTTAATGAGTGGGATGAGGCAGAATTAGCGGATATTTTCTTTAAATACGGTGAAGAAAGACTATCAAGACGAATTGCCAAGCGCATCGTTGAAAAACGACCTTTTCAGACAACTACACAATTAGCTGAGGCGATCGCCGGTTGTGTACCCCCTAAATACAGATATGGTAGAATCCACCCTGCTACCCGTGTGTTTCAAGCGTTGCGAATAGTAGTCAACGATGAGCTAAAATCCCTGGAAACTTTTTTAGAGACAGCACCCAAAGCTTTAGTTCCAGGTGGCAGAATCGCTATTATTAGTTTCCACAGTCTAGAAGATCGCTTAGTAAAGCATGGCTTACGTAATTCACCGTTATTAAAAGTTTTGACGAAAAAGCCCATTATCGCCACTGAAGAGGAGATTGCTAACAATCCGCGATCGCGTTCTGCCAAACTGAGGATAGCAGAGAGCATCAATCATCATTCCTAGGGATTGGCGTTATTTTCTCCTACTTGGGGTTGATTGCTATTTGCCTCTTGGGGGGTTGTGGGCATGGTGATGGCGGCAGATGGTTTGGGATCTGTTGGTTGTTCTTCAAACCGGAGCAGCGTTCGAGCATTTTTAAAATAAGTTGCCCAGCGACGCGGATCGGGACGAGTGCGCCATTGTTTACGGCTGACTTCTAAAGATAAAATGGGGGCGATCGCTCCATAACTTTGTACTGATACAATTACGGAAATATCTGTCACTAAAATATCTTGGTCAAAGCTGCGTTGTGCTGCTGCTCTAGCAGTCATTTCGGCTCTTCTGAGTATGGCTTCATAACCTTCATCTGGTAATCGGTCAATAGTCAAGTCTACTCTGGCGGTGTAAGCTTGCACAATTTGAGGTGAAATCGTTTCTGTCAAAATCCATACAGAAGCGGGGGATAGCAGCAAAAAGATTAACGGAAATGTCCGGATTTTTTTGTCAAATTGGCTAATAACTTGAAAGGGAATGATCGATGATAGTTGGTGAACAGCAATTTTGATCATGACTTTATGGCTCGCTGACGAAGTTCTGTATTTTGAATCAGTCTAGGGTTTTTTCGGACTTTTAGGTAATAAAAGTTACATTAATCTGGTGAGTCAATCGGAATCACCAAGACTATAAAACATTAGGTTAGCTTTGTTTTTTCAGCAAAGCCAACCGCAATTTTAGGCAACCACACAACAACCTACAAAGGGCGGGATGGCAAACTACTGGGCGATTGCAATAGGCATCAATCAATATCAGTTATTTCAACCTTTAAGTTGCGCTCAAGCAGATGCTGAGTCACTCAGAGATTTTTTGGTTCAACAAGCAGGTTTTTTAGAGCAACGATGCTTGCTGATGAGTGATACTTCACCACCAATTGGCGACAGATCCACTTATCCCACCAAAGAAAATATTCTCCTGTTATTGGAAGATTTAGCAGCCGCTTGTTGGCAACCCCAAGACAACATATGGTTATTTTTTAGCGGTTACGGGGTGAACTACGAAGGTAGAGATTACCTGATGCCTGTAGATGGTGATCCCAAAAGAATCCCAGAAACTGGGATAGAATTGCGATCGCTGATGCAACGTCTGCAACTGGCTCACCTCAATGTCTTATTACTATTTGATATCAACCGTGCTTCTGGTGCGGCTGGGGATACTTCCGTCGGTAAAGAAACTCTAGAATTAGCCGAAGAACTACAACTAGCAACTATTTTTTCTTGCCAACCAGAACAATTTTCCCAAGAAAGTAGAGAACTCGGTCACGGTATATTTACCGCCGCACTGCTAGCGGCTTTACGCTCTGGTTATGGCATTAGTTTGGCGGATTTAGAAAAACACCTCAGCATTATCACCCCAGAATTATCTCAACACTACTGGCGACCAACTCAAAACCCCATCGCGGTAATTCCCTCTACACCGCCAATTATCTTACCGCCTGTGGAAACTACCTACCAGAACTTACAATTTAGAGCCGCAATTCCTAGTACATTTATTCCCAATACATTAGAACCTACAGAACCAATTATTTTTCCAGAAGAAAGCTTTGCAGTAGCCATAGCATCCCCCCCACTTGGAGAAATATCCCCCAAAACCCCAGTTAATTCCTATCCTCTGAGTATGTGGGGAGAAGCTCAAATTGCAGAAACGGCTATTAAAGATAGATCCCAGCCGTTATCTTTTCCAAACTTAAATTTCAATCAACGACAATTTCCTGATCTTCATCCTGACACCAACCATCAGGAAGAATACTTTCCCCAACCATCTCCAGCAATTTCCAGGGATGAAGAGATGGGGAGATTTATTCCTAACAGTCCCCAACCGTATATTTCTCGCCTACCTGAGAGTAAACCAGACTCTTCATTGTGGAGACAGTTTATGCTTTGGGGTGGGGGTACGATGATGGTTGTCACCTTAATTAGTGTAGTTCTACTCCGCAATCAAGCCAGAGTTTTACAAGCCAGAGAGACAAACTCTGTATCTGCTAATCATGAGACTCCGATTATCAAAACCGCCTCAAGTTCCCAGCCTCCAGCCCAAGTATTACCCCTCACACCACCAAAAAATCAATCTACAGCCCAAATTGCGCCCATTTCTGAATCACAAAAGCGCAACCAAGCTTTACTAGATTTAGCTAAAAAGTCTCTTAGACAAACTCAAGCTAGCGATCTCAACTTAGCGATCGCTACAGCTAAGAAAATTAAACCTGGTGAACCCCTCTACGAGCAAGCCCAGGAAAATATTAAAATTTGGAGTCGGATGATTTTAGATTTAGCTGAAGGTCGAGCTAAACAAAAACAATACAATTATGCGATCGCAGCTGCAAAATTGATCCCCAAAGACCAAGCCCTATATCCCCAAGCCCAAGCAGCTATTACCCAGTGGCGTACAGAAGCCAAACAATATCTCGCTAATACCACCCTCTTAGATGCAGCTAACGCCCTGATTAAACCAGGACAAGCATCTACATACAATCGCGCCATTGAAGTTGCCAAAAGAGTACCACCAGGACAACCCGGTTACTATTTAGCCAAGAAATCTATTAACCAATGGAGTGAAAAGATTTTAGATTTAGCCAAAACTCGCGCCGAACAAGGGAATTTTTCAGATGCCATTGCCACCGCTACCCTAGTTCCAGAAGTCACACCTGTCTATGAAGACGCGCAAGCTGTGATCCAAAAATGGCAAGCGAGAAAAACTAAAAATTAACTAAAACTAAGAGTTAGCAAAAATTAACTAAAACTAAGAGTTAGCAGCGTTTTAACTGCTAACTCTGTTTGATTATTGCCAAGACTTATATCTTGCACCATTCTCAACAAGCCTAAAAAGCCCTAAAAAACCGGGTTTCTGAACGAAAGATTAAGGTTTTAAGCTGAGGGATTTGCAAGAAACCCGGTTTTTAACCGAGGTGCAAGATGAGAGAAGACGGGATTTATCACGTCTCTAACAATACTGGGTTACATCCTCGCCGCACTCATCGGCTAGATAGCACATAGCTCGAAAGCGCAAGCTCACTACTTCCTCATACAAAGGATTCAGCTTGCATAAGGCAGGAATGTGAAATAGAGTTTTGCCAAATAAATTAATATCGCGTTCAAAGGGACATTGAGCAGGGATTAACTGACACAAACGGTGAGCGAATTGGCGATCGCGGACTTCAATATTGTCTAACCATCGGCGTAGAGGTTGGAGAAGATCCCTTCTAACTGGGGAAGTAGAGCTTTGCAACTGGTGGGGATGAGAGTTTGTTACGTCTTGTTGATTTATCCAAACCCAGCTTGCAAGAAAAATCTTTTTCGTGGTATTATCAAATACCTTCATGGTTGTGCCTCTGTGTTAATGAGGGTATTCACCCTTCCGGTGAATATATACAGCGTCCAAGTTACTCAATCTGGAAAATACCGTCCTGCAAAACATATAATGAAAACTTTCACTACCCACTAAAGTCAGGACGTGATTGATTACTACGTCAAGTTAACCGCAATTTTTCTGAAATGACTAGGGTAGTCATGCAATCTTAATTGGAACTTGACACAGTTTAAATTCTAATAAAGACATCTGTCTTTGGTTGTGCTGTGCGATAATTTTTACAAAGCTTAATATACGGATTTTGATCAATTAAAGATTCATTGAGAGAGATGCAGCAATTTCTATCTCAATGGTGCAGTTATATTAATAACTCAATATAGAAAGTGAATATCATCAAATTTGGAGTTTATAGCGTATTAAGCTTAACCTACCTAGGTTTAGCACTTGGCTATCTTCCTGGGTTACGCATGAACCGCGCCACTATTGCTTTAGTTGGTTCTGCATTTTTGCTAGCCTTGGGTGTGCTAGATGTACCGGAAGCTTGGCAGGCAATTGACGCTAATACCATTGTGTTTTTGTTGAGCATGATGGTAGTTAACGCTAATTTATCCTATGGGGGATTTTTTCAACGAGCCTTATCAGTGTTATTGAGATTGACTCGTAGTCCTTTGGGTTTGTTGATAGCTTTAACGTTTGGCAGTGGTTTACTATCGGCTTTTTTCCTGAATGACACTTTGGCCTTAGTCTTTACACCATTGACTTTGAGTTTGGCGCAAGCCTTGAGTTTAAATCCAATTCCCTATTTACTAGCGATCGCAGCTGCAACTAATATAGGTTCTGTGGCCACTTTAAGCGGCAATCCCCAAAATATCCTAATTGGTTCATTCTCTGGGATTTCCTACCTAGATTTTCTGCAAAAATTAGCTCCAGTAGCGATTATCGGCTTATTTATCCAAGTAGGACTACTGTGGTTACTTTACCCAGATGTGCGCTCAGTCAAACCATGCCAAATCCTACCCACAACTAACCAAAGAATCTTTAAACCTCTATTTCAAAAAACATTAGTCATTACCACTGGCTTACTGATTGCTTTTGCTATTGGTTTACCATTAGCCAAATCAGCTTTAGTTGCTGCTAGCTTATTACTAATTACTAGAAGAATTAAACCACAGCGAATTTTAAAAAAAGTGGATTGGAACTTGTTAGTAATGTTTTCAGGATTGTTTATATTAACTAAAGCTACACAAAAACTCAACCTATTACAACCATTAACCAACACAGTTAATTCTGCGGGTAGTTTATTAGGTTTAACAGTTGTTTTATCTAACTTAATTTCTAATGTCCCGGCTGTACTGCTATTACAACCATTAATTTCTCAAGATGATACCACATCTTGGTTTTTGCTAGCTGCTGGTTCAACTTTAGCAGGAAACCTGACTTTATTTGGTGCAGTTGCCAATTTAATTACAGTGCAAGCGGCTGCGGATTTAGGTTACAGTCTGACGTTTTGGGAGCATCTGCGCTTTGGTGTACCACTAACTTTCTTGACTATCAGTATTACTTATTTATGGGTTCACTAAAAACATTGCTACCAAACTAAGCTAAAAGGATCTGCTCAACCGTCAAACTGATGTCTGGAAATAACAGAGAAATAATCTGTTGATTGTTGTTGACACTCCTGAAAGAGCGAAGCTCTTCTCGTAAAGTACCTCTCCCCTACGAATGTAGAGACGTTTCATGAAACGTCTCTACATATTCCCTCTTCCCTACTAGGAAAGGGGGTTAGCAGGGTGGTTTCATACAACCAGAGAAAAAAATAAACCTAGCTTTCAAAGCCTCTCCCCCCGTGGGGGAGAGGTTTGGAGAGGGGTCAAAATCTCGGCTACAAAACGAAAAATCAAAACTTATAGATTTTTCTTTTTTTGTATGAAACCACCCTGCTACTAGGAAAGGGGGTTAGGGGGTTAGGTTTTGTGTCAATCTTTCCACATAAAGTGAAAAATCAGAAAGATAACTCTGTGCGTCGAGGGACGGACACTTTGCTCAAGTCGGGAAACCCTACCCAGCAAGTGTCCTCCTCTACGTAACTGATTTTAAGACGCTACTTGCGCCGCCGTGCGAGTCCGCCGCCTTCTACCATCAGCAACCTTGACAGGTGGCTCATCAGGGATTTGCATCAACAAAGTTACAGAAGGTTGACATTGCAATTCCCGACGAATAGAGCGGTGCAATTCTCGCTCCAAAGTCCCTTGCAAGCCACCCCAATCAACATCGGGTTTTTCACCTTCTCCTGTGACAAACTCTGACCAACGCACGGTAAGAATTTCTTCAATGCGCTGTTGTACCCATTTTTGCACGAGCGATCGCTCTACACTAGTAACCACACCCCGCAGGTGAATTTCTGGCTTGGCCATGAGTTTACCCTGCCAATCGATGGCGGCGGCAATGGTGACAATTCCTTCCTCTGCCATACGTTGCCGTTCTTGGAGAACTTTAGCACTGACCATTCCAGAACTTGTCGTATCTACCAATTCAATACCGGATGGTACTTTCCCAGCTACACGGATGGAATTTTCAGTTAGTTCAATTACATCACCATTCTGAATAATTACCATGTTCTCTTGTGGGATTCCCATTTTTTGGGCTGTTTGGGAATGTTTCACCAGCATTCGATGTTCACCGTGAACAGGAACAAAGAACTTGGGTCGAGTTAAGGCAATCATCAGCTTTTGGTCTTCCTGACAGCCGTGTCCAGAAACGTGAATACCTTGTTCCCGTCCATAGACAACTTTTGCTCCCTGAATCATCAACTTATCGATAGTGTTGACAACGGCAATGGTGTTGCCAGGGATGGGGTTGGCAGAAAAGACAACGGTGTCTCCCTCTCGAATTTTAATGTGGGGGTGTTCTTGATTGGCAATCCGCGTCATGGCTGCCATTGTCTCACCTTGAGAGCCTGTAGTCAGAATCAGCACATTTTCATCGGGAAGGCCACGGACTGTATGCAATGGTTGGAAGAGATTATCTTCACACTTGATATAACCGAGATTCCGGGCATGGGCAATTAAGTTGAGCATGGAACGCCCAACCACTGTGACAACACGATTATGCTTTTTAGCGAGTTGCAAAATCATGTTGATGCGATGGACGCTAGAAGCAAAGGTGGTGACAAATAATCTTCCGGTTGCTTGGCCAAAGACTCGATCTAGATTGGGGAAAACTGCTGCTTCTGAAGGGGTGAATCCTGGTACTTCGGAGTTAGTGGAATCGCTCAACAAACACAGTACGCCTTTTTCGCCGTGTTCTGCTAGGCGTTGGAGGTCAAATCTTTCGCCATCCACGGGGGTATGGTCAATTTTAAAATCTCCGGTGTGAATGACAACGCCCAAGGGTGTGTGAATAGCAACGGTGAAGCTATCAGCAATGGAGTGGGTGTTGCGGATGTATTCTACAAAGAAGTGTTTGCCAATGCGTACTACATCACGGGGTAGGACTTTTCTTAATTCTGTGCGATCGCGTACTCCTGCTTCTTCTAATTTCCCCTCTAACATGGCCATAGCCAGTCTCGGCCCGTAAATTACGGGAATGTCAAATTGTTTGAGGTGAAAAGCAATGCCGCCAATGTGATCTTCATGGCCATGAGTCACAATCATGCCTTGAATTTTGTGGCGATTTTCCCGCAGATAGGTAGTATCTGGTAGGACGATATTCACTCCGTGCATCGCTTCGGTGGGGAAAGCTAGTCCTGCATCTAATAAAATGATTTCATCATCGTATTCAAAAACGCAGGTATTTTTACCAATTTCATGTAAACCGCCCAAAGGAATAATTTTGAGGGCAGATGTAGTTTCGTTTTTAGCCATTTTCTCCTGAGGTTGTTTGTTTTTTAGAGTTAAGAAATTCAAACTTATTAATCTTCTATGAACGACAACATTAGCCTGCTGTTGTTCAGCAGCCAAATTTCCATTAAATATGCAGCTTTTGCTTCAATAAAAACAACTTTTATAATGAATAAGTCATTGTATATTTATTAATTTTTGCAATAGGCTTTGTCATAGCAGCAATTGAGTGATAATTATGCCAATTTAGTTGATATACAGTTTTGAGAAATAGTAGCAATTAACAAACACGGCAATAGTGGTAATTATGATTAAATTAAATTCAGTTTTTTCATGACTGCTGCTAACTTTTCACTCACACTTGAGTCAGTGTCACATAATGGCAGCCGAGTCGAACCAACCTCCCAACCTTGTAATTTCAGTGCTTGTTTAATGGGTATAGGATTTGTAGAGAGAAATAATGCTTTAAACAATGGGAAAAATCGGAGGTGAATTTCACGGGCAATTTCAACTTGTCCTGCATCAAATGCTTGAATCATCTGTTGGAGTTGGTTGCCTACTAGATGAGAAGCTACGCTCACAACACCCTTAGCCCCGATCGCTAACAAGGGCAGGGTTAACGAATCATCTCCAGCGTAAATCTGAAACTCTTTTGGTGTCAACCTGCGAATTTCACTGGCTTGATCGAGATTGCCACTAGCTTCTTTAATGCCTACTATATTGTCAATGGCAGCTAATTGTACAACTGTCTCTGGAGAGAGATTTTGACCTGTACGTCCGGGGATATTGTACAACAATATCGGTGAATCGGGACAGGCTTGGGCGATCGCCTGAAAATGCTGATACAGTCCTGCCTGTGGGGGCTTGTTGTAGTATGGTACAACCTGTAAAGTACCATGTACACCTATTTTAGCTGCTTTTTGGGTTGCTGCGATCGCTTCTTTGGTGGAATTAGATCCACAACCTGCAATTACTTTGGCTTTGCCTGCTACTGCTTGCAAAACTTCCACAAATAACTGGTATTCTTCCTCCCAAGTGAGGGTAGGAGATTCTCCAGTTGTACCACAAACTACTAATGTATCTGTACCGTTTTCAGCTAAATGTGCTGCCAGTTCTGCCGCTAGAGCATAATTTACACTACCGTCGGCTTTAAACGGCGTAATCATCGCGGTTAAAACTCTGCCAAAATCTCCCACCCTCTTTTTACTCCTAACACTACCTATTTGTTTTGATGTCTTGGTGGTTTTTATTGTAATAACTTAATTATCAGTTGTTTACAAGATATAGGTGCTTGGGCATTAAAAAATTCAATCAGTTGATTTTGGATTGGTTGCAACCCAAAATCTCAACTCTCAAATTCCCTGCTCCCGAATCACTTCAAGAAACATATGCTTTTGCTGGTTGCAGTAAGTTTTTTTCTACTAACAACTCAGCGATTTGAACTGCATTTAATGCTGCACCTTTGCGAATTTGATCGCCACACAGCCATAGTTCTAAGCCACAGGGATGAGAAATGTCTTGACGAATCCTACCCACTAAAACTTCATCTCGGCCACTGGCTTCTATGGGCATGGGAAAGTAATTTTTTCCCCAGTCTTCTACTAATTTTACTCCAGGAGCGTGACTTAAGATTTCTTTGGCGGCTGCTGGGGAAAATGGTTCAGCGAACTCTAGGTTAATGGC
The DNA here is from genome assembly GCA_050633005.1 of Trichormus sp. Lineage (GTDB taxonomy): Bacteria > Cyanobacteriota > Cyanobacteriia > Cyanobacteriales > Nostocaceae > Trichormus. Next base: position 32,852 of record JBODRP010000006.1, on the reverse strand, counting down.
TTCTGAGTGCGCCCGCAATACGGGAACCCGTACACAAGTGGCGGTAATTCTGATTTCTGGGCTGTCAAAAATTTTGCGGGTTTCGTTGACCATTTTCAGTTCTTCCTCACAGTAACCCGCATCTGTCATGGGGGAGTTATGGGGAAATAAGTTAAATGCTAATGGGTAGGGTAATACTTCCGCAACGGGTGAATCTCCTTGGAGAATGGCACTAGTTTGGATTTTCACTTCCTCCATTGCTTTAGCCCCTGCGCCGCTAGCAGATTGATAGGTAGCGGCAACGATGCGCTGCACTGGTTTGATTTGATGTAAAGGCCAAACTGCCAAGGTCATCAAAATTGTAGTGCAGTTGGGGTTGGCAATAATCCCTTGATGGTGAGCGGCAGCTTGGGGGTTCACCTCTGGTACTACCAGGGGAACATCCGGGTTCATACGGAAGGCGCTGGAGTTATCTATAACTACTGCACCTTTTTCAACTGCGACTTTTGCCCAGGCTTTGGAGGTTGAACCCCCAGCACTAGCCAGCACTATGTCTACGTTTTCTAAGGCGCGATCGCTCACTGCCTCTACTGGTATATTTTCTCCTTTAAAGGGTAGCGATCGCCCGACACTTTTTGGCGATGCCAATAATTTTAAATCTGCCACCGGAAAATCCCGGCTTGCTAATAATTCCAGCAACTCTGTGCCTACTGCACCAGTCGCGCCTAAAATAGCCACACGATACAACTTTGACAAACTGATTTTCTCCTTTTGAGAGGTTATGGATGATTAATTTTTTCGTCAGATTCAGCAATTAAATAGCAATAAGCGAATTTCAATTAATTTTTTTTAATTTCATTGAATATTTTTGACTTTTTGATAGATAAAAATATTGTTTCAACTAAATGACATAAGTTAATAGTAAAGTTTACTGTATTTGTTGCTGAAATTTACCACTAGAATCGAAAAATTAAGTACATTGTACAATAATATGCTCTAGAGCAAAAAATATATAGTAGCGTAAACGAAGCCTGTGGGTAATCCCTTCAGTAAAGTTATGGCGGTAAAGTGTCCAGTCCTTTGCTATTGGCAGTAAACTGGATCTCTACTAAAGCTCTGGCAGACTAAACCCCCTGCTACCGCTAACACCACTCAAGACTGAGGATGGTCAATCGCATCTTGTGTGTAGTTGAAGTCACAAACACGAAAAAATTTAGAGACGAAGCATGAAAGTTACCCAGGAAAAACTTCCCGCCAGCCAAATTGGGCTGGAAATAGAGATTACACCAGAAAGCACTCAGCAAACTTACGAACAAGTTGTCAAAAATTTAGCCAAAACCGTCAATATTCCTGGGTTTCGTAAAGGCAAAGTACCTAGGCACATATTGTTACAGCAATTGGGCAGTACTCGCATTAAAGCAGCAGCCCTGGAAGAATTAATCCAAGATGGCATTGAAAAAGCGGTAGAACAAGAAGCCATTGAAGCGATCGGTCAACCTCGCTTACGCTCATCCTTTGATGATTTAATTAATAATTATGAACCGGGAAAACCCCTCACCTTTATAGCCGAGGTTGATGTCAAACCAGAAGTTACCATAACCGACTACACAGGGTTAACATTTAAAGCCGAAGAAATCAAGTATGACCCCAATCGGGTAGATGAAGTTCTGGAACAAGAACGTCAGCAAATGGCCACATTAATTCCCGTAGAAGGCCGTGCTGCCCAAATTGGGGATGTAGCGGTAGTAGACTTTAAAGGTGTGATCGCTAAAGCTGAAGACGCAGATCCAGAAGCCGAACCAGAGCCAATTCCTGGCGGTGAAGCTAGTGATTTTCAAGTAGATTTAGAAGAAGATAAATTTATTCCCGGTTTTATTTCTGGGATGGTAGGAATGAATCCTGGAGAAACCAGAGAAGTATCGGCGCAATTCCCAGATCCTTACGTCAACCAAGAATTAGCCGGTAAACCCGCCATCTTCACAATTACCCTCAAAGAACTTAAAGAAAAAGAACTACCGGCATTAGATGATGACTTCGCCCAAGAAGTGAGCGACTTCGACACCTTAGAAGCTTTGCGTGCATCCTTAGAGGAGCGATATCAAAAAGAAGCCGAAGACAAAACTAAAGGTAACAAGCAAGAAGCCCTGGTAAACGAATTAGTCAAGCACGTAGAAGTCGATTTACCAGCAACTATGATCGATCAAGAAATTGACACTATGCTGACTCAAACAGCAATTAAGCTATCTCAGCAAGGTTTAGATGTACGGAAGTTATTTACTGAAGATATCATTCCCCAGTTACGGGAGCGATCGCGCGATGAAGCCATAGAACGTTTAAAACGATCTTTGGCTTTACAAGAAGTCTCTAAACGCGAATCAATTACCGTCACTACCGAAGAAATTGCAGCCAGAGTCACAGAACTATTAGAGCAGTATCCAGAAGAAGATATTGATGAAAATAGACTCCGCTCTATGGTAGAAAACGAAATGTTAACCGAAAAAATTATGGATTGGCTCTTAGAGCGTTCTAATGTAGAACTTGTCCCAGAAGGTTCACTCTCTAGCAAAGAGGAAGAAGCAGCAGCAACAGAAACAACCGTACCTGAGACTGAGGCAGAAACTCCAGAACCTACTACAGAATCAGAAGTGTAGGGTTGGTAGGGGTGTGGGGGTGTAGGGGTGTAGGGGAAAAATACAATATCATAAACCGTGGGTTATAACAGCTAAATGAGGTATTGAGTAAATAATCCTATGCCCCATGCCCCATACCCCATGCCCCTAATCCCTATAAGTTCTTAATTTTGAATTTTGAATTTTGAATTTTGAATTGACTAGCCCTATGCCCAAGAAAATAAGATTTGTGATCTTACTTGCCTGATACCCTGCTACACGAGAAGAATATAGATGAGGCATAATACACATAGGTAAAATCAAAATTTACTCTATTTCGATATCTAGCAGCGATCGCTAGCACAATATCTCTAACCAACCTATCTTTAAAAGTTCTCCTATGCTTGTATCGCAGTCGGCAAACTACCCCATCAGCAGTTTAGGTCAAATTGGGGCCATTTACTCCCATTTGCATGGCATTAGTAATATTGTGCCTATGGTTGTGGAACAATCGGGCATGGGAGAAAGAGCTTTTGACATCTACTCCCGCTTACTGCGTGAGCGCATTATCTTTCTGGGAACACCCATAGATGATGCCGTAGCTAACACAATTGTCGCCCAGTTGTTGTTCTTAGACGCTGAAGACTCAGAAAAAGACATTCAACTGTACATTAACTCTCCCGGCGGCTCGGTCTACGCAGGCATGGCAATCTATGATACAATTCAGCAGATACGTCCCGATGTTGTTACCATATGTTTTGGATTAGCGGCAAGCATGGGAGCATTTTTGCTCACAGCCGGAACTCCTGGTAAACGAATGTCCTTACCTGATTCCCGGATTATGATTCACCAACCTCTGGGGGGAGCGCAAGGGCAAGCGATTGACATAGAAATCCAAGCTAGAGAAATTCTTTACATTAAGGGACTATTGAATCAGTTATTAGCTAAACACACTGGTCAACCCTTAGAAAGAATTGAAGCAGATACTGACCGCGACTTCTTTATGTCGGCAGAGGAAGCAAAAAACTACGGTTTAATTGATCAAGTGATCACCAGACAAAATCTTCCCACCGCAGGGGAAAATGTCACCATTGTCAAATAAGAGGCTGGTATGTCTAAGTACGACTCCCATTTAAAATGTTCGTTTTGTGGCAAGTCTCAAGAGCAGGTGCGTAAGTTAATCGCAGGGCCGGGAGTCTACATCTGCGATGAATGCGTTGACTTGTGTAATGAAATACTAGATGAGGAGTTGCTAGATACTAATGGAGCGGCGGCACAACCAGCACCAAAATCAGAACCACCCCAAAAACGCCGCGCCCGTTCTTCCAGTCTCTCCTTAAACCAAATACCCAAACCGAGAGAAATTAAGAAATACCTCGACGAACACGTCATCGGACAAGATGAAGCCAAAAAGGTTTTATCTGTGGCTGTTTACAACCACTACAAGCGGCTGGCAATATTGCAATCGAAAGGTAGTGGCAAAAATGGGGCTGACGATGCCGTAGAACTGCAAAAATCCAATATTCTCTTAATCGGGCCTACTGGTTGTGGTAAAACTCTCCTCGCCCAAAGCCTCGCCAAAATTTTGGATGTTCCCTTTGCAGTTGCTGATGCTACGACTCTCACAGAGGCAGGGTATGTAGGGGAAGATGTGGAAAATATTCTACTACGACTGCTACAAGTAGCTGATTTAGATGTAGAAGAAGCCCAGCGCGGGATTATCTACATCGACGAAATTGACAAAATCGCCCGGAAGAGTGAAAATCCCTCAATTACCCGCGATGTGTCTGGGGAAGGTGTACAGCAAGCCTTACTGAAGATGTTGGAAGGCACAATTGCCAATGTGCCACCCCAAGGCGGACGCAAGCACCCTTATCAAGACTGCATCCAAATCGATACCAGCAATATTCTCTTTGTTTGTGGTGGAGCTTTTGTAGGGTTAGAAAAGGTTGTAGAGCAGAGAGCAGGCAAAAAGTCAATAGGCTTTGTGCAACCAGGGGAGGGGCAATCCAAAGAAAAACGGGCAGCAGATGTACTGCGTCATCTTGAACCAGATGATTTAGTCAAATTTGGCATGATTCCCGAATTTATTGGCCGTGTACCAATGGTAGCGGTGGTAGATCCCCTAGACGAAGAAGCTTTAATGGCGATTCTGACTCAACCGCGCAGTGCTTTAGTCAAGCAGTACCAAAAACTGCTGAAGATGGATAACGTCCAGCTAGATTTTAAACCAGATGCCTTAAAAGCGATCGCCCAAGAAGCCTATCGGCGGAAAACTGGCGCGAGGGCTTTACGGGGTATTGTGGAAGAACTGATGCTAGATGTAATGTACGAGTTGCCATCCCGTAAAGATGTGACACGTTGCACAGTTACACGGGAAATGGTGGAGAAACGCTCCACAGCTGAACTGATCGTACACCCATCTTCGTTGCCTAAGCCAGAATCAGCATAATTGCTAATTCGTAATTCGTAATACCCTCCGGGAAGCAAGCTACGTAATTCGTAATTAAAATTGTATAATCCCTTTGGTTCTAGAACGAATCAATGCCTTGGGTTGACAGTTACGAATTACGAATTATTTTGACTATGGAATTTTGATCAATGCCTTACATCAGTGTTCGTGGGGTTGAGCATTATTACGAGTGGGTGAAACAGCCATCTGGTGATTTGACAAAGCCTGTGATGGTGTTTGTTCATGGTTGGGCTGGTTCTGCTAGGTACTGGAAAAGTACAGCTAATGCTTTACTAGACGAATTTGATTGTTTACTCTACGATTTGCGGGGGTTTGGGCGTTCTAGTGGTAAACCGACAGTGATTCAAGCTAGTAAAGGTGTTGCTGAGTCAGAGTCAAACCAGGAAAAATCCCCAGCTGTTCAAAAATTAACCTACGAATTGGAAGAATATGCTGAAGATTTGGCAGTTTTGTTAGATGAATTGCATCTTGAGCGTGTTTATGTGAATGCTCATTCAATGGGTGCTTCCGTTGCAGCTTTGTTTTTTAATCAGTATCCCCAACGAATCGAAAAGGGAATTTTGACTTGTAGTGGGATTTTTGAGTATGACGAAAAAGCTTTTACTTCTTTTCATAAGTTTGGTGGTTATGTAGTCAAGTTTCGCCCCAAATGGTTAGCAAAGATACCATTTGTTGACAAGATGTTTATGGCGAGATTTTTACATCGTCCTATACCAAAATCTGAGCGTCAGGCTTTTTTACAAGATTTTCTCGATGCTGATTATGATGCGGCTTTAGGTACTATTTTTACTTCGGTGAGTAAGGCGCAGGCGGAATTAATGCCCCAAGAATTTGCTAAGTTGCAAGTGCCTACTTTGATGATTTCTGGGGAGTATGACCAAATTATTCCGGCACAAATGGGGCGACAAGCGGCGGCTTTAAATGACAAGGTAGAATTTGCAGTGATTCCTGATACGGCGCATTTCCCGATGTTGGAGGATGCAGAGACTTATCTGCGACGGGTGCGGGAGTTTTTGCAAGTTCCTGTGGTGGGGTTGCAGGTGAGTTAAGGTTTCAACGCAGAGGCGAGGCAGCGCGTTGGGCGGCTTTGCCGACTTGGAGCGACTGCCGTCGCGCGGAGTTAGCGCAGAGGAACGCGGAGTTTTTTAGGAATGTATTGGGAAGGGTTGGTTGTAGTTTTCTTGAAAGCATACTTGGTTGAGAGGAAAGCGTCCGCCATATTCTTTGAAGGGTTCGGCAGCGTAGCCTAGGGCTAGTAAGCAGCAAATATCAAGTTTTTCAGGGATTTGAAATGTTTTTTTGACTGCCTCGCTATGAAATCCTTCCATTGGACAGCTATCGACACCAAAGCTTTTAGCCACAATCATCATGTAGGCTACAGCTATCATGGTGTGGCGATTTGTCCAGGCTTCTATTGTCTCGAAACTGGGATGGTTGGTGAAGAACTCTGGAATGCTAGAACGCATATAGTTGGCGTAGCTGGTAGTCATAATTCCCTGTTCTTCCCCTAGTTGGATGACAGAGGTAATATATTCTATTTGTTTTACACGTCTGTCGCCGCAGCAAATTAAAACAACTGGTGCTTCAGTTACTTGGCGTTGATTAAAGGCGCAGGATTGGAGTTTTTCTTTATTTTCTTGTTCTTTGACTATAATAAATCGCCAAGGTTGAAGGTTAAAACCTGATGGTGCTTCTACTGCAAGTTCTAGGATTTCTCGTAAAATTGCTTCAGGGATAGCATTGGGTTTAAATGATCTAGCAGCACGACGTTGTTTAATTGCCTCTATGAGACCAATATAGGGGTGCATTTCAACAAACATAGGTTTTTAATGGTGCATTTCTTTGATATTCTCCCCTTAACTTCTGGTTTATCCCCTCTATCTATGGGTTAGATACTACTATTCAGCAAGCCCTACGTAAGTGTGACTATGGATGTTTGGTGCGTGACTACGTTCCAATACTTTCGCAGCGTCACACAACAGCAATAAAGGGGGAGGGAACACCAAAAAATAAATTATCCAAAATTGATGCTTGGGTAGGGTGCGTCAGTATGAAGAATATCTGATTATAGTTAGGTTATATTGCACTGACGCACCCTACAACTTGGATATTTTTTTATCTGGAAGTCCCGGAGGAAAATCCACACCGTTTTTTGCCTCCCTTACTGAAAAAATATGCCAGTTGCCTAAACTATTGTTTTCTTAATTTTAATGACTGTGCGATTGCCACGCTCCATAATTTTCTAGGATATCTCAGAGCGATCGCTATTAAATATCGTCACTTGGATGAGCATATTAATTATAATCTATATTTAATACATATATTTACAGTAATTTTACTTAATTAAAATTGTGATGAATTGAGTATAACAGCAGGATTTTTTGCTATCCTTGCAGAAATTATCGCTGCTTGACACTTTCTCATTATCATCTTCGTCTATGCGAGATACAGCATCTATAAAAGTAATAAATTTTACGGATTTTATCCTGATTTTTCCAGTGTGATCTTGAACAGACGAATATATAAAGATTATCTAAACTATATTTGCAAGGATTAAAACTTGTGACAAAAAATACTATCTTGCAAGCCTGTACTTATGGCTGTACAGCATTAATCTCATTAAGCACCGTACTAATTACTAATACGAGTGCCTTGACTCAAGTTGCAATTCAACAAACACCTATTTCTACAGCTGAATTAATTTGGCCAACCACAGGATATATTTCTCAAGGCTTCCGCAAGTATCGACATGAAGGTATTGATATCGCTGGCCCATCTGGAACACCAATTGTAGCTGCGGCAGCAGGAACAGTCACGAAGGCAGGTTGGGATGAATGGGGATTAGGCAATGCTATAGAAATTAAACATCATAACGGTAGTGTCACAGTCTATGGTCATAACCGCCGTTTATTGGTTAGCAAAAGTCAACAGGTCAAACAAGGCCAAATTATTGCTGAAATGGGATCTACTGGTAATAGCACTGCACCACATTTACATTTTGAAATTTATCCCAATGGTCGAGTTGCGGCTGATCCTCAACGTTTGTTAACATCTGCGATCGCTAGCAATATTTCATCACCACAAACTTCTCCCGTGGCTCCTGGTGGTTCTCAAATTAATAAACCCCAACCAAGTACCACACCCCCAATTACACAAGCAGTTTCACCTGCCCAAGCTATACCTATTCCCGTAGCTGTTGCACCTGTAACAGATACAAAATGTTCTGGTGTTACCCTCCTACAAGGTGAAACTAAGAATACACTCGTCCAAGTCTGCCAAGAAAACGGTCAGTTATTTTATATCGGTCAGTTAAAACAACTCCTTAACGAGTCAGTCAAAATACCAGCTTGGCACATTGGTCAAAATCAATATCAAGCAAATAACGGTAGTTTCTCTTATTTAGTGAGTCCAGAGAAAGTAGAAGTATGGCGTAATGGTAATCAGATTCGGACTGATGTTTTTTTTACTTTTAAGCAGTGAAAAATTAGTTTTATCTCAGGAGATAAATTAAGATTTTATGACTTTTATCTCAGTTTAATTAAGATGATCAATCTTCAAAAGTAGCCATCATGACTGCGTACACAACAAAACATGAAAAAGTCTGTCCCTTACACCCTTACACCCCTAGACCCTTACACCCCTTTTCATAGTGCGATCGCCAATTATTTCTGTAACAATTTTCATAATTTCCCTGATTTTCGACCATCCCCACAAAAAAACAACTTATGATAAATATAGAGTAGTTAAAAATACAAAAACTCAATATTCTCTGTACAGTTTTAATCTTTACTCAATAAAGGTGTTCACCAATGGAATATATCGCTTATTCCTCTATGGTTATTGCCAACGAAGAGGCCAATGGCCAAGCAGAATATATTGACTACGAATTTCCCAAATTTGACTTCAATTGGCACAAACTCCTAAAATCTTCGGCTTGGTTGTCTTTAGCTGGGTGCATGGTATTTTTAGCAGCTATTACTCAAGCTCCAGCAGCTTTAGCAGCCTATGTCAGAACTAACGGCACTTGTTTGAATGTGCGTGTAGACCCCAACCCCAATTCTAAAGTTGTAGATTGTTTGCCTAACGGTACTAAAATCACAACCACTGGGACAGTAAATGGTTTTGCTCGCCTATCCACAAATAGATATGTATCCGCCAAATGGGTAGGTAGTATGTCTACCACTACTCGTCCCACCAAACCTATGAATAATGCTGGGGTGGGAGGCCGTGTCAACCTCAGTCTTGGTTCTAGAGGTCAAGCTGTCTCTGAAGTGCAGAAAGTTCTAGGAATTAACCCGACAGGCTATTACGGCCCTGTCACCGCTCGAAGAGTCCGGGAGTTTCAAGCTAATAATAAATTGCGTGTAGATGGCATAGTTGGCGCGGAAACTCGCAGTGCTTTATTTAGAACCGCCTCCACACCTACTAGACCAACTACACCCACTGGCGGCCCTGTAACTTTGAGTCTTGGCTCTAGAGGTGAGGCAGTATCAGAAGTGCAGAAAGTTTTAGGCATTCAACCTACAGGTTATTACGGCCCTGTCACCGCTCGGCTAGTTCGGGAATTTCAAGCCAAGAATGACTTGAATGTAGATGGCATAGTCGGCCCGGAAACTCGCAGTGCTTTATTAAGAGGATAGGTAGAGGATAGGGGGCAGGGGGCAGGGGTGCAAGGGAGACAGGGGAGACAAGGAAGGAGAGAAAAACTCTTGAATTTTTCTGCCCCAATCCCCAATCCCTAATCCCCAATCCCTAATCCCCAATCCCAAAGTATTTTCTAACAATCTGCAAAATATATTCGGCTGCGTGGCCATCCCCAAAGGGATTAATCGCGTTAGCCATTGTTTCGTATGCTACAGGGTTAGTGAGTAACTCATTGGCAGCAGCCGCAATACTATCACTAGCAGTACCTACTAATTTAGCTGTACCCGCAGCCACAGCTTCTGGTCTTTCTGTGGTTTCTCGGAGGACTAATACTGGTTTTCCGAGACTGGGGGCTTCTTCTTGCAAGCCACCGGAATCAGTCAAGAGAAAATGCGATCGCCCAATTGCTCCCACTAGTTCGGCATAATCTAAGGGTTCAGTTAAAAACACGCGGGGATGATCGCCTAACAATGCTTGCAAGGGTTCTCTCACCGTTGGGTTGCGGTGTAGGGGTAGAAGTAAAGCCGTATCAGGAAACTTGTTTAAGATTTGTAAAAAACCTTGGGCGATCGCTTGTAGTGGTTCACCCCAATTTTCCCGCCGATGGACAGTAGCCAATAAAATCCGATAGGAACTCCAATCTAAACCAGGTACATTACAAGCAGGTTGAGTGGCAGCGACATTTAACAGCGCATCAATAACTGTATTTCCAGTCAAATGAATCTCACCCAAAACCCCAGAACGCTCTAAGTTTTCTACAGCTAAGGCAGTTGGGGCAAAATGTAACTGCGTAATTTGTGAAATCAACCGTCGATTAGCTTCCTCTGGATACGGATTTAATAAATCATCAGTTCTTAAACCTGCTTCAACATGACCAACAGGGATTTTTTGATAAAACGCTGCTAAACTTGCTGCAAAAGCTGTAGTCGTGTCACCTTGTACAATGATTAAATCTGGCTTATTTTTCTGGAATAATTGCTCTAAACCTCGCAAACTGCGGCAAGTGATATCACTCAGAGACTGTTGAGGTTGCATAATCTCTAAATCATCATCTGCCTTTAAATTAAACAGCTGCATCACTTGCTCAACCATCTCCCGATGCTGTCCAGTTAAAATCACCTGTAAATCAAAGTCCGGCGATTGCTGAAATACTTGAATCACCGGAGCTAGTTTAATTGCCTCTGGACGTGTTCCCAAGATAATGCAAATACGTTTTTGATTAATCATTAGTCAATAGTCATTAGTTAATAGTCATTAGTCAATAGTTATTAGTTAATAGTTATTAGTCAATAGTCATCAGATAACAGTTTCACTCTTTCCCCTACACCCCTACACCCCTACACCCCTACACCCTTACACCCCTAATTCCGGCAAACACGAAAAAACCCGGCTGAACCGGGCAGATGCTTTTGTCGAATTTTTCAGAATATTTATAGTTTGAGATCACAAGTAAGTGGGCAAGCAGCATATACAGTTGTCTGCATTTGCTCTGCTTCTCCTCCATGCAACCAGCTTAACCATTGAATTTGTTTTGGATGTACACCTTTAAAGGTCAGCACACCAGCAGCAATCAAAACTGCCATCACATTCAACATAATCAAGCCACCTGCAACAAGTAATACTGCGCTAACAGGCATTACAGATTGCAGCACAATCGACAACAAACATCCGACCGTAGCCATTAATACCACTAATGGAAATCCGACAACCAACAAGCATACTGCCAATGTAAAAGTCCATATCAAGAAACTTTTAATCATTAACAAGGAGTAGGTCTTTTCGAGATTAGAACTCTGAGCTAAAACCATGACTTGTCCTCCTAAGTACACAGCAAAATTTAGTTTCAGTAATATCTCGCTTTTGGCAAGCTACTGAATGATTCAATGAAGTTTCAGTATATAAAACCCCTGTAAAAAAATGAGCGTTTATTTATTAAACTTTACAATTAATTTTTTGCAATTATGAATGTAAAGTTAAGTTCACATTTCACCATAAATATAGCTTTTGATATCTCTCTAAAGGCATAGAAGGCAAAAGTCATTTGACCAAAAAGTTTATTGGCCACTCTTGAGTTACATTGCTCTTAACATTTCTTATACAAATTGACTATGTTTCTCATAATTCTCTCAGGAAGCCCAACAAATTATCTACAGATGATTTTGCTGTTATTTGCTAGTTACTTATAGTCACCATAGACAAAATCTTCTCATTTAGAACTCATATCTTTAGCTATAAGCCAAAAAAAGCGTAAAAAGTCACCCAAAATTACCAATATATTTACTGAGGTTTTTTCAGAAACTCTTAGGATAAACCAGTTTATAAAGGAGGTTGTAATTTTTATATTATCAGATAGCGTTATAACTTATACACATAGATCGGAGAGATGTAACGAAATATTACTAATAGTCCTCAGATAAATCAGAAACCTCAAATTGCCTTCCTGAGAACCTTCAGAACCTTTCTAGCGATCTTGTCAATCATTGAATACTTAATCTACAAAAATTTAAAGTTATATGACGGAATCACAGCACCCATCGAATCCCAATCCTGCTGTTTCTCGGAATGTACCACCAGCACCGCCACTACCCCCACCACCACCAAATGTGATGACGCAACGCCAATATACACAAACATTGGATATGTCATCGAGTAGAAATGCTGGACAACCCGTACCACCGCCCCCAACTCCTGCGCCTGCGGCGGCTCATCGTCCGGGAACGCCACCACCCATGCCTGTAGTTAGTGCTAATAGTTCAGGGCTAACTTTAGCGGAGATTATTAAAGAAGCTTTTGATAATGGGTATTCTGATATTCACTTGGGCATAGGTGAAGTGCCTCGCTTCCGTAACCGAGGCGAAATTAACGCAACTGATTACCCAGAAACGGACAAATCAACTTTTATGAGTTGGTTACGAGAGATCATGACTGAGTCGGAAATTCAACGATTTCAAGAACACTTGGAATTTGATGGTGCAACTCAGTATGAATTTGCCCGTGTACGGATTAACGTCTTTGACTCTCTCAAAGGCTATGCAATGGTGCTGCGGTTAATTCCTTTAAAAATTCTGTCTATTGATCAGTTAAGATTACCCCCAGTATTTCGGGATATTTGTCATTATCACAAAGGCTTAATCTTAGTAACTGGGCCTACTGGTTCTGGTAAATCAACAACAATGGCAGCCATGATTGATTACATCAATCGAGAAATGGCTAAACATATTATTACCATTGAAGATCCAGTGGAATTTGTCCATCAAAGCCGTAAATCTTTAGTTAAGCAACGGGAAGTAGGAATGCACACCCGTAAATTTGACAATGCTTTAAAAGCAGCCTTGCGGGAAGATCCAGATTTGATTCTCGTGGGTGAAATGCGGGACAAAGAAACAGTCAACACAGCCCTAAAAGCCGCTCAGACTGGTCACTTAGTCATGGGAACGCTACATACAAACAGTGCAGTAAAAACCATTGAACGGATTTTGAACCTCTATTCCGGGGAAGAACAAGATGCCATGCGGGTAGCACTGGCAGAATCTTTAGTAGCAGTTATTGCCCAAGGCTTGTGTCGGACAACTGACGGTAAGCGGGCTGCCTTCCACGATATCCTGATTAACACAGAAGCAGTCAAAGAATGGGTCAAAGATGGTAAGTATGATGAAATTTCTGAATTGATGAAGCAAGCTGGTTTTGACGGTATGATTACTATGAATCAGTCATTGCTCAACCTCTATCAAGACGGTCGCATCACTGAAGAAACAGCCTTAGAAATGTCACCAACACCTAACGAAATGGCTCAATTCCTGCGAGGTAGAGTCTAAGAGAGTAGGGGAGGGGTGTAGGGGTGTAGGGGTGTAGGGGAGACAGGGGAGACAGGGGAGACAAGGAAGACAAGGAAGACAAGGGAGAAATATTTACCCCAATGCCCCATGCCCAATGCCCCATGCCCAATGCCCAATGCCCAATGCCCAATGCCCAGTTCCCAGAACTAACTAATTAACTTGACTACAGATAAACTATTTCAACCTCAGTTATTTAAGGGCATAGCCCTCTTTACACCAGCAGGAGATTTAATTTACTGCATCGACCCCAATAAGCAAGGTCGATGGCATTCCCATTTATGTACTGCTTTACAGGAAATTCTTGATTTACCAGAACCGCCCCACTTTCTGGTTCCTTGTTATACAGCCACAATTGACCATTGGTTAGATCCCCAAAGCCAGCAGGTGAAAACTTTTGCGGAAGCTTACCCAGTGGTTATGCGGCATCAATCTCTACTGAGTGCAATTTTTGATACAGGTGACTTAGTGTGGCAACCTGCACCTTGGCATGATGGTTTATGCGATCGCATGGTACTGTCAACTTATCGCACAGCATTTCCGCAACTCTGGGAAGACCACGACTTAATTATTAATTTAGACCTTTCCGAACCAGTCCCCAGATATCATCCCCCAGCCAGAACAATCCAAAAAGCCCAAATCAAAACCTATGTCCTGCGTTTGTTCGTTGCCGGACACAGTGCTAACACAGAACGTATCCTTAAGAATCTGCATGAACAATTAGAGCGATCGCTAGGATACCCCTATACAATGAAAGTCATCGACGTGTTAACCAATCCCGAACAAGCAGAAATCGATCAAGTATCCGCCACTCCCACCCTAGTCAAAGTTTGGCCACACCCCATCCGTCGTTTAGTAGGCGACTTAGACAACACAGACAAACTCCTACAAATGCTAGGCGCAAAAGAAAAAACTTAAGTAAAACACTCTCCGCGTAACTTTGCATTTAACTCCGCGTCCCCTGCGTTTCAAATTACCACTCTCATCAAGTCAAGAAATCTTGAACATCCATCAGCTAAATCCAGGTTTCTGGTAAATTATCACCACTTATCATTCCCACACTCGCTTGTCAATGAGTACATCTTTCATATACTGAGAGGTATAGTAAGATAAAGTTTTGTAAAGCGAGGACTACGGATGTACATAGTACAGATTGCCTCGGAATGCGCTCCTGTAATCAAAGCAGGAGGTTTGGGGGATGTCGTTTACGGTTTGAGTCGGGAATTAGACATTCGGGGCAATTGCGTCGAACTAATTTTACCCAAGTATGATTGTATGCGTTACGACCATATTTGGGGACTACATGAAGCCTACCTCAACTTATATGTACCTTGGTATGGTGGGGCAATTCACTGCACCGTTTATTGCGGTTGGGTACATGGGCGAGTGTGTTTCTTCATTGAACCCCACTCAGAAGACAATTTCTTTAATCGTGGTTGCTATTACGGTTGTGATGATGACGATATGCGTTTTGCTTTCTTCAGCAAAGCCGCTTTAGAATTTCTCCATCAAAGCAATAAACGTCCCGATATCATCCATTGCCATGATTGGCAAACAGGCTTAGTTCCCGTCATGCTCTATGAGATTTACAAATATCATGGCATGGAACACCAAAGGGTTTGCTACACCATTCACAACTTTAAACACCAAGGAATTGGTGGTGTTAAAACTCTCTGGGCAACAGGTTTAAATCGTGAGTCTTATTACTTCCAATACGACAAACTGCGGGACAACTTTAACCCCTTCGCCTTGAACTATATGAAAGGGGGAATTGTTTATTCCAATGCAGTCACTACAGTTTCGCCTAACCACGCCTTAGAAGCTCAACATACAGAAGTTGGCTGTGGTTTAGGTCATACTTTGTACTTGCATCGAGAGAAATTTAAAGGCGTACTTAACGGTATTGATTACGATTTTTGGAATCCAGAAATTGACCGTTACATACCCTATAAGTATAGCACCGACGATTTTGAACAAAAACTATATAACAAAAAAGCTTTACGTGAGCGGCTACTGCTGCGCCCATCCGATAAACCAATCATTGCTTACATTGGCAGATTAGATCATCAAAAAGGTGTCCATCTTGTCCACCATGCCATTTATCATGCTTTGAATAAAGAAGCACAATTTGTATTACTAGGTTCTGCAACCGAAGCAGGAATCAATACTCATTTCCGTCATGAAAAATCATTTTTGAATAATAATCCAGACGTTCACTTAGAACTGGGCTTTAATGAAGAACTATCTCACCTCATTTATGCAGGGGCAGATATGATTGTTGTTCCCAGCAATTACGAACCCTGTGGTTTAACTCAAATGATTGGTTTGAAGTACGGTACTGTTCCCATTGTGCGCGGTGTCGGCGGACTAGTGAATACAGTATTTGATCGAGACTACGACCAAAATCATCCACCAGAAAAACGTAATGGTTATGTATTTTATGAGACAGATAACTATGCGTTAGAATCAGCCATGAATCGGGCGATTGATTTGTGGTATAAATCCCCTGAAGAATTTCAACAATTAGCGATTCAGGGTATGAAGTATGATTACTCATGGAATCAACCAGGAGCAGAATACTTAGAGATTTACGACTGGATTAAATATAAATGGTAGTTGAATAAGCATCACCAAGTAGCTGTTTTTAGACAGCTACTTTTTTATTGGCATAAACTGATACTATTTAATTTCGCTGATTTAACCATACTTCTAAATCACCAACTTCCGAAAAATCAAATAACGCCTCTCCTAAATCTTCTAACTCGTCAGCAGATAAATTCCGAACCTGTTCAATTAATGGAGTTTCAATATCACCAAAACGCCGTTTAAGCTGACGACTAATTAATTTAAATGCTTCCTTTTGAACAATGTCTTGATAAATTACAGACTCGCGCATAATATCCTCCCTTAATAGTTGACGAATTAAATCTTTCTCAAACCGCAACCCAGCAATAATTTCTATACACCCAGCAATATTTTGTCGTTCCTCTCTATCTGAAATTTTAGCGACTTGTTCAGCAACTTGGGTAAGTAGACCTGATGGTGAGTTGCTTCGGGTTAAAGTTGCTAGAGGTAATAGTGCGGGATTTGCTAGAAATTTTGCTGAATCTTCCTCCCAAAGACGAATAACCCGATAATTGTGACTGGTAGTGTCGTCTCGATATTTTTCAGTAAATGCGACTTCGTTAGTCGTTTCTTGCAAAAATATCACTACCTGCGCTACAGAACATCGATATTGACGCTTTAACCTGACTGAATAATCAAGCATTCGGAAATTAAGCGGTGGATTAGATGTTGCTAGAGTTTGAAATTCAATATGTAAAATTCGGTTTGCTGTGCGTAGAAATGTCACAGAATCAGCGCGAATTGGTTCAAGCGTCAGTTCTGTTTTTAAGACTTCTATTTGTGGTGCATCTACTCCCAGTAACCAGCGCACAAAATCCTCTGGATACTGTTCAGCTAAATATTTACAAGCGTTGTCGTAACTCAAAGTTTATCCTTTTGTTCTAATTACGAGTAATCTATTAATTAACTAAGTATTTACTCTACTAATAGCCTTTATTTATTAGTATATGATGAAACTAAGTTTTTCAGTATCTCAACGATGGCTATGACGATACCTGACTTCCAAACAATTATGCTTCCTTTGCTCCAGTATGCAAGTGATGAACAGGAACATTCTCTTAGAGAAACTATTGAAGCTCTAGCTAATAAGTTTAAATTGACCGATGAAGAAAGGAAAGAACTCTTACCAAGTGGGCAGCAGGCAATATTTGATAATCGGGTAGGATGGGCAAAGACTTATTTGATAAAAGCAGGATTATTAGAATCTCCCAAAAGAGGATTTTTCAAAATTACTAACCGTGGTTCTCAAATATTATATAAAAATCCACTAGTAATAAATCTACAATTTCTTGAACAATTTCCTGAGTACGTTCAATTCAAAAACACAAAAAAAATAGCTAATAGCAGTAATTCTCTAGTTGAGACAGTTGAAGATTTATCTAATAATGTTGCCATTTTAGACAACACTCCTCAAGAATCTATAGAACGTGGATATCATCAAATCCGACAAGAGCTAGAGATAGAAATTATCAACCGTGTTAAAAGTTGTTCTCCAGATTTCTTTGAAAGATTGGTAGTGGATTTGCTTGTCACAATGGGATATGGCGGTTCAAGGCGTGATGCAGGTAAGGCTATAGGTAAAAGTGGTGACAGTGGAATAGATGGAATTATCAAAGAAGATAAATTAGGGTTAGATATTGTTTATATTCAGGCTAAAAGATGGGATGCTACTGTTGTAGGCAGACCAGAAATTCAAAAATTTGTTGGTGCTTTACATGGACAAAGGGCTAGAAAAGGAGTTTTTATTACAACTTCAAAATTCTCACAAGACGCAAAAGATTATGTAGCTTTAATCGACAGCAAAATTGTGTTAATAGATGGTCAGGAACTAGCTCAATTAATGATTGATAACAATGTAGGAGTGTCAACTATATCAACTTATGAAATTAAAAAAATAGATTTAGATTTTTTCACCGATGAATAAAAATAATAATTAATTATAGGAATAGGTATTTTTCATTTATTTTACTTATAAAATTTAAATTGTCAATTGCTCAGGGAAACATAAAACTATCTATTCTACATACCGAAAAATATGACAGCTAAAGTTGTTAGTGTTTGTAACCTCAAGGGTGGGGTAGGTAAAACTACGATAGTTATGGCCTTGGCAGAATATCTAGCAGGCGATACCATGTATCGCAAACGGGTGCTTGCAATTGATCTCGACCCTCAAACTAATTTGACTGGCGCACTGATGTCTGAAGAAGTTTGGGAAAGGCAATTTGAAAGTAGAAAAGCTACTTTGCCATATTTATTTAGAAACCCCGAAGATTTTCTAGAGAATTTTAAACAGCATAATTTTATATTGAAAGAAAATATATCAAACGTCAGAAACAGAAATTCTTTTACTTGCTTACATCTTATACCTAGTAGTCCTAGATTATTTGAAATCCAGGAAGATTTACCATCAAACTATTCTTCTATTAACTTAAAACCTGTTGATCTTATTCGGAAAATAATAAAACCTTTATTGGAAAATTATGATTATGTTTTAATAGACTGCCCACCAAATATTAACCAAGTTACTAAAAGTGCATTCTTAGCTAGTGATGCTTGTATAATACCTTGCGTACCAAATAGAATGTCAATTCAGGGACTAGATTTATTGCTAGAACAAATTGATAAATTTAATATAAATTATGTCCATAATTTAAAACCAGTGGGGACTTTAATCTCTCGTTATAACCGAACCATAGCCCAAAGTGAAAATTTACAATCAATTATTACAAATCCTTTTTATCCACACGTATTTCAAACCAAAATTCTAGAAAGAGCAAAAATTGCGGAAGGCTTAGAATTGAGTAATTATTTGACATATAGACAAAAATATGACGATTCCCATAGTTCTATGATAGAACTAGCCAAAGAGTTTATTCAAAGAGTTGGTAACTAAATGGATTCCTCACAAATTGCAAGTTTATTAAGGTCAATTGCAGATATTATAGAATCTGAACCCAAATTAGCTAAAGCTTTAGAAAAGCATTTCAGCAATCGTCTAAGCTCTCAATCAGATAATAATTTATCAAATTCAAAACAAAATCATAGCAACGATTCTAATAATTTAGAAAACGGTGATTCTGTATTAGCAGAATGTCGGCGAATCTTGCGTGAACAAGGTGAAGAAGAATTAAAAATTTACCTGACTGAATTAGGAGAGCAGGTTAGGGAATTATTGAAATATGGTCAACTTGACAGAAATCGTTCTATTCGTCGGCGGAAAGACTTAAATAGTATTGTTGAGCATATTATTGAACAATTAGTAGCTCAAGATAAAAGTGGTAAAATATTTGCACGCACAATTTCTAAGGATTAAATTTATCTAAATTACTTCTAATTTTTTTATTATAAAATTAACCAATTTTCTAACTGTAAATCTTTCACTCTAGTTAAATCAGAATCATGAGAGACTAATATTAAATCATGAATTATAGCGGTTGCAGCTATCAATATATCTCCATCCTGAATAATTTGACCTCTTCTGGTTAAATCAGCATGAATTTGTGAGGCTTTTTCAAAAATTTTGATATCATCTAAAAATAATATAGGATAATCTTGGCAAAATTGTTGAAATAAAGCTAGTTTTTTAGTGGCATTACTCCTTAAAAGTCCTCTTTGGATTTCATAGTAAGTTATGCCACTAATGCCAATAAATTGACCTTGGCGACGGTTTTCTGTAATTTTTAATCCTATTTCAATATTTTGTTTCAGTGATGCTGAAACAATATTAGTATCTAATAAATAACCCATCTAACCTCGTTTTACAGATTCATCAAAAAGTTGCATTTGCTCTGGAGTCAAATCATTTAGCATTCCTGAAACTAAATGTAAAGACAAAATGCTTTTAATCCGTTTCGTCAATTCTTCTTCAGAGATATTTTCCAGATCAGGAACAGCTACAGGGTTAAAAGTACGAGTAATTTCTGCAATCATTTCCTGTTTATCTAAATTTTCCTGATAAAGATGATTATTGTCAATTAAGGTTTTGACAATTTCGGTTAATCTTTGGGAATTAGGTTGATGATTAATCAAAGTCATAGTTAAATGTCCTCATAAAATATATCTCTTGGTTAAATCCTATGTTAGCAGTTTCCATTTTTCTGGAAAGGTAAGAGTTGACAAAAAAATAGCCGCCTCCATTCAGGAAGCAGCTATTTTTTAAACTTATGTGACTACAGAATATTAGTAATCGAAGTCACCGCCGCCAGCACCAGCAGCAGCAGGCGCGCCATCTTTGGGTTCTGGCTTGTCAACAACGATGCACTCGGTTGTTAACACCATACCAGCGATAGAAGCAGCGTTTTGCAGTGCAGAACGGGTTACTTTTGCGGGGTCAACGATACCAGCCGCGAGCATATCTACAAATTCGTTGGTAGCAGCGTTGAAACCAACGTTAAATTCCTTCTCTTTGACGCGTTCAGCGATTACAGCACCGTTTTGACCTGCGTTTTCAGCAATTCTCTTTAAAGGTGCGGGTAATGCACGAGCAACAATCAAAGCACCAGTTAATTCTTCTTCTTTGAGGTTGCTGTTAGCCCAAGCTTCGAGTTCAGGGGTGAGGTGAGCTAGGGTTGTACCACCACCAGGAACGATACCTTCTTCAACAGCTGCTTTGGTGGCGTTGATAGCATCTTCGAGGCGGAGTTTCTTGTCTTTCATTTCGGTTTCGGTAGCTGCGCCAACTTTCACTACAGCTACACCACCAGACAATTTAGCCAAACGCTCTTGCAGTTTTTCTTTGTCGTAGGAAGATTCGGTTTCGTCCATTTGACGACGAATTTGTTCTACACGCGCTTTAACTGCAACGTCGTTACCTTCAGCAACAATTGTGGTGCTGTCTTTGGTGATGGTAATGCGGCGAGCTTTACCTAAGCTATCGAGCTTGGTGTTGTCGAGCTTCAGACCAGCATCTTCGGTGATGAGTTGACCGCCGGTGAGGATAGCGATATCTTCCAGCATAGCTTTGCGGCGATCGCCAAATCCAGGAGCTTTGACAGCAGCAACGTTGAGTACACCGCGTAAACGGTTAACTACTAAGGTTGCTAAAGCTTCTTTTTCAATATCTTCAGCGATAATCACCAGGGGACGACCAGCACGAGCTACTTGCTCTAGAACGGGTACTAAATCTTGTACCAGAGCAATTTTCTTATCTGTTAACAACAGGTAAGGCTCATCGAAAATTGCTTCCATCCGTTCTGGGTCGGTGGCGAAGTAGGGAGAGATATAGCCTTTGTCGAAGCGCATCCCTTCGGTAACTTCCAATTCGGTAGTTACAGACTTACCTTCTTCTAAGGAGATAACGCCTTCCTTACCGACTTTGTCCATTGCTTCCGCAATCATCTGACCGACTTCATCGTCGTTACCAGCAGAGATTGCACCTACTTGTGCGATCGCCTTAGAATCTTCTACAGGACGAGCGTGTTCTTTAATTTTTTCTACCAAGAAGTTGGTAGCTTTATCAATACCGCGCTTTAAGAGAATAGCGTTTGCGCCTGCGGCTACGTTCCGCAAACCTTCTTTGACAATGGCGTGAGCCAAAACGGTAGCTGTGGTTGTACCGTCACCTGCTGCGTCATTGGTTTTAGAAGCAGCTTGGCGAATCAAAGACACGCCAGTGTTTTCAATATGATCTTCTAATTCGATTTCTTTAGCAATGGTTACGCCATCGTTAACGATTTGGGGCGCACCAAATTTCTTTTCTAATACTACGTTGCGACCTTTGGGGCCAAGGGTAACAGCTACAGCCTCAGCTAGAATGTCGATACCACGCTCTAGGGCGCGACGAGCGTTTTCGTTGTAGATAATGCGCTTTGCCATAGGTGTCTTAATCTCAGGTAGTGTGAGTCAATTTGGTTTTGAAAATTAATTTGGGCATAAGGCATTGGGCATTGGGCATGGTTTATGCTTATGCTTTGTGTGCCGTAACCCGCACCACTCATTTAGCCAACGACTGCTAGAATGTCTTTTTCAGAGAGCAGTACGTATTCTTCTGTGCCGAGCTTGATATCTGTGCCAGCGTACTTGGAGTACAGCACTTTATCGCCAACTTTAACTTCCAATTCTTGACGGCTACCGTCGTCATTACGCTTGCCAGGGCCAAGGGCGACTACTTCACCGACTTGGGGCTTTTCTTTAGCGGTGTCGGGCAAATACAGACCACCTGCGGTCTTTTCTTCGGATGCGCTTACTTTGACAAAAACGCGATCGCCTAAAGGTTTAACTGTAGATACGCTTAGAGATACAGCTGCCATAATTTCAATTTCTCCAGAGTTAGCACTCTCAACTCCTGAGTGCTAATTTATCGGAGAGTAGCCCACAATGGCAATAATTTGGTGTGTACGGGTTTCCGAACTATGACTGGGGCATGGGGCATGGGGCATGGGGCATCGGGAATTGGGCATTGGGCATAAATAACGCTGTGTGCAACTTTTCTTTAAACCTAACCCCCAACCCCTTCCCTACAAGGGAAGGAGAGCAAGATTTAAAGCCTCTAACGCCGCTACAACGCGGGAAACCCGCGCAACGCAGTGGCCCTCCTTGTAGGGGTTAAATATTAGTCTGTTCCCCCAACCCCGTTCCCCCAACCCCGTTCCCTGTTCCCCCAACCCCGTTCCCTAATGACTAATTACTAATGATTAATGACTAAATAACTAATTTTTATACCCTTTTAGTTAGTTGCGTAGGTACAAATCCTTAATTATTAGTATTTTTCGGGTTCTTTTCCATAAGTTACGAATGTTTTTATATGGTCAACTTTATTTGCAAAGTGGGGAAATTAGTATAGAACAGTAATCAGAGAGCCGCTCGATGAGTAACAATACAGTGATCTGGTGCAACAAAATACAAGTTTTTACTTGCGAGTTTGTTGTTCTAGATAGATAATGGTTGTCTACCCGGATAGTGTCTGGTTTCGCCAAGCAAACCCGGAGGTTATTGAGCGGATCGTCCGAGAACACTTGATAGGCATAATGGTGGTGACAGAATATGCGTGTTTAACCCATCCTTTGCCAACAACTCCCTTACTTGCTTGTAAACATCTTTAAGATTAAGGCTGAACACCGGCAGGGTATTGTAGAGTAGTAAGCCAATGGAAGTGCGGGTTGTTTGAAAGCTAGGGTCATCATAAGCCAACACTTACTGAGTGAACTAGTGTGAACTAGAAAGATTATTATTTAATCAGTGTTTTTTCACCCGCCACTTTCAAAGGGATATATAATAGCGCATTATAATTACTACTGCTCTACGTATCCTTACTAGAATATTGCCAATGAGCTAGCAGTCTTACAGAAAGTGGAAACTACTTGTGAGACTTCCAGTTAAGCAAGGGTAAGTTAAGTGGGAAAAATGACAACATCTCAACAATCCACCATATAAGGATAACCATTCAAGACCTTGATGGATCGAAGCGCGACAAGTGCCACTGCTATGAAAGAGCCCAGCATGAAAGATCACAAACGACTTTTACTTATTGATGACGATCCTAACCTCATCTTGCTGGTGAAGGACTATCTGGAATTCAGAGGATATGAAGTCATCACCGCAGAAAATGGCCGAGAAGCTTTAGAGATTCTCGAACATGATGTTCCAGATATGATTATCTGTGACGTGATGATGCCAGAAATGGACGGATATACCTTTGTAGAACAAGTCCGGCAAAATGAACGCACCAGTTGGATTCCTGTCCTTTTCCTGTCGGCCAAAGGACAAAGTGCAGACCGAGTTAAAGGTCTCAATAAAGGTGCGGATGTCTATATGGTCAAGCCTTTTGAACCGGAAGAACTAGTAGCACAGGTAGAATCTTCCCTGAAGCAAACTATCCGTTGGAAGGAACACCAAACCAAAGGAGGAGAAAACGGTTCTCGTATTCAAGTTCCCTTTGATGTCCAATTAACCCCAACTGAACTCAAGGTAGTGCAGTTTGTAGCTAGGGGTCTAGCTAACCGAGAAATCGCTGAAGAATTAAATGTTAGTCAGCGTACCGTTGAAAGCCACGTTTCTAATATGTTGGGCAAAACTAATCTCCACAACCGCACTGAGTTGGCGCGGTGGGCGATTGAAAATCAAATGGCTTAACTAGCTATCAGCGTTCAGCCGTCAGGTTTACAAAAATTAACTGACTGCTGACAGCTGATAGCTTAATTTTTGCAGGAAAAAATAGCAGTGTAGGGATGTGCGCGGACTTTCTGGAATTTCCTAAACACAAAGAATTTCACTTTTCATTTTATTGCTAACTGCTGATGTATTATCTGTTGGACGCTTTTCAGGAAACCAACAGTTCAAAATCATTATCATACGCTTTATTTAAAAAACTATTACTAGACAAACTTTTGGGGTAGAAATTTAGATGTACCCTTGATTCCATTCGCTACTTGAAACTTGATAGTGATTATTTCGCTCATCGGTGTTTCTGTTTCTGGAAAGATCACTATAGGAGAAATGTTAGCAGCATCTTTAAACTGGGAATGTAGTGATGCAGAAGATTTCCACTCCGCAGAAAAGATTGAGAAAATCCCCCGTGGTATTCTTTTGAGTGAAGTTGGTAGGATACCCTGGTTACAAGATTTACAAACGGCAATTAAGCAATAGTTGCAAGCAAATACAAGAACCCTCTTGCCTTCTGTGTCGTCTTCCAGATAAAACTTCACTTCGTCCTAGCTTAACTGCGATCGCAGTAGGAGAAAACTTATGTTTATCAGATTAGCACAACAACATCAGACATTCATTCACGACTTGGTAATTAACTTGCAAGCCCTAGCGATCGCGCTGGAGAATAGTGGTTATTCTACATCTTTTTATACCTGCGGCGACCAAATGAGGAGTGCTTCATTTATGGTGAGTTTAGAACAAAAGCACTTAATTCGGTTTTTAGTCTCTGACTACGGTATCACTTGGATGGAAATGTGGGATGACCGCGAGTTAATGAAATGTGAGGGTGCAGAAGCTATCACCCAATTAGACGAGTTAGCTAATTTAGTTAAGTATCCTAACGGCGAAATTCCCAAATTACATTTCTTCAGTAAAGTTTGATGCGTGTTAGAACATCTAACGACAACAAATTTAATATTTATGTAAATAGCATCATCTTAATTTAATGGTATTAAACGAAGTAGCAAAGGCGGTTGAAGCAATTACAGATCAACAGCTACAAAGAAACATAGCAGCCGCCAGCGCAGTTTTAGCAGGTATCGTTTTACAGAAAGATGTAATTAGCAGAATTTTCAGGAGTGAGATTATGCGCGAATCAGTCATTTATCAGGAAATTCTCAAAGAAGGTCGAGCAGAAGGTCGAGTTGAAGCAACACGAAAGTTAGCTTTAAACCTACTGCGAATAGGTATGAATTTAGAGCAAATTGCTCAAGTTACCGAGTTATCTATTGAGCAAGTTCAGGCTTTACAAAAAGATATGCAGAAATCTTAAATATCAATAAAAAAACCCGCGCTTGCGGGTTTTTTTTATATTATTGATAGTGACATTAAAACTCAGCGTTTTGTGGTGTACGGGGGAAGGGAATCACATCCCGAATATTACTCATCCCTGTGATGAACTGCACCAGTCTTTCAAAACCCAAACCAAACCCAGCATGAGGGACAGTACCATAACGGCGTAAATCAAGATACCACCATAAATCTTCAGGTTTCATACCTTGGGCTAACACACGACGTTCTAGGACATCTAAGCGTTCTTCCCGTTGTGAGCCGCCGATAATTTCACCAATTTTTGGTGCAAGGATATCCATTGCACGGACGGTTTTTTCGTCATCATTCAAGCGCATATAGAAGGCTTTAATTTGCGCTGGATAATCTGTCACAATTACGGGCTTTTTAAACAATTGTTCAGCTAAATAACGCTCGTGTTCTGATTGTAAATCTAAGCCCCAATTTACAGGATATTCAAACTTAACATCAGCTTTTTCTAATAGTTTGATCGCATCTGTGTAAGTTAGGCGTTCAAATTGATTGTTAATGATATTTTCGGCTGTGGCTAAGACGGTATTATCAATGCGTTGATTGAAAAATTCCATGTCTTCTGGGCATTTTTCCAACACATAATTAAAAATGTGCTTGAGAAACGCCTCAGCTAAATCCATATCACCTTCTAAGTCGCAAAAAGCCATTTCTGGCTCAACCATCCAAAATTCTGCTAAATGGCGGGATGTATTCGAGTTTTCTGCACGGAAGGTAGGGCCGAAGGTGTAGACGTTGCTAAAAGCCATTGCCATGACTTCGGCTTCTAGTTGTCCACTCACGGTTAAGTAGGTGGGTTTAGCAAAGAAATCTTGGGTGTAATCAATTGCTTGGTTTTCTGTACGGGGTAGATTCTTTAAATCTAAACTGGTGACACTAAATAGTTCTCCTGCACCTTCGCAATCGCTAGCGGTGATAATGGGGGTATGTACCCATAAAAAGCCTCTTTCTTGGAAAAATTGGTGAATGGCTGTGGAACAAGCATTACGAACCCGAAAAACTGCACCAAAAGAATTAGTACGCGATCGCAAATGTCCAATGGTGCGTAAAAATTCAAAAGAATGGCGTTTTTTTTGTAGTGGGTAGGTTTCAGGATCAGCTTCACCGTAGACTTTCACTGCCTCGGCTGTTAACTCAATACGCTGTCCTTTGCCTTGGGAAGCCACCAATAAGCCTTTGACTTCCACTGACGCACCTGTATTTAGTTGTTTTAAAATCGCTTCATAGCCTGGCAAATCCTGATTGATGACAACTTGCAAATTAGCTAATGATGAGCCGTCATTTACCTCAATAAAAGCAAACCCCTTTAAGTCGCGCTTCGTTCTTACCCAGCCTTGAACTACAACAGACTCATCGGGTTGACCACTTCGCAATATTTCTGCAATCCTTTGATTTACCATATTTTACCCAGCACAGGACTTTAATATCCAGCCTATAATAACGCCCATTCCACCAAAGCGGACAGCTTGCCAGAAAGGTTTCTTGAGGCTACGCCAAGAAAACAACTGGCTTTCTAAATTTAGTTCTAGCACTTCTAACTGTTGTTTGATGTGCTGTAACTCGGCTTTGATTTCTGGGGTTTTATGTTTATTTTCCTGTAGTTCTTGCTGACGTTGTTGCCATTGTGCCTGTTGGGTGCGATCGCGCTGCACTTGATCATACCTTTGTTTTAATGCCAATAGCGATCGCTCTATTTCTTCTAGTTCCTGCTCAAAATTTGGTTGTTGATTTTCCCCTGGCGGCTGGGATGATTTTTTTGGCGGCTTCATTTACAGGTAGTAAAGTAATAAGTAAATCTAACTGTTGCCAATGGTTATTTATGTCTCAACCTAGCCAGCTATCTCAAACCAATCAACTCGATGAATTTAGCGACTTAGAACTAGCCCAAGCCCTGATGGAAAGGCTGAGTATTTCCCCTAACGATTGGCATCGCCTCAAGTCTAACCGCAATTCTCGTGCTAGTGAACAAATTGCCGCCGCTATGGTATTTCTGCTCAAAAACCAACCCCAAGAAGCTCT
Organism: Trichormus sp.; assembly: GCA_050633005.1. Lineage (GTDB taxonomy): Bacteria > Cyanobacteriota > Cyanobacteriia > Cyanobacteriales > Nostocaceae > Trichormus. The sequence continues at coordinate 5,208 of JBODRP010000006.1, read as the reverse complement.
TGTTAGACTAGAACAAGCTGTTGGTTGGTTAAATCGTTCCATTTCCGCTCCTCCCTGTCCGACTCATGGGCATAAGACAATGGGGACTGGAGACTAGATCCCCGATCCCCAATCTCTAGTACCCAGCCTACCGCCTCAAAGACAGACGGGGGCGGTTTTCCATTTGCTTACATAATCTTAATTCTGTGCCTTTGCGATTCCACTCTACTTGATCAAAAATTTGGTGCAGGAGACACATTCCTCTCCCACTTTCTGATTCATCAGCTGGTAAATAATCTGTTGGCTCTTCATTTTCTCTAATCACGGGATTAAAGCCTTGGCCTTGATCTGATATCACCCACCAATACTGATTATCTATAAGGGAAAATCGGACTACAACTTTTTTACTAGGATCAAGATTATTTCCATGTTTAGCTGCATTCACTAGGGCTTCTTGGAGTCCTAGCCGGAGTTCAGCTTGTAATTTCGAGGGTATTTCTGCCAGAAGTAAATCTAAAATAGGACAGAGATAAAGCGTTGAGGCGAAACTAAGTGTGCCCCAATAACGTCCAACGGGACGAAGGGAAATGGTAATCACGAGAGAAACCCCATAGCTTTCAGTTAGCTAGACATCAGTTTGCTTTTACACGCACCCTGATAGTATTTGAGGTAGTCATGCTGCCTTCAAACTTGCGTCTTAATTACTAAATATTGAAAATGCTGGGGAGCATTGACTCTGTTGTTGATTTTTGATTGTTGATACATAAAACGGCTGGGAATAATCATGGTAGTAAAGTTACCAACTTGGAAAATGATAGAAATTACAAGGATTTTTTCACTTTCTTAAAAATGGCCGATTTATACTCTAAACAATCTGTTTCATTATTTAAGTAGAGCCTATGCAACTTTATTTTTATTAACAAAATCATTCTTATTTTTATGCTAATTCAATTTTAGCATTTTTACTATGCAATAGACTACAAATTTAGAATGTGAGTTTTTTGTAAAGGATTAAGCATTTTTACCATGATGTGATATCTCCAGAAATGCAACAGTTTCCACATGAGATGTTTGGGGAAAAAAATCGGCGGGTTGAATGCGTTCAATAGTATACAAGCCATTTTCACACAGTAATTTAAGGTCACGAGCTAGGGTAGCTACTTTGCAGCTGACGTAAACGATGCGCGGGGGTTGCGATAATAATAAAGATTCGATGACAGCGCGATCGCATCCTTTACGTGGCGGGTCTAGTATGACTACACTCGGTATTATTCCCATATTGGGCAGCAATTTCTCAACTGCTCCCGCCTGAAATGTAACATTATGTATACTATTGCGTTGGGCATTAGCGATCGCTTGTTGTACTGCTTCGGGTTGTACTTCTAATCCTATAGCTTGGCGTACCTGTTTCGCTAAGGGCAAAGTTAAAGTCCCAATACCACAATAAGCATCAATTAGTACCTCATCGCCTTGCAATTTTAGTTGTGATTGAATTACCTGTAAAAGAGCCTCGGCAGTTTCAGTAGAAACTTGGAAAAATGTATCCGGACGGACTTGAAATTCTAACCCGGCAAAGATTTCGCGTAGATAGGGTACACCCGCAATGCAACGGGTTTCTCTGCCAAAAATCGCATTGGTGCGTTGAGGATTGTAATTTAATGACACCCCAACTAAATCAGGATACCGCTTCAGCCAAGCCTCGGCTTGCTGTTTAATTCTTGGTAAATCTTTATCTTTGACTACCAAAGTTAACAAAATTTCACCTGTCCGTCTTCCAATACGGAGACTTAAATGGCGAATTTGTCCTTGATGGCGGGTTTCATCGTAAATTGTCCAGCCTTGCTGTTGAATATCTTGCTTAACTTCTGCCAATAATGGATTTAAGCGTGAATCTTGAACGGGACATTGATTTAAGTTAACTAGTTGATGGCTACCCTTTTGGTAATAACCAGCTTGGACTTGACCCGTAGGAGAGATATCTAGAGGATAAGTAGCTTTATTACGATAAGCTAAAGGCGACTGTGCCACTAACACAGGATCTACTGATGGTGCAGTAAAACCACCGATTCTTTGTAAAGCTTGAATAACTTGCTGACGTTTAGCAACGAGTTGATATTCATAATCAATCTGTTGCCACTGACAACCACCACACTTATCAGCCACAATGCAGCTAGGGCGAATCCTGTGGGGGGAAGGTTGTAATAATTCTTTAAGTTTGCCGTGAGCGTATTGAGGTTTGACGTGTACCAAGCGTACCAGAGCGCGATCGCCTGGTACAGTATCCGGCACAAACACCACCCGCTCCTGAAAACGCCCGACACCTTCCCCAGTATCGCTCAAATCTGCGATCGTCACTGCTATTAATTCACCCTGTTGCCAAATAAAATCAGTCATTAGTCATTACTCAATATTTCTTCACCAGTCACCAGTCCCCAATCCCCAATCCCCTCTTCACTTCTGTACCTCCAACTCGTTAAACTAACAAATAATATTTCGCGTGATTTAAATAATCATGACTGTAATTAGCCAAGTTATTCTCAAAGCCGACGACGAACTGCGCTATCCCAGCAGTGGCGAACTCAAGAGCATTAAAGAGTTCTTGAAAACCGGGGAACAAAGAACACGTATTGCTGCTACCTTAGCGGAAAACGAAAAAAAGATAGTTCAGGAAGCCACCAAAAAACTGTGGCAAAAGCGTCCTGATTTTATCGCACCCGGCGGTAACGCTTACGGCGACAAACAGCGTGCTTTGTGCATCCGTGACTATGGCTGGTACTTACGCCTAATTACCTATGGTGTACTTGCTGGCGATAAAGAACCAATTGAAAGCATTGGTTTAATTGGAGTGCGGGAAATGTACAACTCTTTGGGTGTTCCTGTTCCTGGAATGGTAGAAGCTATCAATTGCCTGAAAACAGCATCTTTAGACTTACTAAGTGCAGAAGATGCAGCAGCCACAGCCCCTTACTTTGATTACATCATTCAAGCGATGTCCTAGTCAAAAGTTTATGTTGGTTCTAAAAGTGTGCTTGTGAACTTCTAAATTGAGTGTGAAGTCTTAACCTCATACATCGATAACATCTCCAATTTGATCATACCCTCCCCACATCTGGCTGTGGCTCTGGCAAAATTTATGTCAAGTTACAAGGCAGAGGTGGGGAAATTTTATTTACTCAACAGTTCCCAGTTGCCCATGCTCAATGCCCCATGCCCAATACAAGACAAAAAGCCGACAACCTTTCATAAGACTGTCGGCAATTAGTGTGTTCCCTATTAATGACTCGGCTAGAGTTCAGTAATGAGCTAATCATCCCAATTTGCCCACTGACAAGAAACGATCTTAATCATGAGTCTATGTGATTGTTATCACTTAGTTTTTCTAAAAAGACTGCATTTACTAGGAAAATTTTTAACTGGAGAAACAAAAATTTAATAATATTACCAAATAAATGTAGTAAAAACCACGAAATTCAGATTTTTTTAATTATCAACACACGTAAGTAGAAATGAATATTCGCCCTGTTTACTTTTTAAGTGCCTCAATTATTTTAGGAACTTTCTTTGGTTGTGCGCTGCCACAAGAGGAGAAAGTTATTCAAACTCAGACTCCTCCACTCACCTCTGATGCTGCTGACAACAGTGATAACTCATCTCAACTACCAGCGACAAAAGCGGCAACAATTTCTATTGAAGGAGAAAAAACTCCCATAATCTTGAAACTCTACGAAGAGTATAAGTCTTTATTCATCACATATTTCCCTGATCAGGATTTTGTTCCTGAAGGTGTGAGTTCTGGGGAAGGAACAGGGGTGAAGTTTATCGTCAATTTTGACGCTCAAAGAAACGAAAATGCCTATATTAGGGTATTTTTCCCCAATAATATCAAAACTATCGCAGAACTAGAAACCTTTGTAAATAGTCAATCAGGACTAATTGCATCGAATAAATGGCGCGTCATCAGTCGTAGTTCCAATGTCTCCTACCCTTGGGCGAAACAAAAGATTGATTTTCGTCAGGGGCAAGATATTACAGGCACTATATACCTTGGTGAACAAAACGATAAAGTTTTCTATGTGATTAACCATTACCCAGCAGAATACGCTGACGGATTTGCACCAAGATCTGATTTGATTTTACAGAACCTACAGGTTAATTAGTAATTGTTGAAAGACGACTCCTAGATAACTGTAGATACAGCACAGGTAAGTCGATACAATAATGCTCTGTACTTTTTGGTGCATTATTTCCATGACTGCCTCATCTCCTGCTCCCTTCTCTCCCCAAGAAATTGCTGCTGAAGGTATTAAACCAGAAGAATATACAGAAATTGTCCGTCGCTTAGGTCGTCATCCCAACAAAGCCGAATTAGGAATGTTTGGGGTGATGTGGTCTGAGCATTGCTGCTATAAAAATTCCCGTCCTTTACTCAAACAGTTTCCCACAACAGGCCCCCGTATCTTGGTAGGACCTGGGGAAAATGCTGGTGTGGTCGATTTGGGCGAGGGACTGCAACTAGCCTTTAAGATTGAGTCACATAACCACCCCTCAGCCGTTGAACCATTTCAAGGTGCTGCCACTGGAGTTGGTGGTATTCTCAGGGATATTTTTACGATGGGTGCGCGTCCTATTGCTTTATTAAACTCCCTGCGTTTTGGTTCTCTAGACGACCCCAAAACCCAAAGGTTATTCTCTGGCGTAGTTGCTGGTATTTCCCATTATGGTAACTGTCTAGTCAGTGGTGAAACCTTGATTTGGAAAAATGAAGAGGGTGTGCATTTTGACACTATTGGCAACTTTGTTGAATCACGCTTACCTGCCAATGTCACTACTTTAGAACTAGACGATGCCAATGCAGTTGAAACCCTATCTTTAGATCCCGATAGCCAGAAAGTATGTTGGCAGCGTATACGCCGCATTTTTAAACGACGTAGCCAAAATCTGATTACTATCCGCACAGCTTTGGGGCGTACTTTGATAGTTACCCCAGACCACCCTATGTTAATTCGTTCTCATGGCCAATGGGATATTGCAGTTGCCCAATCTTTACAAGTAGGTAATGAAATTCCCATATTAACCGCACTACCCCAATTAGCAACAGAAAAAGCGGCAGCATTAGATTTACTGGCTGCTTTAAATCCAGAAGATGCTAGCGGTGAGGATGTCTACGTACAGCTACCAGAAAATTGGCAAGTAACAGAGGCGGTACGTACTGCTTTGAGATTAATCGAA
>JBODRP010000005.1:0-50669 GCA_050633005.1 Trichormus sp. | reverse complement strand
AGTTTAGGTGATTACTCATTGTCTCTACTATTGACTAATTGTTGACTGTTTTTTAGTCAAAAAAAATGATTTAATTAAACTCTTGTAAATGTCTACATTTTGATACGTAACAATATAGTGTTACGTTCTATAACTTTATTAATAACTGCATAGCTATTTACCGATGGAAAAACATTTGTCTCACAAAGTAGTATTATTATCTACCTGCGCTCTATTAATCACAGCCTGTGGAACTAATTCAGCCAGTAATTCCACAAATAATACTTCTGACAGCACAAATACATCTAATACAGTTCCTATTGGTATTGCTGTGGCGCAGACTAGCAATGTAGCCTTGCTAGGACAAGAACAAGTAGCCGGTGCAAAAATTGCGGAAAAGTATTTTAATGAAAAAGGTGGCATCAACGGTACACCAATTAAATTAGTATTTCAAGATACAGCTGGTGATGAAGCTGGGGCAATCAATGCTTTTCAAACTTTAATTAATAGAGATAAAGTTGTTGGTATTGTCGGCCCTACTTTATCTCAACAAGCCTTTAGTGCCAACCCCGTAGCCGAGCGTGCGAAAGTACCAGTAGTAGGCCCATCAAACACCGCTAACGGCATACCAGAAATCGGTGATTATATAGCGCGTGTCTCTGTACCAGTTTCTATAGTTGCTCCTAATGCTGTCAAAGCTGCACTCAAACAAAATCCTAACATTAAAAAAGTAGCAGTTTTCTTTGCACAAAATGACGCATTTAGCAAATCAGAAACCGAGATTTTTCAAAAAACTGTCAAAGAACAAGGTTTAGAATTAGTCACAGTACAAAAGTTTCAAACAACTGATACTGACTTTCAAAGTCAAGCGACAAATGCGATTAATTTAAAGCCAGATTTAGTGATTATTTCCGGTTTAGCTGCTGATGGTGGTAACTTAGTCAGACAACTTAGAGAACTCGGTTATAAAGGTTTAATCATCGGTGGCAATGGACTAAATACATCAAATGTATTCTCAGTTTGTAAAGCTTTGTGTGATGGTGTATTAATAGCTCAAGCTTATAGTCCAGAACATCCGAGCGAGATTAACGCCACTTTTCGACAGGCTTACGTAGATCAATTTAAGAAAGAACCTCCCCAATTTAGCGCGCAAGCTTTTACTGCGGTACAGGTGTATGTTGATGCCCTTAAAGCATTAGATAATAAAAACAAAGTCAATAAATTAGAGTTGCCACAATTGCGAACAGAATTAAACAAGGAAATACTAGCAGGTAAATACAACACACCATTAGGAGAAATCGGCTTTACACCTGTAGGTGAAGTGGTGCAGAAAGATTTCTATGTAGCACAAATTAAAATGGAAAAAGATGGTAGTCAGGGTAAGTTTGTATTTTTGAAATAGGGACTGGGGACTGGGGACTGGGGACTGGGGACAAGGTAGACAAGGGAGCAGAGGGGCAGGAAGCAGGGGGGCAGGGAGCAGGGAGCAAGGGAGCAGGGGGAGTAAAACTCTTGAATTTTGAATTTTGAATTTTGAATTGATTAGCCCAATGCCCAATTACGAATTACGAATTATATCAAATGGATTTTAGTTTGTTTCTTCAACAGTTATTAAATGGTTTATCTATTGGCAGTGTTTATGCAATCTTTGCCTTGGGTTATACGTTGGTTTATTCTATTTTAGGAATTATCAATTTAGCTCATGGGGCAATTTTTACTCTGGGTGCATATTTTACTTATGCACTTATGGGGGGTAGTTTTGGATTTAATGGGTTGTTGGCTAATGTGACTCTACCTCTACAATTACCATTTGCTATTGCTTTAATTATTGGTAGTGCTTTAGCTGGATTGGTTGGGATAGGGATGGAACGGGTGGCGTTTAAACCTTTGCGGATTAAGGGTTCTGACCCTTTATTAACAGTAGTTTCTAGCTTAGGGGTAGCAGTCGTAATTGTCAATTTAATTCAATATTTAGTTGGTGCAGAAAGTTATACATTTCCTGCTAATACTTTTGGGAATTTACCAGCAGCAATTAATTTTGGGAGTGCAGATAAACCAATTCCTATTCGGAGTGTGCAGGTGATTATTTTTGTGGTGTCGGTGGTAATTGTGGCTATCCTCACCTATTTTATTAATCGTACTAAATATGGTAAAGCTATGCAGGCGATCGCAGAAGATGCAACTACTGCTAGTTTATTGGGTATTGATAGCGATCGCTTTATTGTCTTCACTTTTTTTATCAGTAGTTTTCTCGCCGGTTTAGCAGGGACTTTGGTAGCCTCTAGTGTCAGTATTGCTGGCCCTTATTTTGGGATTGCTTTTGGGTTGCGGGGGTTGGCGGTGATTGTTTTGGGTGGTTTAGGAAGTATTCCCGGTGCGGTTTTGGGGGGTTTACTCATCGGTGTAGTGGAAGCACTTGTGCCGGCGCAATTCTCTGGCTATAAAGACGCTGTGGCTTTTGGCATTTTATTTGTCATGCTATTAGTAAGACCACAAGGTTTACTAGGTCGTCGGTTTATCCAAAAAGTGTAAAGAGTGTTGACTGTTGAGGTATAAAACTATGACAACATTTACAAAACCGAAATTAACATTTGAGCAGTTTCTTGATCAATGTCCAGAGGAAGGCTTTTATGAACTTGTTGATGGGGAAATAGTAGAAGTGCGTTCAACTAGAAATCATGATGATGTCGCTGATTTTACTGCTGACTCTTTCAAAGATGAAATTAAACGTCTTAATCTAAATTTTGTAGTCAAAAACACAGCAGTTTTTAAAACTATAAACTCCAAAGGAATAGAACAAGGTCGTAAGCCTGATGTGAGTGTCATAGATAGAGATGTATGGCGATCAAACCGTTCTGCTTATGCTGCACTTGAGCAACCTATTCAGTTAGCTGTAGAGGTGACATCAACTAATTGGGAAGATGACTATATTGATAAATTAGATGAATATCAAAGATTAGGGATTCCAGAATATTGGATTGTCGATTATTTGGCAATTGGTGACAGAAAATATTTAGGTCAACCGAAAGAACCAACTGTATTTGTGTTTCTATTAAATGCTGATAGAGAATATGAGCGTACTGCTTTTAAAGGTTTTGATTTGATCATTTCACGAACTTTTCCAGAACTGAAGCTGAGAGCAGCACAAATATTAACAGCTTAAATTTTATCCCAATAAATTACAATGGCTGAATTTTTCTCTACCTATGGCTCACTCATTGTTTCAATGGTATTAGGAGCATTACTTGGACTATCACTATATTTACCATTAATGGCTGGACAATTATCTTTAGCTAGTCCGGGATTTTATGCTTTAGGTGGTTATATTGCAGCGATTTTATCAACGAAAGTTTTTACATCTAGTAGTGAATTATTCCCAATTCATTTATTGCTATTTGAGATGTTAATTGCTGGGGTAATTTCTGGTTTATTGGGTGTTGCTGTAGGTATTCCAGCCTTAAGATTGCGGGGAATTTATTTAGCGATCGCTACAATTGCATTTGTAGAAGTTCTGCGGGTTTTTGCTCTCAATTTAGAAATTACAGGGGGTGCAGTAGGAATTTTTTCTATCCCTCAACCATTTTCTACTCAAATTGAATATTTATGGATTGCTTTGCCATTACTATTAATTAGTATGGTGCTATTTTATCGTTTAGAGCGGGTACGCGTTGGTAGAGCTTTTACTGCTATCCGTGAAGATGAATTAGCAGCCGGAGCAATGGGCATTAACCCGACTTATTATAAAGTTTTAGCATTTACGTTAGGGGCAATTTTAGCCGGAGTTGTAGGTGCAATTAGCGCACACTTTCTCAATACTTGGAATGCCCGACAAGGCACATTTGATGCAAGTATTATTTACTTGACTTTTGTGTTAATTGGTGGTTCAAGAACTTTTTTAGGTTCGGTAGTTGGCGGCATGATATTTACAGCCTTACCAGAAGTTTTACGCGGTTTGGCTGATACAGGTGGTTTACCTGATTGGTTAGCGCAATTTCTCCGGGATGGGAGATTAATTATTTTTGGTTTATTAATAGTTATCGGTACAATTTTCTTTCCCCAAGGTTTGATAACTCCTGATATTTTTAAAATAGTTAAATCCAAAAACAGATAAACCAGTCAACAATGGCCGACAATCAACAACCTATTTTAACAGCCAAGTCAATTACTCGCCGTTTTGGTGGGTTAGTGGCGGTAAATAATGTTTCTTTTACAGTAAATCAACATGAAATTTTTGGCTTAATTGGCCCTAATGGTGCAGGTAAAACTACACTATTTAATTTAATTACAGCTTTAATTCCCCCTTCTAGTGGAGAATTAATTTATCAAAATCAAGAAATTTCTCAACGGCGTTCTTATGAAATTGCTAATTTAGGTATTGCTCGGACATTTCAAAATATTCGCTTATTTGGGGAATTATCAGCATTAGAAAATGTCATGATTGCCCGACATTTACATACTAACAGTAGTATATTTACAGGTGTATTAGGCTTACCACCAGCACCACAAGAAGAGGCGAAAAGTAGACAAAAAGCTTTAGAATTATTAGAGATGGTAGGATTAAGCGATCGCGCCCATGAAAAAGCTCGAAATTTCCCCTATGGTGATCAGCGTCGCTTAGAAATTGCTCGCGCTTTAGCCTTAGAACCGCAAATATTACTCCTCGATGAGCCTGCTGCGGGGATGAATCCTAGTGAAAAAGTACAACTGAGTAATTTTATTCGAGATTTGCGCGATCGCTTTAATTTAACTATTATTTTAATTGAGCATCATGTCCCCTTAGTTATGGGATTATGCGATCGGATTGCTGTACTAGATTTTGGACAATTAATAGCCTTGGGTGAACCCTCAGTAATTAGAAATGATCCGGCGGTAATTGAAGCTTATTTAGGTAATGAATGAGAAATTAACGTTTGTCTGATCATCTATTAATAATCTGTTCCACTGCTACAGAAATATCTGGAAATGCAACAGGTTGAATTGTGCCGGTTGTGAATGTTTGTTTCGTCGCGTACTCTCCATCTAAGATATCTCGAAACACAACTAAGTTGAGCTTTCGCAAATTCACCACCCAGTATTCTAAAATACCTGCTTCGGCATAAATTTTACTTTTCCTTTCTAAATCTTTGTCTAAACTGGAGTTAGCATACTCAATCACCCAGAAAATATTCTCTGGATAAGGATGATGCAATAAATACTCACGTCCTAAACGTTGGACAATGGCAATATCAGGCTCAGGCTCAGAAGCATTAGGTAAAGTGATAGGCTTGGCTTGACGGATTTTAGCAAGTTCACCCAATATATTTGCTAGATACTCAGCAGCTTCATCACTACGATAAGCATGGGGTTCGCCTTCTGGGGACATTTCGATGATTTCTCCTTGTAGTAGTTCAACTTTGCGATCGCTTAAAATTCCAGCCTCAATCATGCGATGATAGTCATCAATCGTCCACTTGGCGATACTAACAGTCATAATGATTGATTCCTCTCAATAACTCTGGATATTTTCTCATTTTAAATCTACTACAAAAACCTGATATTGATGTATGTTGGGTTTTGTAATATTATTCAACATTACTGAAACTACCAATGAAAGCCGATGAACGCCGAGATGAAGAAATTCAAGATTTTGTCATTTTAGAGGTGCAGAACCTTGATGTTAATTATGGCGGTATTCAAGCCCTCAAAAATATTAATTTAATGATAAAAAAGGGTGAGGTAGTTACTTTAATTGGTGCTAATGGTGCAGGTAAAACAACCACCCTACGAGCCATATCTAAAATAGTTAATCCTGTGAATGGGCAAATCATTTATAGTGGGCGTAATATTACCCGTCGTCAACCTCATGAAATTGTCAAATTAGGACTTGCTCATTGTCCAGAAGGGCGGCGAGTCTTGGCAAAGCAAACAGTTTTAGATAATTTACTTTTGGGTGCTTATATTCGCTCGAATCAAAGCGAAATTAAAGCCGACATTCAAACGCAATTTGATTTGTTTCCGAGGTTAGCACAACGACGAAATCAATTAGCAGGAACTCTCAGTGGTGGAGAACAGCAAATGCTAGCGATCGCACGAGCTTTAATGAGTAGACCAAAACTGTTACTTTTAGATGAGCCGAGTTTAGGTTTAGCACCTGCAATTGTTAGAGAAATATTCTCAATTATTGAAAATTTACGAAGTACTGGTGTGACTATTTTATTAGTAGAACAAAATGCCAATTTAGCCCTACAAATTGCCGATAGGGGTTATGTTTTAGAAGCTGGTTCTATTACCTTAAATGGGTTAGCATCCGATTTAATTAATGATGAGCGAGTCAAAAAAGCTTATTTGGGCTAATTTGCTCAGGTTCGTAGTTAGGACTAAAGTCCTAATTTTTCTCACCACTAAAATTTTGACTACAAACCTTGTTTGGCAGTTAACAGCCAATGGATAAAAAAAACCGCGAAACTATAGGTCATATAGTCTCACGGTTTTTAGTGTGGTGTGAGGAGCTTAACTAAATATCATCATAGAGTAACTGACTAATGGCGGCGCACTCGTAACAGTTTTGGTAACAGAATTTTTTTTGTAAAGATCAGATAAGTTTCTTGTAAAGTAAGATTACCCAGTCCTAATCCCCTGATTGATTGATTCATGACTATGCTACCCCCATCAATCGTGTTAGATCCCCTATTGCAAAGTTGGTTATTAGAAGATATTGGTAGAGGCGATCGCACTACAAATAGTCTACTAGGTACAAATATCATCCCAGGTGAAGCCAAATGGATAGCAAAAGCACCAGGGATTATTGCTGGTTTACCCATAGCAGCGAGAGTATTTCAGCTATTAGATCCTCAAATTAGCTTTGTAGTGACTGCTGAGGAAGGGAAATTCTGTGAACCTGGAAAATTAGTGGCAACAATTCAGGGTGCATTGGATGCTTTGCTAATGGGGGAAAGAGTGGCGTTGAACTTAGCGATGCGGTTGAGTGGAATTGCAACTTTAACTGATAAATATGTCCAACAAATCGCCGATTTACCAGCACAGTTAGTAGATACGCGCAAAACTACACCAGGATTAAGATTATTAGAAAAGTACGCGACGGCGGTGGGAGGCGCAATCAATCATCGTATGGGGTTAGATGATGCGGTGATGATTAAAGATAACCATATTGCGGCGGCTGGGGGAATTGGCACAGCTATCACCCAAATTCGTGCCAAAATTCCCTATCCTTTAACTATAGAAGTTGAGACAGAGAATTTAGAGCAGGTGAAAGAAGCTTTGCAGCATCAAGCCGACATTATTATGTTGGATAATATGCCTGTCAACATGATGCGGGAAGCAGTGGAGTTAATTCGCCACCAAGATAAACGGGTGAAAATAGAAGCTTCTGGAAATGTGACTTTAGAAACTATTCGCGCCGTCGCTGAAACAGGAGTTGATTATATTTCTAGCAGCGCACCGATTACACAATCAAAATGGCTCGATTTAAGTATGAAAATCTTGTAATTACTTGTCCTTATTTCTACTGAGTTGAGTTAGCAGCCATTCGACTGCACTCTCAACATCTGCTACTTGCTCCCCTGGCGGTATAGGTGGACGATTTACCATCACAACCTGTATACCTAGTTCCCGTGCCGCGATGATCTTGGCGTAGGTAGCGTTACCACCGCTATTTTTGCTGACAATAGTGTCAATTTGGTGCTGAATCAGAATCTTTCGCTCATTATCTAAAATAAAAGGCCCGCGATCGCACAATATCACCCCTGTGGGTACTAAAGCTTCAGTGCTTGGGGGATCAATCATCCGCATCAGAAACCAAATCTGATTTAAGTGAGCAAAAGCTGCTAACTCTTGTCTCCCAACCGTTAAAAATACTCTTTTTGAGTGATTTTCCAAGAATTTAGCAGCAGCTTGATGATCATCTACTTCCATCCAGCGATCGCCTGCTAGTTTTTCCCAAGCCGGACGAATTAACATTAACCTGGGTATATTAACTTGATTCGCAGCCGTCGCCGCATTCCAAGAAATCTGACTGGCGAAGGGATGGGTTGCATCAATGAGTACATCAACTTGCATTTGACGCAAATAATCCGCTAGTCCCGCAGCACCTCCAAAACCACCAACCCGCACCTTCCCATCAGGGAGTGATGGAGAAATAGTCCGACCGGCTAAAGATGCGATCGCTTCAATTTCTGGAATAGCAGTAATTCTAGCAGTTAATTGTGCCGCATCTCCAGTTCCACCTAGAATTAAAACACGATTCATCAATCAATTCAAAATTCAAACTAAAAATCAAAATTCTGTCTTATAAAGATGAAATCCTTGTCAATATTACTTCTTTTAAAACAGATAACTATAGGGTTAATGTCTATCTTTAGCATTACTAGAACGAATTATTAAATAACTAATTGATAATGCTAAAACCGCAGTTCCTAAGCCAATAATGTCTATTCCTCTAACTTTTTCTAAATCCAGTATAATAATTTTTCTAGCTACTGCAATTAAAGAAGTAACAATTACTAATTCTACCTGAAAAACGTGCCTTTTGAGATAAGCTGTAATATTTTCTAAAATTTCCAAGGCGATTAAAATATTTAAAAATAAACCAAATACCTTAAATAAAGTTGTATTAATTGCACCGTAGGGTGTAGTAAAAACTTCTTTGACTATATAAGTTCCTAAATCAACAATTGCCACCAAAATTACTATTACCATAAAAATAGATAGAATTTTGGAAACTATCACCTCGATATTTTCAATTGCGTGCATGAAATTATCGTCTCTAGCCAATCCAAAAACTTGTTTGATTAACTTTCTCATGAAGCACACCCAGTCTAATGCCAGTCAAATAAATAAAAAAATCCTGTAGATAAATCTAGAGGATTAATCAGTCATATCTAATTGAGATATTAAGAGTATCTTATCTTGGTCATAGTCAAAGTTACTACATCAAAAGTAGTAATGGTAACTATTGGCTAAAATCTAAGTATAAAATTACTATTCAGCAGCTTACCATTGTGTGGACTGGAGTTGGGAAGTTTTAGTGGTAATTTTTACAGAGATAGGTATGAGTTGGACTGCACAGGCTTTTAATTCTGGTTGAAGTGAATCTGGACATGATTCGGGATGGGTGAGGGCGTTAGCTTCGGCGTTATCAGCCCAGAGCGAACCCCAGTGCATGGGGACGAAAACTGTACCGGGTGCGATCGCCTTGGTTACTTTGGCTTTAAACTGGGCATTACCACGACGCGATCGCACTTCTATAACTTGACTATCAATAATTTCTAACTTAGCCGCATCACGGGGATGAATTTCTATAAATGGTTCTGGGTGCATAGAACAGATTTTTTCAATTCTTCCTGTACGCGTTTGTGTGTGCCAATGTCCGTACAGTCTTCCAGTCGTTAACACAAAAGGGTAATCTGAGTCGGGTGGTTCTGCCAATCCTTTAGAATAATAAGCCGCAAACTTAGCTCGTCCATCAGAAGTAGGAAAATGTAAATCAGTATAAAGTCTTTTAGCCCCAGTCCCCTCCTTCGGGTGCGGCCATTGAGTTGCACCTTCTTGACGTAACTGTTCATGACTCATCCCAGTCATATCGCAAGTACGGCCTTTGGTTAGTTGCACAAACTCGGTGTAAACTTGGGCAGAATTATTAAAGGCGAATTGATCCCCAAAGCCTAATCGCCGTCCAACTTCTGCGAATATTTCCCAATCGGCTTTAGCTTCCTTTGGTGGTTGGCGGAATGCTTGACATAAAGTTACTCGACGTTCAGAATTGGTCATTACGCCCGTTTTTTCACTCCACTGCGCCGCCGGTAAGAGGACATGGGCAAAAGCTGAGGTTTCTGTGGGGTAATATGCGTCTTGGTAAATTGTAAAAGGCGATCGCCATAACGCTTTCTTTGTTCGTTCTAAATCTGGCATACTTACAGCTGGGTTAGTCGCTGCAATCCACAATAAACCCACATTCCCAGCTTCTAAACCTGTAATCATCTCCCACGCTGTTAAACCAGGATGGGGTGAAATTTGTCCAGGTTGTAACCTCCAAAACTCTTCCACCTCAGCCCGATGTTGGGGATTTTTTACTGAACGATAACCGGGTAATAAATGGGCTAACCCGCCAGCTTCCCTACCTCCCATTGCATTGGGTTGACCGGTGAGAGAAAAAGCCCCTGCGCCTGGTTTACCGATTTGTCCGGTCATTAGGTGGAGATTGATAATAGTTCTAACTTTCGCTGTTCCTTCCGTTGATTGATTTACTCCCATCGACCACAACGACAACACACGTTGTGATTTACCCCAATAACGGGCGGCGGTTTCTAAATCTGCAATGCTGATTCCACATTGACGCGCTACTACTTCCGGGGAATAGTGGCGGATGACTTCGGCATAGGCGGAAAAATTGCTGGTACAGTCATCGATGAAGCCCACATCTAGCATCTGCCAACGCATCAATAAATGGGCAATTCCATTTAACAAGTCGATATCTGTACCGGGACGAATCGCCAAATGCAAGTCTGCGGCTTCGGCGGTGGGTGTGCGTCGGGGGTCAACCACAATCATTTTCACATGGCGATTTTTTTTGTGGTATTTCGCCAAGCGGTTGAAAACGATGGGGTGACATTCGGCGGTATTCGTCCCAATTAAAAATGCACAGTCTGTTAACTCTAAGTCTTCATAGCAGCAAGGCGGCCCATCTGACCCAAAACTTTGGATGTACCCAGACACCGCACTCGACATACATAGCCGGGAGTTCGCATCGAAATTATTTGTCCCCAAACACCCTTTCATGAGTTTTTGGACGATGTAGTAGTCCTCAGTTTGGAACTGGCCAGAACCGTACATACATATAGCTTCTGCACCTTGGGTAAGGCGCACAGTTTGAATGCGTTGGGTGATCAGATCAAAAGCTTCATCCCAACTCACACGGCGAAACTCTTGATCTAGAGAGTCGCGCACCATTGGGTAATGTAGTCTATTTTTATCTAAAGATTCGGCGATCGTTGCACCTTTGACGCATACCATCCCCTGACTAGATGGATGGGTTTTATCGCCGCGTACTCGCCAAATGGGATTTCCTTGGCTGTCGCGGTTGGTGGCTGTGTTGGGTTGGGCTGGGGGGGATACTTCTAAGCCGCAGCCCACACCACAGTAAGGACATACGGTTTTGGTAGATTCGGTCAAGTCGCTTCGCTCCAATTCAAAATTCAAAATTCAAAATTCAAAATTAAAGACAATTAGTGGGAGGTTGTAGCTTGCTTACCGTAGGCTACTCACCACTAATTTAAGACCGCCAAATCATTCGCAGAGCATCCCGCAGGGAAGGCGTAGACAAGAGAAATTATTGATGATTGGCTTGTTAACTACTCTTGGTGAGCAAATCGGCGATATAAGAAATCTAGGGCGTAGTTACGGAGGTTGTAGTATTCTGGGTCTTCCATGATGCGGCGACGGTTGCGGGGACGGGAAAAGGGTATATCTAAGATTTCGCCGATTTGGGCGGCTGGGCCGTTGGTCATCATGACGACTCTATCAGCTAGGAAAAGGGCTTCATCGATGTCATGGGTAATCATTAAGACGGTGACTTGATGATCACTCCAAATTTGCAGGAGTTCTTCTTGTAGTTCTTCTTTGGTGATTGCGTCTAATGCGCCGAAGGGTTCATCAAGAATTAAGACTTGGGGACGGATGGATAAAGCACGCGCGATCGCAACTCTTTGTTTCATTCCGCCGGAAATTTGGCTGGGTTTTTTGTCGGCGGCTTCCATGAGTCCTACCATTGCTAGATGTTCTCTGACAATGGCGCGTTTTTGGGCTTGGGGTTTGTTGGGAAATACTGCATCTACTGCTAGGTAAACGTTATCGAATACGGTTAGCCAGGGTAGTAAGCAGTAGTTTTGAAAGACCATCATCCGGTCGGGGCCTGGTTCGGTGATTGGTTGATCTTGCAGGAGAACTACGCCATCTGTGGGGGTGTTGAACCCGGAAATCATGTTGAGTAGGGTGGATTTTCCGCAGCCTGAGTGACCAATTAAGCAGATAAATTCGCCTTCGCGGACTTTGAGGTCGATTCCATCTAGGACTGTGTAAGGGCCTTCGGGGGTGGGGTAGATTTTGCTGACACCTTCTACTACTAGGAAGTTGTCTGCTTTTGGGGTGGGGGGTGTTTGGGGTTGGGTGTTTTTATTGATTATTTGCATGGGTTTGTTAGATTTTATTTGCTCACGCAGAGACGCAGCGAAAAGTCGGAGCGGAGGTTTCCTCCGTAGACGCTTTGCGGCTTGCCGCAGGCATCTGAACTTTTCAAGACAGAGGCGCAGAGAGGGAGAGGAAGAGAGGAAATAATTACTAAATGAAGATTTCTTCGATGCGGATTTGATGTTTGATTTCTAGGCTTTTGAGGTACTCTAGGGGTTCGGATGGGTTGAAGGTTTTACTGTCGAATAGGTGAATGGGGTTGTCTTCACCGATGTCTAGTAAGCCGAGGTCACGGGCGGCTGCGCCAAATATGTCTGCGCGACATACTCTTTCGATGATTTCTACCCAGTTTTTGGGGAAGGCTGTAATACTCCAGCGTGCTAGTTGGGTGAGCATCCACAGGGTTTCTGTGCGGTTGGGGTAGTTGGTTTTATTGAGGTAAAACTGATTGTATGTGGTGAGTTCTTGGGGTGGTTTACCGTCGCCGCGATCGTAGGGGTCGATGAAACCAGGGCGAATGTATTTAGGATCTAGGTTGAGGTACTCAGGACGGGAGAGTAATTCCAGGATTTCTGGACGGTTGCGGTTGTCGTCACAGTATTTGCAAGCTTCTAGTAGTGCTTTGGTTAAGTTTAAATGGGTTTCTGGGTGTTTTTGCGCCCATTCTTCTCGGACTCCTAAAACTTGCTTGGGTTGTCCTGACCAAATGTCTAAGGCGGTGGCTGCAACGAAACCTACGTCTTGATGCACTGCTTGATAGTTCCAAGGTTCTCCCGCACAATAACCGTCAATATAGCCGGCTTCGAGTTGGGTAAGCATTTGTGTGGGTGGGATGACGGTGAGGCTGATATCTCTATCGGGATCTATCCCAGCCGCCGCTAACCAGTAACGCAAAATCAAGTTCTGCATCGATGCTGGATGCACTACGCCCAGGGTAATAATTTGGTCGGGAGTGGTGTTAATTATTGCTTTTAAGTCGGTAAGATTCCGCACACCTTGGCTATACAATCTTTTACTCAAGGTAATGGCGTTGGCATTCCGGGAGAGATTGAGGGCATTCACTACGGGAATTGAAGGGTTTCCACCAGCACCTAATGTCAGTGCTAGGGGCATTCCTGCTAGCATTTGGGCTGCATCCAATCTTCCAGTAACAAAACCTTTGGTGATTTCCTGCCAACTATTTGCTTTACTGAGGACGATATTTTCTAAGCCATACTGAGCAAAGAAGCCTTTCTCTTTGGCGACAATTAAGGGTGCAGCATCAGTTAAGGGCATAAAGCCGATTTCGATGACGGCTTTGGCTGTGCTGTTTTCTGATGTTACTAAACGCTGGCTTTGACGCTTCTTCGCTTGTTTTTGCTGATTGAGGAAGTAAATCATTTCATTCCGCAGATTGTAATAACTGGGATGTTTGACTACTTCTAAACGCTGACGAGGACGAGGGATTGGGACTTCTAAAATTTGCCCAATGTGAGCTTCTGGCCCGTTGGTGAGCATAACGACGCGATCGCTCAACAACAACGCCTCATCAACATCATGTGTCACCATCACACAGGTAACGTTATGCTCATTGCAGATTTTCATCAACTGTTCCTGCAAACTCCCCCTAGTCAAAGCATCTAAAGCCCCGAAAGGTTCATCTAACAGCAACAACTTGGGACGAGTAGCCAAAGCGCGTGCGATCGCCACCCGTTGTTTCATCCCCCCAGACAACTCACGAGGACGTTTATTCGCTGCATGGCGCAGTCCCACCATATCAATATGTTCTTCAATAATTCCTCGGCGTTCACCCTTCGGCTTACCTTGATAAACCTCATCCACAGCCAGAGCAATATTTTCCCTCACCGTCAACCAAGGAAGCAACGAATAATTTTGAAACACCACCATCCTATCGGGACTAGGATCTCTCACCTCCCGTCCTTCCAAAGTCACACCGCCAATACTAGCGCGATCCAAACCTGCAATAATATTCAACAGCGTAGACTTACCGCAACCAGAATGTCCAATTAAAGAAACAAACTCCCCCTGCTTAATCTTCAACTCAATATTTTTCAGAGCAATATATCTACCACCATTCGGTAAATCAAACACCCGATCAACGTGATCAACCTCAACAAAAGTAGTCATAATTCATGAGTTCCCAGCATTCTTTTATTTTGAATTTTGAATTTTGAATTTTGAATTACCCGCAGGGGTTAACTACTTCTGATCCGCCACCACCTTACTAGCCACAAAACCCACCAATCTATCTAAAAACAAACCCACCAAACCCACATAAATCAGAGCCAAAATAATCTCACTCAAATTAGTTTCCGTAGTCGTGTTATAAGCATCCCAAATAAAAGAACCAATCCCCACACCACCGACTAACATTTCCGCCGCCACAATTGCCAACCAAGACAACCCAATCCCAATTCTCAAACCCGTGAAGATATAAGGAACAGTTGCCGGAAACACAATTTTCAAGAAATACTTTGCACCCTTGAGTTTTAACACTCTAGCCACATTGATATAGTCTTGGGGAATTTGTTGAACACCGACAGTAGTATTAATAATAATCGGCCAAATTGAAGTAATGAAAATCACGAAAATTGCCGAAGGATTAGCTTGTTGAAATGCTGCCAAAGAAATCGGTAGCCATGCTAGAGGCGGTACAGTTCGTAACACTTGAAAAATCGGATCTACAGCATTGTAAACCAACTTATTTACACCGATTAAAATACCGAGAATAATCCCAGCGATCGCAGCTAAGGAAAAACCTATCCCTACCCTGCCCAAACTACTAAGTATCTGCCAACCTAAACCCTTATCACTTTCACCATTATCAAAGAAGGGATTAATAATAAACGGGTCCCAAGTTTCAGAAAAAGTTTCTATTGGCCCTGGTAATTCCAAATTAGGGGTTAAACAAAGTAATTCCCAAATCACTAGAAAAATTACTAAGGCTACCAAAGGTGGTAAAACTTTTTGACCAACAAATCTATCAATATTTTTACGAGATTTTTTGCGGAAATTCCGACTTCCTAAAACAGCAGCCATGTTCTCTCTTTCTTTCGTGATTTTTACAGGTGTTTGTATTTTAATGAGTACAGAAGCCAATTCTGTAAAACAGAAATATCACTGTTTTCTCCTAAGTGTTTGCATCTCTGAGCGGTAACTCACTGCTCAGAGATTTTTTATTACACTTTCTTGATTTTCAAGCCTTGTAAATATGCTTCTGGTTTTTCAGGGTCAAATTTTACGCCATCAAAGAAGGTTTCTACACCGCGAGATGTGCTAGTAGGAATTTCAGCATCAGGTACACCAATGGCTTTAGCCGCTTTTTTCCACAAGTCTTCTCTGTTTACTTGCTCAACAAGTTCTTTAATTTTGGTTTCTTTAGGTAGATAACCCCAACGAATATTTTCAGCTAAAAACCAAATATCATGGCTCTTATATGGGTAAGAAGCATTATCTGCCCAGAACTTCATCCGATAAGCAAATTCTTTTTCAGTCCGACCATCACCATAATCAATATTACCTTTAGAACGTTCTATAATATCTGCGGCAGCAACATTAAAGTATTTGCGATCGGCGCAAATTTTACACATTTCTTCTTTGTTTTCTTGCTTTTCGCACCATTGTTGAGCTTCTAAAACTGCCATTAACATTGCTTGGGCAGCATTGGGATTTTTATCAACCCAATCTTTCCGCATGGCAAAGGCTTTCTCTGGATGGTCTTTCCATAATTCACCGGTAACTAAAGCCGAATAACCCAAATTTTGGCTAACTAATTGTGCGTTCCAAGGTTCTCCAACACAGAAAGTATCAACAGTACCGACTTTCATGTTGGCTACCATTTGTGGTGGTGGCACTGGTTCTAAAACTATGTCTTGATCTGGATTAATTCCACCAGCCGCTAACCAATAGCGCATCCATAAATCGTGAGTTCCACCGGGAAAGGTAATACCAGCTTTCAATGATTTTTGATTAGCTTTAGCTTGAGCAGCAGCTTCTTTGAGTGCTTTGCTTTCTAGATTAACTTTGAGTTCTTTAAACTTATTAGCAACAGAAATTGCCTGACCATTAGTATTTAACCTAGCCAAAATATACATTGGCACTTGCTCTTTAATGGTAATCAGGTAAGGCATGGGACTCAAGATATGTGCGCCATCAATACCACCACCGCCTGAACCAATTTTGAGGTTGTCACGGGTGACAGGCCAAGATTTTTGTTTAATGACCTCAACATCAGTCATCCCATATTTAGCAAAGAAGCCTTTTTCTTTAGCAATAATTAGAGGTGCAGCATCAGTGAGAGCAATAAATCCCAGTTTGGCTTTAGTTGTTTCAACTTTGGGCGCATTAGCCACTGTTGAGACGTTAGCGGCTGGATTTGCCGAAGGTGCTTGCTCGCCGGTACTAGTGGAATTATTAGCAGCACAAGCATGAGTGACGATAGAAGCCGCCGCCGCCGCACCTGTTGTAAAAAGAAATTTTCTCCTGGAAAAGTTGCTCATTGTTCTTTAATGTGTTGTTAATTCGTCGTTATTTGGGGACTGGAGATTGGGGACTGGGTATCAGGTAATAGTTCACGCGATGTGCAACTTATTTTTGAAACCCCTCTCCAAACCTCTCCCCTGCAAGGAGAGAGGCTTTGATTCTTGCTCCCCTTCCCTTGTAGGGAAGGGGTTGGGGGTTAGGTTTGAGAGAAAGTTGCACACTGCGTTAGTTCTTCTCCCCTACACCCCTACACCCTTAGCTAAAGCTTCTTCCCTGGCTTTCGCGCCGAAGTTTTGAATGAGTAATTCTCTTAATACTGGCTGTAAGTCTTCGCAGGGTATGCCTTTTTGGACGCAGCTACCTAATTTGGCATCCTTACCAACTTTGCCGCCCATATAAATATCAACGCCTTCTACAGCTTTGCCGTTTTTACGGGCTTTAGTTCCCATGAGTCCGATGTCTGCAACTTGGGGTTGTCCGCAGGAGTTGGGACAACCTGTCCAATGAATACGAACTGGACGAGTGAATGTTAATTCAGTTTCCAAGGCTTTAATGATGTTGAGGGCGCGATTTTTGGTTTCGATGAGGGCAAAGTTGCAAAATTGCGCGCCTGTGCAGGAAACTAGCGATCGCGTTAATAAACCAGGATCAATGGAAAATCTCTCCATTAAAGGATCGGCTAAAAATGTCCGCAGTTTTGAGTCGGGAATATTGGGAATAATCACGTTCTGTTCAACGGTAAGCCGCATTTCACCACTGCCATAAACATCCGCTAACCGCGCCAACTCAAACATATCCTCGGCGTACAACTTACCTACAGGAATGTGCAAACCTACATAGTTCAATCCTGCTTGTTTTTGTTTATACACACCGATGTGATCCCGCTTTTCCCAATCGATTTCGTCTTTGGGTGCGGCTGGTAGTAATGACTTACCCAATCGTTTCTCTACCTCTAGACGAAACTTCTCTATCCCCCATTCATCTATTAGCCACATTAGCCGAGATTTCAGGCGATTGGCTCTTAGTCCGTTGTCTCGATAGACTTCTAAAATTGCTCGACAAACAGCCACTACCTCTTCTGGAGTTACCCAAGCATTGAGAGGAATCGCTGCTTCACAACGTTTGGCAGAAAAGAAGCCACCAACTAGGATATTGAAACCTAAGACTGAGGATGCAGAGACATCTTGCCCACTCCCTAGTACCCAGTCCCCAATCCCTTCTTTGAATGCTGGCACAAAAGCTAAATCGTTGATTTCAGCGTGGACAGAATTGTCTCTACCACCGGCGATCGCTATATTAAATTTGCGTGGTAGGTTACTAAATTCGGGGTTTCCTTGGCCTTTGTTGGTGAACATATCTTGGATTTGTTGCACCAACTCACGAGTATCATACAATTCATCTGCATCTAGCCCCGCCACCGCATCACCTGTAATGTTGCGGATGTTGTCCATCCCTGATTGGACACTGGTTAAACCCACAGCCTCAAATCGATTGAAGATATTTGGTAAATCTTCAATTCTGATCCCCCGCAGTTGCATATTTTGTCTGGTGGTAATATCAGCGTTACCGTCATCTCCGTAACGTTGTACTACCTCCGCTAACACCCGCATCTGATCACTGCTGACAATACCATTAGGCATCCGCATCCGCAACATAAACTTGCCAGGGGTAACTGGACGGAAAAATACACCCATCCACTTCAGACGATGATCTCTGTCGGTTTCGTCCATTGCTTCCCACCCCAAGGCAGCAATCTTTTCAATTTCCTCCTTGATTTTCAAACCATCTTTTTCGGCTTTAAATTTCTCGAACTTATTCAGACTGCTTTTGGTGATAGTTGCTGTATCTGTCACGTCGCTCCGCTCCAAATTCAAAATACCCTTCGGGAAGGCTTACGCCTACAAAATTCAAAATTAATCACCCCATACCAATTCACCCGTAAGTAGCTCTACGAGATCGAAATAATGGCAAACGAATATATATTGATGCCTGATTACCTGTACTCAAGATTTTTCCGAAATTATTGAGTTGCTCTTTCAATGAACCGCCAGCCGCCTATTGTCATTGAACGCAACTTCATTTTTGAATAGGGAAGAATTTGTAATTTTTCACATAGTCAAAATTTGTCAAGCGATTGTCATGAATGTTTATGTAACATTTTTGATACTTCTCAGGTTATGCTGTGATTTACGATAAAATCGTATAAACAGCTACAGAATTTTAGTATTAATGCTTAAAATAAATCGATATCATGCGTTTTCTGCATAACACGGTGATTGGAGACTAATCAATTCAAAATTAAAGAATTTTGGGGCATGGGGCATATCAATTCAAAATTCAAAATTCAAAATTCAAAATACCCTGCGGGAAGCAAGCTACAAAATTGAAGAGTTTTACTCCCCCTGCTCCCTGCCCCCTGCCCCCTGCCCCCTGCCCCCTATTCCCTATTCCCTAATAACTATGAAACGTCGTGATTTTATTAATTGGGTAGGTTTGGGTTGGATAGCTAGCAGTTTGCCTGTAGCGATCGCAGCTTGTTCCACCACCACAACCACATCTGGAGATTGGCAAACTATCGGTACTATTCCGGAATTAGATAAAACTGGTCAATTACTGAATGAAAATTCACCTATTGGTTCGGTTTTAGTGGTCGGTACTTCTAAAACAGGCGATTTAATTGCTGTTAATCCCACTTGCTCCCATAAAGGATGCACGGTAGCATGGCAAGCCACCAACAAAAAATTTGTTTGCCCTTGTCATGGTGCAGAATATGGAGTTGATGGTACAGTACAAAAAGCACCGGCTACAAAACCTCTCAAAACTTACGCCGCCAAGATTGAGGGTGATTCAGTTGTAGTTAAGGCTAGCTAGTAGAGGCAGAGGGGCAGGGGTGCAGGGAGCAGGGGGAGACAAGGGAGACAAGGAAGAATTTTCCCTAATTGCCCATGCCCAATGCCCAATGCCCAATGCCCAATACCCAATACCCAATACCAATTGAAAAATTCAAGTAAGGTTTTGTGAATAACATCGGCCAACTTTTGGTGCAGGCGCAGACAGCGCATAATGCGGCAGATTTGTCATTGCTAATTCAAGATTTACAACAGTTGATGTTAGCTAATGACTCTAAAAATTCAGACACAGCTAATTCAGAATATCTATTAGGATTAGCATTAAAAATTTTAGAGATGGGCGATTTTCAGCAACGTTGGGATATTGCCAAGGTGCTGAATCAATTAGGAAATATAGCAATTCCGTCATTAATTGCCATCTTAAAAGATGAAGATGCAGATGATGAATTACGCTGGTTTGCGGCTCGAATTATGGGAGAATATCAACACCCAGATGTGATTCATCCTTTATTAGAATTATTGCAAACTACCGAGGATGAAGAACTGCAAGCGATCGCCGCTACAGCATTAGGACACGTGGGTAATCTGGCGATTCCTGCACTTACTTCTATGCTCAAGTCAGATGATACCAGACTTTTAGCAGTGCGATCGCTCTCCTACATTCGCACTCAAGAAACTATCACACCGTTATTGAGTGTAGTACAAGATGACCAAGCAGCAGTACGTACAAACGCCTTAGAAGCTCTCAGCAATTTTCATGATCAACGTGTGCCACCTATACTATTGAATGCTCTGGAAGATGTTGCACCCAGCGTCAGATGTGTTGCTGTCAAAGCTTTAGGTTATCATTCTCAGTTGTGTCAAGAATTAGATTTGGTAGCGAAATTACAACCTCGACTATACGACTTTCATATTGAGGTTTGTTGCGCCGCCGCCGTTGCTTTGGCTCGGATAGGTGGCAATACAGCTACTAAACATCTATTTACAGTTTTGATTTCTCCCCACACACCCATCACTCTACAACTAGAAATCATCCGTGCCTTAATTTGGGTAGAGACATTATTGGGTTTGGAATGTTTACAAAAAGCAGTAAACGAGTTAAATTCTGTAACACTTTGGCAAGAAATTGTCACAGTTTTAGGTAGAGTCCAGAAACCAGAATTAATCACAAAAGCCACCGAGATTTTGCTGGATATGCTCCAATCAAAACATCCGGTGACTAAAATCACCAGCGTCAAAATTGCGATCGCTTTATCTTTAGGTCAGTTAGGTAGTCCAGAAGCTACACCATTATTGAATGATATGTTGACAGATGAAGATGAATTTGTCAGACTTCATGCGATCGCTGCACTGACAAAGCTAGAAAGAAATTTCCCCAAAAATTCACCGTAGATAGAAACAGACCATAAAAGCTGTATCAAAATCTACCAAATTAAAAATAAAAATCCGTTAACTTAAATAAAAGCCATAAATGTAATTCAGGCTACATATCTCATGCGACTAGAACAGTTGCAAGCCTTTTTAGCGATCGCCCAAACTGGTAGCTTCCAAAAAGCAGCCCAAAAATGTGGCGTGACTCAATCAACAATTAGCCGCCAGATTCAATCTTTAGAGGCTGATTTGGGTGTGGAATTGTTTCACAGGACAAATCAAGCCAAATTAACTTTAGGTGGTGAACGCTTACTACCTCGCGCCCGCAAAATTTGCCAAGAGTGGGAAACAGCGACTCAAGAGTTAACAGATTTAATGGCAGGAAAGCAGCCAGAATTGTGTATTGCGGCAATTCATTCTGTTTGTGGTTCTTACCTACCGCCGATATTACAAAAATTTTGTCATGACTATCCTGATGTGCAGTTGCGGGTGACATCTTTGGGTAGCGATCGCGCCTTAAAAGTCCTCAAAGATGGTTTAGTAGATTTAGCGATCGTGATGAATAATCGCTTTCTCACCACTGGGCGAGAAATGGTAGTAGAAGTTTTGTATGATGAACCGATAGAACTGTTAATTGCCGCTAATCATCCCCTCGCCCACTATGAATTTGTACCGTGGTCAGAAATAGTACGTTATCCCCAAGTAGTATTTAAAGATGGTTATGGGATGCAGCGTTTGATTCAAGAAAAATTTGAACGCTTAGAAGCTACCCTGCAAGCTGCCTTAGAAGTTAACACCCTAGATGCGTTTCGAGGTGTAGTTCGCCAAGGTGAATTAATCGCTTTGTTACCTACTTCTGCATTAGTTGAAGCACGCCTTGACCCTACCCTCGCTGTTCGTCCTTTAACTAACACTGGCTCATTATCTGATAATTCTACCCTCAGCCGTCGGGTAGTGATGGTAACAACACAAGACCGTCTGCAAATTCCCCCCATTCAGCATTTTTGGCAACTAGTACGGGACAATATCACACCACAGTTCACTCAAGAGCGATCGGCCTGATGAACTAGTTATCAGTTATCAGGGCTATGGTGTAGTGTTTCAGTCAAGGATTTTACTGTTCACTGTTAAAGTATGATGAGTCAAGTGCCTAGTGTCAAAAGTCCCCAGTCTCAAGCTTTACTGTTGACTATTGACCATTGACTATCTACTTTTATGAGCGTTGTATTTCGGGATCTGCTGAAAAAAGTGGGCAGTGGCAATCATACCAGCGAGAGTTTAACTCGCCAGGAAGCAGCCACCGCTACTAAAATGATGTTATTGGGCGAAGCTACACCAGCCCAAATTGGTGCGTTTTTGATTGCCCACCGCATTAAACGTCCCACAGGAGAAGAATTAGCGGGGATGTTAGATGCTTATGAGGAATTAGGGCCAAAACTCCAACCAATTACCTCTACACGTCCCGTTATAGTATTGGGTCAACCTTATGATGGCAGAACTCGAACAGCACCCATTAGTCCGATTACAGCCCTGATACTTGCTACAGTAGGTCAACCAGTCATTATGCACGGTGGCGATCGCCTCCCCACCAAATACGGTTTACCATTAATAGAGATTTGGCAGGGTTTAGGAGTCGATTGGACTGGTTTATCACTAGCAAATACCCAAGCCGTCTTTGAGAACACAGGCATTGGTTTTGTTTACACACCACAGCATTTCCCCTTAACTAAAAGTATTTGGGAATACCGCGAACAACTAGGTAAACGCCCACCATTTGCCACAATGGAATTAATTTGGTGTCCCTACGCTGGCGATGCTCATGTTGTGGCGGGGTTTGTCCATCCACCCACAGAAGGGATGTTTCAGACAGCTTTGGGATTGCGAGGAGTGACCAATTTTACCTTAATTAAGGGACTAGAAGGGAGTTGTGATTTACCACGCGATCGCACTGCCATTATTGCCTTATCTCAAGCACCCCAAACCATAGAAAGACTGCTTTTATCTCCCCATGATTACGGTTTCACTACTAAAAATGTACCTCTAAACACTACACAAGAATTACTAGCCCAGATGCAGGAAGTATTAGCCGGAAAACCCAGCGAACTCATGCAAACAGCCCTATGGAACGGAGGATTTTACCTCTGGCGCAGTGGAATTTGTAGCGATATGCCAGCAGGTATAGCCAAAGCCAAAGAATTATTAACCACTGGCGCAGTCGCTAAAAAATTACAAGAATTAGGGGTGAAGTACTCCGGTTTGCTTCGCTGAAGCCGGAGCTTCAAAAGAAACAACCATCAACGTTTCGCGTCTCGTTCGCCGTTGCCTCCTTGTACAAGTACGATTTGGTCTTACACAGCGTCTCTGGTATTGCTACCTTTATCTCCTCAAGGAAGAACCCGCGCAGCCGCCCGCCTCCCGCAGGCAGTTTTATTACTTTCTCGTACACCTCTGTATGGCTTATCTTTTACCGCAGAGCGCAATCATGCGAACCACTGACCGAGGTCTTTCCCCCTTTCTCACGCTAGTTACCTTGGTAAGCGTATTACCGCTACTGTGACCTTTGTTTACAGCCGTGTGGGTGGGTCAACAACCACCTATATAATACCATATATATGTCCACAATATAGACATATATATGAAAACCAAAGAAGTGCATATCCGTATCTCTGAAAAGCGTTTCAGCAAACTAAAAAACTATGCCATGTTGAAGGATAAGACAGTAACTCAAATAATTGAAGACTACATTGACCGACTACCAAGTCCAGCTATTAGCGACTTCTCAACGACCCCTCTTCCTATCCCCACCCTGCTACGCTGAAGGTGGGGACTTCCGCGAACTGTTAAGGGAATAGGGTTAAGGGAATAGGGAGACAAGGTAGACAAGGTAGACAAGGTAGAAATATTTACGCCAATGTCCAATGCCCAATGCCCAATGCCCAATGCCCCATCCCCTATTCATTCAACAAAGCTAAAAATCGACGAATCAGTCCGATGGTGACGGCAGGTACTTCTAATTGTGGTGTTAAACCTACATCTTCTAGGGGTTGAAAAACGCGGATGGCTTGGGGGTTTTTCTCTGCTAGACGGCGGCCTATATCTGGCCCGGTGAATTGGGACTTTTGACCCCACATAATGGCGGTAGGAGTTGTTAATTGTTGAATATATAGTGATAAATCAAAACACAAATCACCCCTGACAAAAGATAAGGCTGCATACTCAGCATTTTGTTGCTGGGCAGATTTGAGATAAGCTTGTACAATCTCTTCGTAAACACGGTTAGGCTGGGCAAATTGTCGCTGTTCTAGGAAACTGCGAATACCACCGCTAGTAGCGATTCCCGTACTGTATAACAAGCGGTCTACAATAGGAACACTGACAATTTGAGCAAATAAACTGCGGGAGTAGTCTTCGCCAAAATCCGAAAGTCCCGCAGGTGTCACCAGAATTAAAGATTTAAATAAATGCGGATGAGTAATTGCCACTCGAATTGTAAACGCTGCTGTGAGGGAAGAAGCGATCGCTGTAACTGGTTCTGTACAAGTTTGTTCCAAAAACTCCCGAATAGTCTTTAAATAATCATCAATACTGTAATTCCTAGCTAAATGCTCAGATTCACCCCATCCGATTAAATCAGGTGCGAGAATCCGATATTCAGCAGCAAAAGCTGGATAAACTTTTGACCATTCATAGCCAGAAGATCCCCCACCAAAGCCATGCAGAAACACTAAGGTTTCTCGTTGCGGTGCTGGGGTGGTATTGTCTTGCCAAAGTGAACCAGTAGCTGTGTAGTAGACCATTTTACCCAGCGACGTAATTATAGAGCGTTGCTCAAATCCCTGTGGTTTCAACATAGTTTTCGTTAGTTAATAGTCAATAATTACTTGATGACTCATGAGTGATGACTTAGTCCCAAATATTATGAGTGGGTTCATAATCTAGAAACCTCTGGCCAGCGTCAGATTAAGTAGATGTGAAATCACTATGTTACTTGTAAAGATTCAGTAATTTTTTTTTCCGGTATAAAACTCGATTTTGGCTGTAATTACTATATTGTCAGGTTTCCTTAGATTTTATTTTAGTAGCTAGTATCACTTAGATCATACTTCGGGCTAAGTTTTTTGTGATAGTCTACAGAAAACTTACGGAGATTTTTGTGCTTCTTACTTGTTAGATAGTCCAAATATTCTCCAAGGGGTATGTAGATCATCAGCATGAAAATTAAGAACAATATTTGTTGATGTATTTACTTGTTTGGTGATTCTTTGGTTAATGACAAGGCGGGGTATTGTGGGCAAGCAGGCTACTCTTCAATCAGATCAACTACCGAGATTTGAAAATTCTACATTTGCACTTGATAAATTGGGTGTGCAGAATCAAATCATAGCTTCAGTTAGGCGTGGTCAACTAGAAGAAGCTCCTCAAAGCATTGATATTGATGTACCTACGTGTATATCTCTGAGTTTGGAAGATTTGAAATGTTTTGAAGTAGTAGAGCATCAGTATGAGCAATGGGGTGTGATTTTTCACAATTGCCTAGCCATACAACCATCAAATCCAGCCTTTCCCACCAAATCAGGGATGACTGTATTAATGGGTTCACCCAAGAATGGATTTTTAGAAGCGAGCTTTTCACGTCCGGTGAATTGGGTAAGTACCTGTGTCACAAGTTCACAGCGACTAGTACTGTCTGCCTACAATGGCGATCGCCAGCTATTATCTCAAAATATTCTACCAGGCCCAAATCTAGCTAATTCTGATTCATCTTTATCTCCTAATCTTTTATTATCCGTAGCTGCTAAAAACATTCGCTACATTACCTTCTGTGCCTTTGATGGTCAATTCACCATTGATGAATTTCGTTTTTGTATTTAAACATCAACATAATCAAGGGTTACTTACCTGAAAATTACAAAAATCAGTAATAAAACTTATGTGTGCCACTTCAGTCTAGATATGCTTGTAGAGTAATATTGATATTCGATTTATCTGACTGAGTAAGAGAAAAGTGGCAATGGTCAAAAATACTGAAAATTTCAGCTTTGACTAAAATTCTCACTTTTCCATAGTTAGTGGAATCTACATATATAGTATAAATATTTTGTAAGTAGGTAGGTAAACACTGTGGCAAAGGCTGTATCTTCTTGGCAGCAATTGATCAACCAGATACCCGACTGGCTGCTTCCAGAGTTTAAAACCAAAGCCACCAAGCAACGAATTATTCAGCGTTTCTCAGAGCCAGGAGCAATTCTAGGCTTGCTAACGTTACTTGTTGGTATGCTGTTGTGGAACTGGAAATTATTATTGGCACTGGTAGTTGGAATTAGTGTGATGTTAGTTGTCTACTCGATGCAAAGGTGGAATTGGCAAGGGCATTGGGGAGAAATTAAAAAGTTTTTCCACAGTCCCAACCGTCAACTAGTCTTAGCAGTCAGCAGTGGTGGTATTGCTACTCTCAGCACATATATGGCCGCAGCAATTTGGGCGGACTCAACTAGCCCCTGGATAGCGACTGGGGCTATTGTCCAGGGGTTGGGGACGTTATTAACTTTAATTTTATTAGTTTGGCAAATAGTTAACTTTTACAGCCATCATGAACAAGATAGCTTTGAGAAGTTATTACTTGATCTAACTGAACAAGATCCAATTAAGCGTTTAATTGCTGTGCGTCGGTTAACTAAAATAGTCAAGCGTCAACAAATTGACCCTACATTAGAGCAAGATGTAGTGCGATGTTTACATCTTTTATTGAGTCGAGAAGAAGAAGCCGCAGTTCAAGAAGCAGCTTTTGAAAGTTTACAAGTATTAGAGCGATCGCAGTTAGCATCCACTCCTTTACCAACGCTTATACCTTTAGCTACTAAGTTCAAGGAACGTGCTTCTATTTAGGGGTGTAGGGGGCAGGGGGCAGGGAGCAGGGGGCAGGGAGCAGGGGGAGACAAGGGAGACAAGGGGCAGGGAGAGTAGAACTCTTGAATTTTGAATTTTGAATTTTGAATTTTGAATTTTGAATTGATATGCCCCATGCCCAATGCCCCATACCCCATCCCCTATAATTCACCCCTGATAAAGTCTACCGTTACGTACTTGTATCACTGCCTTATTGCACCGACGTACTAGTTGTTCATCATGGGTGGTGACGATGACTGTTGCCCCAAAGGAATTTAATTTTTGCAGAATTTGCATCACCTGCCAGGAGTTATCAGGATCAAGATTACCTGTGGGTTCATCAGCTAAAAGTAAAGGAGGTGTACCCACAATTGCCCGTGCAATACTAACTCGCTGTTGTTCTCCCCCTGATAGTTGATGAGGAAAACAATCAGCTTTAGAAAGTAAACCCACTAGTTTTAATGTCGGTTCTAAACGTCTTTGAATTTCTTTGCGGGTGTAGCCTTGGGCTTGTAAGACAAAAGTCACATTTTCGGCTACTGTGCGCTGGGGAATGAGTTTATAGTCTTGAAATACGATGCCTATACGTCGCCGTAATAATGATAAGCGATCGCCCCGTAACCCAGAAACATTACATTCACCAACAATTACTTCTCCCTGTGTCGGTAATTCCTCACCATACAGCAGCTTTAAAAGTGTTGATTTCCCAGAACCACTAGGCCCTGTAATAAACAGAAATTCTTTCTTTTTCACCTCTAGGTTGACATCTAATAAAGCATGACAACCATTACTGTAAGTTTTGGTCACAGCACGTAGCTGCACCATGTTATTAATAATGCTATCTTGCTTTTGCTGTTGCTGATTGTTATCTTGTGCAGTTGTAACTGGATGCGTTAATACGGGCATTGCTAAATAGAAAATAGGGAGTGGGAAGTTGAGGAGTTATACCAATTCTCCAAAATAAAGCTACACATAGACAGCAGGGGGCAGGGGGCAGGGGGCAGGGAGCAGGGAGCAGGGAGCAGGGGAAGAATTATCTGTAGCCGGGATTTAGAGAAATGGTATTAAATCAGTTATCAGTTATCAGTGAACAGTTATCAGGACTGTCCAATGTGTATTGATGAATGACTAAAAACAATGATTCCCAGGAAATACCTAGGAATCACAAGTCTGATAGTAAAAATTTGTAATTTTTTGCACCCTGCAACTTTAGCCAAGAGGGATTTTAATTTTTCAAGTCGCATTCTTGGCTGTTAAGCGATAAATAAAGGCTTTTACCGCGAACTTGGGCAAAGCCAACATCCGCCGCCAACGCCAGGGTTCTTGATAAAGTCGATATAACCATTCCAAATTGTTATTACCCAACCAGGATGGCGCACGAGATTTTGTCCCTGCCCAAATATCAAAACTGCCACCGACACCAACCCAAATAGCTTGGGGACACAAATGACGATTTTGAGCAATCCATAATTCTTGACGTGGTACACCCAAACCTACCAAAATTAATTCCGGTTGCAATTGGGCTAAAGTTTGTTGTAGTTGTTGTTCCTCTTGGGCAGTATGGTAGCCAGAATGAGTACCAGCTATCTGCAAACCGGGATTTTGCTGCTGCCAAAACTCTGCCGCTTTGGCTGCTACTCCTGGTGCGCCACCGTAGAAAAATATTGTTTTGTCTGTCCGTTGTTGCCCAATGGCACGCAACAGAGTTTCTGCTAGTTCAATACCTGGACAACGGTTAATTTTTTGCCACAGTAGCCATCTTAAATAGAGAACTACTCCTGCACCATCTGGAATCACTAATTCTGCATTTTGAATGATTTGAGCCAAAGCAGGATTTTGCTGTGCTTGCATGGTCATTTCTGCATTCAGGGTAATGACATGAGTGCCTTGGTTGTTTTGCCAGCACTCTAGCAACCACCCTGGATAGTCATTCATGACATGAACAGGTATTCCCAATACCGAAAAAACTTTAGGGGCTTGAAACATAGCATTTCTCTTAATTAGTCTCACACCAGATGATCTAGAACGATAGTTTATCAAATTTTTTAATAGGGTGTCTCTGACTTTCTGCTCAAAGTCAAACTTGGTAAACCAATGTACTAGAGATTTTTTTAGCCTATTTTCGGTGATAAAAACAGCTTATAGTTCATCAGGAGAATTTCATCATCGATTTTTGATAAATTCTTAGCAGGATCACCTGATTTTTCGCAATCAACAGGCTAGCATCGTAGCAGACTAAAGACGCAATAGTTCAGGCATTGAAATAAACTATTAGGTAAAAATTCTATATTTATCTGCAAACACAATTATTTACACTGCATCTATTAAGTCTTTTTAGTAAACTCAGTTTTACAGTTAAGGTAGCGTCATGGATAGAAGTTGACTATGAAGAAAATTCGGATTGGCCTGATTGAAGATCACGATCTTACCCGTGTGGGTATTCGCACAGCTTTGCTACAAAAGGAAGAAGTTGAAATTGTGGGAGAAGCTGCTAATGCTGTAGAAGGATTGAAGATGTTAAGAATGCTACAGCCAGATATTGCGATTATAGATATTGGACTACCTGATAAAAATGGTATTGAACTGACACGGGAGTTCAAAGCTACTGGTAACGGACAAGAGCTAGATACTAAAATCGTGATTTTAACACTTCAAGATAATAAAGAAGCAGTGTTAGCAGCTTTTGGGGCTGGGGCTGATTCCTACTGTATGAAAGATATTAAGTTTGATAATTTGTTGGAAGCGGTCAGAGTGACTTACAATGGCAACGCTTGGATTGATCCGGCGATCGCTCGCATTGTATTACAACAAGCACAACATAATCCTCCTCAGACAGAGAATGCCCCAGCAGATCGTAAATATCTACTCTCAAACCCAGACTCCCCAGAACAACAGGAAAATGTTGATTCATACACCCTCACAGAACGCGAATTAGAGGTTTTACAATTAATCGTCGAGGGTTGTAGCAATGCACTCATCGCGGAACGCCTTTACATTACAGTCGGAACTGTGAAAACTCACGTCCGCAATATTTTAAATAAACTCTGCGCTGATGACCGTACCCAAGCTGCTGTCCGTGCTTTACGTTCTGGATTAGTAGGTTGAATTGATCTGCTGAATTTTCTGGAATTTCACCACAGACAAATTCAATCCTAGGGTACACAATATAAAGAGTAAAGTTATACTCGTAGAAACAAATAATTTTCCTGAAAAAACTGTTTTTCAGTAGATTTTTAGGTGGTGGGATAAATATTTTATGCTCTTGCCACAGGTTTACCCGTAAATAAAAGTCAAATATGACCCAAATCGAGGGAGAAAGACTTAAGCTCATGGTCGTAGACGATGAGCCAGATAACTTAGATTTACTCTACCGCACTTTCAGACGAGATTTTCAAGTATACAAAGCTAATAATGCTCGTAAAGCATTAGCGATTCTGGAACAAGAAGGAGAAATGGCCGTCATTATCTCCGATCAACGAATGCCAGAAATGAACGGTACGGAATTTCTCAGTCACACAGTAGAGCGATTTCCTGACACCATTCGGATATTACTGACTGGTTTTACAGATGTCGAGGATTTAGTAGATGCCATTAACTCTGGTCAAGTATTTAAGTACATCACTAAACCTTGGAATCCAGAACGGTTAAAGGCTCTAGTTGAGCAGGCTAGTGACACATATCGCCTAATTAAAAAGCGTACTCAAGAGTTAAGTCGAGCTTTACGACGAGAATCTTTATTTAATGCTGTGACCACGGCAATTCGAGAGTCATTAGACTATGAGAGTATGCTACAAAAGATTGTCGCTACTATTGGACAAACTTTTGATGCTACTTGTTGTCTGCTCCAACCAGTAGAAGCGGATCTGCTATTACCAAACCGATTTTCTTATCAAAATCCCGCATTTCATACTCCAGATCATGCTTTTGAACCCAGTGTTTTAATTCAACAGGTTTTAGCGACCCATCAATGTCAAATTTCTCAAGAGGTATATGAGGATAAACCTTGTAACTACTTGGTTGTCCCCCTATCTTACCAGCAAGACTTGTTGGCAGTTCTGGCTTTATACCAATGGAATCACGATGATCCTTGGCATGAAGAAGAAATTCAACTAATTACAGGTGTAGCAGAACAAGCGGCTTTAGCTCTTTCCCAAGCCAAACTTTACCAACGTCTTCAAGAAAAACAAGAGCAAATTAAAGCGGAATTAGAAGTTGCTCGCCAAATCCAAAATAACCTACTCCGCCAAACTCTCCCTGAGATGAAAGGCGCGAAGTTACAAGCTTGCTGCTACCCGGCACGAGAAGTTGGCGGTGATTTTTTTGAAGTCTTTGTCCACCCCAAAGGAGACTTATGGCTAGCGGTGGGAGATGTTTCTGGGAAGGGTGTACCAGCTGCTTTATTTATGGCTAGTGCTATTTCTGTCTTGCGTCGGGAATTATCTCAGGAAACACCTGCTGATCCAAATGTAGTTATACATAATCTTAATCATGCTTTATGTAATGACTTAATTAGTAACAATTGCTTTATTACTCTTGTGTTAGCTTGTTTTACTCCGGCTACTAGAGATTTAGTCTATGCCAATGCTGGACA
This sequence comes from Trichormus sp., assembly GCA_050633005.1. Lineage (GTDB taxonomy): Bacteria > Cyanobacteriota > Cyanobacteriia > Cyanobacteriales > Nostocaceae > Trichormus. The sequence continues at coordinate 19,331 of JBODRP010000005.1, read as the reverse complement.
CATTTATCCTATGGTTTGGTCACAGCAAGCTAAACAAGCACAAGAACCAAACTACCTCAAAGTCCGAGGCATTCCTTTAGGAATATTACCTCAATGGCAAGCTCAGTCAGGTCGCCTAGTTCTCAACTCTGGGGACATATTACTGCTTGCTAGTGATGGAATTACAGAAGCAATGGTATCAAATAATATGTTGTCTTCTGTAAAAACAGTTGGTGAGATTCTGCCAGGAAGTCGTTCTATGCTGAAACAAGATGGTCTGTGGCAAATATTACAAGACGAAGTACAACCACTGTCTTTGAACCATTTACTAGCTCGTATTCAGGCAGATAACCCCGTGCAAGAAGATGATCAAACTATACTATCTTTGGAGGTTTTATAAATAATGAAAAGTGAACTGCACGTACCAAGTGACTTAAATTATTTAAACATCGTCGAAAACTGGTTACTGGGATGCTTAAAAATCCAATTGGGTGAATCTGTTGATTGGTCAAGACAGTCTAGTCGTTTGCGTCTAGCTTTAGTTGAAGCCTACTCGAATGTAGTCCGTCATGCTCACAAGGAGCAATCTAGTATACCTATTTTGCTACGTTTGGAACTCAAGGAGCGAGATATTTCTCTAGAGGTTTGGGACTATGGTTCGGGTTTTGATTTGTCTACTTATTTTCCACCCAATCCTGTCGATAAACAAGAAGGTGGCTATGGGTGGCTGATTATGAATCGTTTGATGGATAAAGTGGAATATCAGTTAAAGGTCGATGGGGCTAACTGTCTAAAATTAGAAGCAACTATCCCAGAACTTGCTAATAGTCATTAGTCTACAAAGCTTGATCCTTGACCGTTAGACATTGGCCGAATTTGATTATTGATTGCCGAGAATCCTTCATAGGTACAATGTGTCAATTGTGCCTATATGATTTTTTATAGATGTTGATTTTATACCGAATTGGGATAGGTAGTATTGTGTCGAGATTCTGGAATGGGCTAAAAATCTAGGCTTTTAATCCAAAATCCAAAATTGGTATGAGAAGAGTTTATTGAGAAATATTAATTATTTTAATAACTTTTGCTAACTTTATTTGATTTATAGCTATTGGTTATCTGATACTGAAGGTAATTAGACTAGTATCACGTTTGTCAATTTCAACGTGCAGCAGTAAAAAGTTTTCCGAAATCAATAGCTAAAAGTCATGATTGCACCTATGGAAGCCTTATTTTGCTTATCACCACGCTATCGTCTTGATGATCAGTCACCTTGGTTAGAGGGGATTGACCCTAGTCGTCATTACTGGATAGCAGTGAATGGCAATCAGGATTCAATAGTAGCTTTACCTGGGTTGATGGTTTCTTCTGTGACTGAACTAAAACAGATGATGCGTCAGTTTCGCGCTCTCCAACCAGGGGAGAAAATGACGTTAGCTAGGGCTGCAAGTAGTTGTATAGTTCACTGTGTTGGTATTAATTGCTACGCCTTAGAGACTGAAATGAATGGCTGTCTGCTTTGGCATTTGTTTGATCAAGAGACTCTAGATAGTTTATTGATGACAGCACACCCAGATTGGCAATGTGCGTCATCAGATGTTGAATTGGGCAGAAAATTACTGATGCGGTCTTTGCAAGCGGCTATTGTTACACCGTAATAGCCAAGTTATTTTTCAGGACGTAAAGCCAGTAACTCTTGAGGTGATGCTAGCAGTTTAATTGTAGCATTAAGAATTTCTTTGTTTTGCTTGAGAACAAACACCCACAAGACATTGACGCTACACCAGGAAGTCTGGGCTTTACCCTGAACTTGTATTTGAATATGGCCATCTTCTGAGGTTTCAGCTATACCCTGGTGAGGGTGGGCTTTAATATCTTGGGCTTCTTGTTGCAGATAACGAGCGATCGCATCTGTTCCTACAATACCAGATTCAAACGGTGGATACATCACACCATCAGGGGCAAATAAACCAGCCGTTGCTGTAAAGTTGCCAGCGTTTAAAGTTGTAAAATACTCTATGATTGTAGATTCTGTAATTCCTGGAATCTCAAGAGCAGTTGTTTTCGCACCAGATAAATATTCAGCCGTTTTCATAAAAAGTACCTAGAATCATCATCGCTGAACATTAATTGAAATCAAAAAGCAGACATAAAAAAACTGCTATTGGAGTGTATTACCTCATCCATAAATCTCACCTAAGAAAGAATTTGTTCCCAAACCACAGCTTGGGAACTAAAACTGGTGTGACATTGAGGTTGAGAAGAGATGGAAAGTTGAAATATTGTGTACTTACACAACACATTTTCTGTGTGGTGGTTAAATGTTAAGGGTTAACATTCAACAAAACCGATAAATAACTAACTTGGTAATTTAAAAACTTAACAGCTTAATCAGCTAGAGGATCGACACCCATTTCAGATACAACTCTACGCAGGACTGTAATTTGTTGACCAAAATCTAACTCTTTAATTGCTTGTAATACTTGAAACCCATCACGGGAGATTTGATAATCTGCTGGCACAGGTACAACATAACCTTTCACCATTAATTCTGATAATTCATACCAGAAAGCGAGTTTAGTATTGGCACTAAGAATACCGTAGGAGCGAGTAAATTGAGTATTTTTCTTGCCTGCTAAATCACGCATTACCTGCAATTGCTCTGAGTGAGACATTTGCTTGATTTGATTGAGCAGACCTTCAGCTAATTGTAAGCGAGCCGCACCTGTAGCAGCTGGTGTAATGGAGCGACCCATTTCTGTATAGGCGTACCATAATACTGCTAACTGGTCGTCTACGCTGAGGCTTTGAAATACAGATGTGGTGGAAGTAACAGCATCAGCTTGAATGCTGGAATTGAAAGCAGAAAGACGGGTGGAAGCGGAATCAGAAGTGAATGTCATAATTGCAGCACAGTTGATTGATTTAAGTAGACTGCGAATCAGTCGGAGGCTGGCATCACTCTGGTAGCTTTACCTCCTGCTTCACATTCTGCATCATTTATTTACAAATCGCCAATAAAATTTACAAATGATGGGAGTAAGAAATATTAAACCCAAGCCTTGATAGAGTTAGGTATAATCGATAAACTGCCATGTTGGCAAATTTTGGTTATACAAATGAACTACTGTTCCGTAGTTAGCAGCAGTGTGGTAAAGGAAAAAGCCCAAGAGTTGGGTTTTCACAAAGTTGGGATTGCTGCTGTAGATAGGGGAAAGAATACAGAAACCGAGAGGCTGCAAGCATGGCTGACAATGGGTTATCACGCTGATATGGAGTGGATGAATAACCCCAAGCGTCAAGATGTAAATTTAGTTATGCCAGAGGCGCGATCGCTTATTTGTGTGGCACTCAATTACTACACCCCGCATCAACGCCCTGAAGGGGAAGAGTACGCCAAAATCTCTCGTTATGGGTGGGGGAGAGATTATCACAAAGTGATGCACAAGCAACTCAAAGCTTTAACTACTTGGTTACAATCCCTAGATCCAGGGATTCAAGCTCGTTACTATGCTGATACTGGCCCGATTCAAGATAAAGTATGGGCGCAGCGTGCGGGGATTGGTTGGATTGCCAAAAATGGCAATGTGATTACTAGAGAGTATGGCTCTTGGGTATTTTTGGGTGAGGTGTTGACAAATATTGAACTAGAAAGCGATCGCCCCCATACAGAACATTGTGGTAGCTGTACACGTTGTCTAGAAGCTTGTCCTACTGGGGCAATTACCCAGCCCTTTGTAGTAGATGCTAATCGCTGCATAGCTTATCATACAATTGAGAACCGCGCCGAAAAATTACCAGAGGCGATCGCATCTCATATGCAAGGTTGGGTAGCCGGTTGTGATATCTGCCAAGATGTTTGTCCTTGGAATCAGCGTTTCGCTCAAATCACAGATGTGGTACAATTTCAACCTTATCCTGCAAATATTGCGCCGAAACTGATAGAATTAGCGCAAATCTCAAAAGAGGAGTGGGAGAAAAGATTTCCGGCATCAGCGTTGCGGCGGATTAAGCCAGAAATGTTAAGACGGAATGCCCGTGCTAATCTTGACGCATCCAGGCAATGTAATGACACAGAAAGTGATTATCTTTGATTTTGATGGTACGATAGCAGATACTGTAGATGCACTTGTAAGTATTGCCAATCGGTTAGCTATAGAGTTCGGTTATATCCAAATTACACCAGAACAACTAACCCTCCTCAAAAATTTATCATCAAGAGAAATTATTAAATATTCAGGAGTTTCTTTGTTGAAAATACCTTTTCTAGTGAAAAAGGTAAAAGCTGAATTGAAAAATAAAATCCAGGAATTGAAACCTATTCCCGGCATGAAAGAATCTTTATTAGAACTAAAAAATCATGGCTATCAGCTAGGAATTATTACATCTAACTCCAAAGATAACGTTACGGCTTTTCTCGAGATCAATGAATTAGATAATTTATTTGAGTTCATCTATTCAGGAGTAACAATTTTCGGTAAAACGACGATTATTAACAATGTCCTCAAACAGAAACAACTCAAACCTCAAACAGTAATTTATGTAGGTGATGAAACCAGAGATATCGAAGCATCGAAAAAAGCTAATATTAAAGTAATTGCCGTCACCTGGGGTTTTAACTCCGCCGAAATCTTATCTCAGCAAAACCCGGATTTTTTAATTCACCAACCTAGTGAATTATTGCAAGTTATAAAACTTATTGGCTCATAGCTCAAATCACAATTAATGGTTGGTGCGTGACGCTATAAGTCTCATGACTACGTTTAAATACTTTCGCAGCGTCACACACCCTACATAAATCTACGCGAAGTGTCTCGTAGAGAAGTATTAAAGATATTCCAGTTGGCTAAGTCCTCATATTAATATAATTAATCACGAATTACGTAAAGCCTGCGGCATAGCTGCGCTTAGAGCGTAGCGGGGCGGGAGCATCGTTACGAATTACGAATTACGAATTATTGATTAGGATCGCTGAACTGAGGATTATGAATAAATGTCTCATCTGTTAAACTTCTCAAGAAAGCTATGAGGTCGCTTTTTTGAGCTTCAGTTAACTGAAAACCGTTGATAAATTCACTTTTCCAAGGGTTTTTGCTCCCTACTCCAGCCAACTCACCTGTATGAATAGTTCTACCGCCTGCTTGGTAATGATCAATCACTGCTTCCAGAGTGGGGATACTACCATCGTGCATATAGGGAGCAGTCAGAGCAATATTTCGGAGAGTGGGAGCTTTGAAACGCCCCATATCAGAGGGTTTGGTCGTAATTTCATAAACCCCAGTATTATTTGCTGGGTAAGCTCCTTGAGCATCAATATTGTAAAGCCCAGTGTTGTGAAAAGCGATTTCTACAAAAGCCAGGCGATCGTGCATCACGGAATCACTAAAATTAATCCCACCATGACAATGAAAACATTCGAGATTTTCACTGTTAAATAATTGTTCCCCTCGTTTAGCAGCTGGGGAAATAGCCTTAGCATCACCGCCAAAACGATAACGATCATAGGGAGAATTGACAGAAATTAAAGTCCGTTCAAAAGCTGCTATAGCTTTCGTGAGGTTACTTAAGCTAATTGCATCTTGATTATCCCCAAAAGCGGCTATAAACATCCGGCGATATTTCTCATCATCCCGCAGCATTGTTAATATTTGTTGCTCCCGTCCTACCATACCCATTTCTACGGGATGTTCCCCAAACATTGGTACTAAAGCTTGAGTTTCCAGCTTTGTCATGAAAGGATTAGCCCAAGTCAGTACCGAGTTGTAGCCGATATTAGCCAGACTCATGGAATTACGTGGGTGTTTTTCGCCAGTTGCACCTATCCCCACTGCTTTACCATCAGTAAAGGCTAGAGACTGGATATGGCAAGACGCACAAGAAAAATCACCCGTAATTGATAAACGTTTTTCGTAGAATAAATGCCGTCCTAACTCTACCTTTTGAGAACTCATTGGGTTATCTGCTGGGACAACTGGCTTGGGCATCCAAGTAGGGAGATTCCAATCATATTCTAAAGTTGAGGATGCGCCAAAAGCTGCACTCAATCCCATTGAGAGACAAAGCGACAACAGACAAATTATAGCCAGGGTAAACCAACGAGTTAATCTCATCAAAGGCAAAAGTAAGTATAACAGGGTAAATAATTAAAGGTTTGTACTGAGAACTTTAGTTCTCAAATCAGGACTAAAGTCCTTACTACGAACTGAATGCTATTATTTTTACATTACTTAACATAGTTTTCATGCGTTCTGGTGTAGGCAGTTCATGGCGACTACTTAAAAAGGTAAAAGAAAGAATGAACTGGGAAAGATATAATTTCCCATTCCCAATTCCCTATTTTCTATTACTCAACTTTAAAAAATTTCTGTTGGGAAGCTGGTTTACCACCAAAGGGTATACCTAAGTTAGTCATAATACCATTGCAGTCAGGGTCATTGGGGGATGACATACAACCTTGGGGGGTATTTGGTTGGTTGACTGTTAAATTAGTATTGGCTACTAATGCGGCTAAGTCTGCAACAACTATATTTTTGTTGGGGTCAAATTTAGTTAGAATAACCTTCACGGTATTGGGATTTTTACAAGATGAGGGTTTCTGAGTATCTCCGCTAGCTTCACAACCCGTGCTACCCAAGTGGATGGGGAAACCTTGCGCTTGATGATTGGGTTCACCGTGTTTTGCACCTGGGCTAGAACTGTGTGTATGGTTTTCTAGATCAATTCGCGCAAATTTGTAACCAAATCGCCAATTCCACCAGAGGGAGGTTAAATTTAACGGTGATGGGGCAATCACAGAATCTTCATGATTGAGATTGAAGGGGACACCTAAAGTAAATTGCAGTCCTTGATATTGTCCTTTAGGTACTGTACCAGTCACTTGATTACGTGTTTCTACTGTGCCGTTACTACAAGCACCAGATTTGTTTTCAAAGTCTAGCAAGGCTACATTTTGGTATTGCCATTTACCATCTTGGGTTAAGTTAAGGGGTACAGTTTTGCCATTACTATCGATTAAGGCTACATCAGATACATAAAAGCGGAAATCAGATAAAGTAACTTTTTTAGCTGGTTTACCTAAAGTGTAAGTTTTACCACATTCAAAAGGCTGTTTACCAACTTTACTATTAAATTTAATTGTGACTGCTTGAGTTTCAGTAGTAGAAGCTGAACTGAGGGTATAATTTCCCAGAACTACGGCGCAGGGAATTGTTACCGCTATGAACGCCGCTAATTTTACTGGCAACTGCATCACTTTACCTGTGGGTTAATTAAGATTTCCCCCAATTTTCAGTAATGGATGAATTGCTGTCAAATGACTGGCTGTCAAAGATGATGGGGTGGGCATTGGGAATGGGGCATGGGGCATTGGTTATAGGCTTGAAGTCTGACGGGTTGTCTTTTGACGACATGAGGAATGAACAGGAGAATAAAGGGTGTATATTCGACCAAATAATTGGTAATTAGTAATTGCGTAAAGCCTGCGGCATAGCTGCGCTTAGAGCGTACCGGGGTGGGAGCATCGTTGCGAATTGCGAATTGGTTAACGTCGGTTTTTGTTCTCCTCACACAATTAAGATGATCTCATGAGTCGCTTTTACCGATTCATCTGCGTTTTTAGTATTGTTTTGCTGTTGTTCACTTCACCTGCACAGGCATTATCTACGGTTAAAGAACAAGCTAGGGCAGGGGTATTTCTCCAGTCAGGGATAGAGAAATTGTTGCAGGGAAATTATCAGGAAGCAATTCCAGATTTTACGGCGGCTATAGGCTTAAAAAAGGATTTTGCGGCTGCTTATAGCGATCGCTGTTTAGCTTATCTAGAATTAGCAGATTACAAAAATGCCATCGCTGATTGTAATCAAGCTGTTCGTTTTACCCCTGACAATCTGGAAGCATATCTAAATCGGGGTCTAGCATACTACAGATTAGGGAAATATCAGCAAGCGATCGCGGATGATAATCATGTCATCGCTCTCAAAGCTGATGATTTTAGAGCTTATTACAATCGCGGTATAGCTCGTGCTATGTTGGGAAATTATCAACAAGCTATCTCAGATTATGATTTGGCGTTGCAGAATATCTCCTCAAGTTCTACTTTAGGTGCAGCTGATATCTACAATGATCGGGGACTGGCTTGGTTTAAGTTATCTGATTTGTCAGAGGCTATCAGGGATTTTTCCCAGGCAATAGTTCTCAATCCTGATGACTATAGAGCTTACTATAATCGGGGGTGTGTTTGTGGTAGAAGCGGTGATTATTCCCGTGCTATTGGGGATTTTACAGCATCAATTCAGCTGAATGCTCACAACGCCCAAGCTTATCTCAACCGAGGGATAGCTTACCATCAAATTGGTCATGAAGCGGCGGCGATCGCAGATTTACAAAGGGCGGTAGCATATTTTTCTCAGCAGGGAGCAACTACAAGCTATGAGAAAACCTTAAACTTACTCAAAAATTTACAACAAAAACTCTCATCGCAGTTAGAAATTGCTCTCATCTAGAATGGTATTGAGAAGTGACAATAATATCAGCAAAGCCTGACTGCAAGTTTTCATAAAAAAATAGATAATATTTTTAACTTTTCACCATCAGTCAAGTAATCTCAAGTTAAGTTTGACACTCTGTCTTTTGACATCAACAGTAGTTTGATTTACTGTCACCAATAATGATTTAAACAATTTTAAAAATAGCAAATCACTTACTTTTGAGTGTGAGTGTGAGGGACTAGGTGAAACAATATAGTTTATCTGCTTATCTATGGTTAACATCTACCATATCAATTTTTGCTGCCTTCCCTGCATATTCAGATGAAATAGCTAGCAAAGATATTCCTCAATTGAGCGAAATACAGTTTCCTTATACGAATGTTAAAGAATTATTTGCACAGCAACCAAGTCAAGCTATTCAAGTGACAGGTGTACGTCTCAATGAAACTCCTAGCAATTTAGAAATAATATTAGAAACCCCTAAATCTGATCAGTTACAGATTGCTAACAAAAGTGAGGGAAATCAATTTATCGCAGATATTCCCAACGCTCAATTGCGTTTATCAAGTGGTAATTCATTTCGTCAAGAAAAACCATTTATAGGTATTGCAGAAGTAGTCGTCATAAATCAGGATGCAAATACTATCCGAGTGATGGTTACAGGTGATGTAGATGTTCCCAAAGTCGAGTTAGATGACAGTGATGAAGGTTTAATTTTGGTCATCACCCCAGCAACATCTCCAACACCACAAACACCAGATACATCTCAACCGAGTAGTGAAACACCACCCACACAACCATCATCCGATGCGAATGAACCGATTGAGTTGGTAGTTACGGCGCAAAAACGCCCAGAAGCATCACAGGATGTTCCTCTGAGTCTGACGGTAATTCCTCGCCAGGAAATCACCGACGGACAAATCAATTCTTTATCAGCGATCGCTAATAATACACCCAATTTTACTTTTCTCCCCACTACAGGAGGAAGTGCTGATTTTAGTTACTACAGTCTGCGGGGGCTGAATAATTTTAACTTTTTAGCTAGTCAAGATACTATTGGCTTTTATATTGATGATGTTCCTTTTGATTACGGCGGTTTTCTCGATGTTGCTTTGATTGATTTAGAACGGGTAGAGGTTTTACGCGGCCCACAAAGTACCCTCTATGGTAGAACTAGTCCGGCTGGGGTGGTGAATATAATTTCTCGTCCCCCTAGCAATCGCCCAGAAATCGGTATTACGGCAGGTTACGGCAGTTACAACAGTCGAGAATTACAATTATCGCTCAGTGATGCCATTATCCCTGATCAACTTTCCTTTCGACTGGCGGGGGCATACAATGCACGAGATGGTATATTTGACAATATCTTTCTTGACAAGGCGGTAGGAGAGCGATCGCAAGTCACAGGACGCGCTCAAATTCTCTGGACACCTACCCCAGAATGGAATATATCATTTAACGCCTATGCCAGCGATAACGATCATGGCAGCCCAACTTTTTCCCGTCAAAATGCACCTGAACCTTTTACCGTTTCTCAAGAAGTTGATGGTTTTAATCGCCTCAGCACTAACACCCAAGCCTTGAAAGTCAGCTATAACGGTAGCGGCTTTCGGGCTACATCCATTACCACACGCCGATTTACCAATCAAAATACTTTGGTGGGTGATAATTTTCCCGGTGACTTGTTGCAGCAAATTATTGGTATTAATTCTACCTTGTGGTCGCAGGAGTTTCGCCTGCAATCTCCTGAAGATGCTGAAAAGTTTCGCTGGCTCTTGGGTGGATATTACGAGTCACGAGATTTTAAGGTGATTGATGATACTTTTAAATATAGTCGGGCTGGTGCAGCTGCTTTTAGTCTACCAGCACCGGGAAGCGATCGCGTATCCGCAGAACAATCTCGCCACACCTACGCCATTTTTGGACAAGTTGATTACAAACCAGTTACACCCCTAACTGTATTTGCTGGTCTACGCTACGAAACAGCTAATGCTGACCTCAACCGTCGCCGTGTGTTTCAAAATACAGACGGTAGTGTTAATCCTGCCACAGCAGAGGTACGGGCTGCAACCCTGAATACTGACGAATTTATCCCCAGGTTTGGCTTACAGTATCGCTTTAACGAAAATATGATGGCATACGCCACCATAGCGAAAGGCTATAGACCTAGTGGATTCAACTACCGCGCAGATGCAGAAGATACACGGCGATTTCAAGAAGAAACCTCCTGGACTTACGAAGCAGGCTTAAAATCTTCTTGGTTAGATGACCGTCTCACGGCTAATCTCTCGGTTTTTCAAACTGATGTCGATAATTATCAAGTGTTGCTAACTGACGATTTTGGCTTTTTTAGAAACGTCACTAATGCCAATGTGAAAGTAACAGGCTTAGAATTTGAACTTACAGCCAAGCCAGTACAAGGATTAAATATAATTGCTGGTATTGGCTACGTAGACAGTAGATTTAAAAATTACAGAAATCCCTTTACAGGGGGAGACTTTAGTAACAACCGCGTCCCCTTTGCACCAGAACTTACCTATAATTTAGCGGTACAGTATCGCAGTAGAAACGGAATTTTTGCCCGCGCAGAACTACGGGGTTATGGTGTAACCTATTTCGATGATGCCAACCAAGTCAAACAAGACCCCTATGCTTTAGTTAATACCCGCATTGGTTACGAAGGTGAGAAATACGGTATTTACTTATATGCTAACAACCTATTTGATACCCGCTATATTACCTCCGGCTTTCTGTTGCCACCACCAAATGGCACCGCAGGATTTGGCGATCCTGTGACTTATGGTGTCCAGATGCGAGCCAACTTTTGAGCTGATAACGAAAATCTCAGTCAAAGAATGGCATTAAATCAGTGAACAGTGCTGGGTGAACAGTAGACTTCTTGCATCAATACTTTGGTGTTGCTAACAAGATTTTTTAAAAGCTCACGCATTCGCCCTTGGCGTTCCGCTTGCGGTAGGCGCAAAGACGCAAAGAAGAACGCAGGAAAATAACTCTTGAAATTATGTATTAGGATTGTTCAATTATTCGTGCAAGAGGTCTAGTTATCAAAAAAAACTGATAACTGATAACTGTTAAACCCAACGATAAACACATCACTCTTGACTGATAACTGATCACTGATAACTGATAACTGTTAAAGTTGTTCGCCATTCATGTACGGTGGTTGCAAGTTTCCCAGATAACCACCTATCAAACTGCGGATATACAGGTAAACGTGGGACTAATTCCCACCCCCCAGGCTGTAAAATTTCTCTTAATTCTTGTTCCTGTAGATGAGGATAATCGGGATTTACTTCATCTTTGGGACTGATTCCCCCTAAATCTCTAGCACCAGCAGCGATACAAGCTAACAACCATTGCGGATCTTTAACTAAATTCGGCGGGATTTGAATCGTCACATCTGATGGTAAAATTTCCCGTGCTTTTGCAATCACTGTTGGTAATTGATGAGGGTTAAAAGGTGCTGCATCAAAGGTTTGTTGATTCCCTGGACTGTGGGGTTGTAATATGACTTCTTGAATGTGATGATAACGTTGATGAATTTGGGAAATGGCTGTTAATGTTTCCCAGGAATCATCAGCAGTTTCCCCAATTCCCAAAAGTAAACCGGTGGTAAAGGGAATTTGTAATTCTCCCGCCCATTCTAATTGTTGCAGCCTGAGTTCTGGTAACTTACTCGGTGCATAACGATGAACTGTCTTTAATAGTGCTGGGGTTAATTGTTCCAACATTAAACCCATTGAGACATTTACATTCTTGAGTTGTTGCATTTCTGTAAAACTCAAAGGGCCTGCATTCGTATGTGCTAGAAAACCCATCGATAATGCTAATTCACACAAATCATAAATCCTCTGAAACCATTCTTTACGTTTATCTGAGTGAGGACTCACTTCACCACTAAGGATGAGAATTTCACAAACTTGCTGATTTTGCAGTCGTTTCAAAATTTCCTCTGCTACTGATAAACTCAGCCAAGTACTTTTACCTGGGTCGGTGCGAAAGTTGCAGTAAGTACAGCGATTGAAACATTCATAAGTCGGAACAATGGTGTAAGCAGGACTGTATGTGACTAGAGCAGAATTGAGAACTTGCATATATATAGAACTTACGCAGTGATACGAAGAATCAAGGGTTTGAGTGAGGGTGTAGGTGTTCAAAACCCTTACACCCCTACACCCTTATACCTTTACACCCCTTCTTAACAGATACCCTCTGTGGGTAAGTCCTGATATATAGAACCGTTTGAACAATTGTAAATAATTTACAGTCAGGAAAAATTATGGATTTTGTAGGCTGAAACACAGATGGGGCATAAGTAACAGAGGTTTCTACAGGTCGATGTAAAAAATTTTTTCTCAAAATACTTTACAAATCTCAACATCTTAGTTAAGATATGTAACAACAGGTGAAAACACCTGCAACATTCATAAGAAACGTAATCATAAAAACATGACCGCAACCTTACAACAGCGTCAAAGCGCAAACGTATGGGAGCAGTTCTGCAACTGGATTACCAGCACCAACAACCGCTTATATGTAGGTTGGTTCGGTGTATTGATGATCCCCACCTTGCTAGCTGCAACCACCTGCTTCATCATCGCCTTCATCGCTGCACCTCCAGTAGACATCGATGGTATCCGCGAACCAGTAGCAGGTTCACTAATCTACGGAAACAACATCATCTCTGGTGCAGTTGTTCCTTCTTCTAACGCTATCGGTTTACACTTCTACCCCATCTGGGAAGCAGCTTCCTTAGATGAGTGGTTGTACAACGGTGGCCCTTACCAATTGGTAATTTTCCACTTCTTGATCGGATGCGCTTGCTACCTAGGTCGTCAGTGGGAATTATCCTACCGCTTAGGAATGCGTCCTTGGATCTGCGTAGCATACTCTGCACCTTTGGCATCTGCAACCGCAGTATTCTTGATCTACCCCATCGGACAAGGTTCATTCTCTGACGGTATGCCCTTGGGTATCTCCGGTACATTCAACTTCATGATCGTGTTCCAAGCAGAACACAACATCCTGATGCACCCCTTCCATATGTTAGGTGTGGCTGGTGTATTCGGTGGTAGCTTGTTCTCCGCTATGCACGGTTCCTTGGTAACTTCTTCCTTAGTTCGTGAAACCACCGAGAACGAATCTCAGAACTACGGTTACAAGTTCGGTCAAGAAGAAGAAACCTACAACATCGTAGCTGCACACGGTTACTTCGGTCGCTTAATCTTCCAATACGCTTCCTTCAACAACAGCCGTTCTTTGCACTTCTTCTTAGCTGCATGGCCTGTAATCGGTATTTGGTTCACCGCTTTGGGTGTCAGCACAATGGCGTTCAACTTGAACGGTTTCAACTTCAACCAATCCATCATTGATTCTCAAGGTCGCGTTATCGCTACCTGGGCTGATGTAATTAACCGCGCTAACTTAGGTATGGAAGTAATGCACGAGCGTAACGCTCACAACTTCCCCTTAGACTTAGCTGCTGGTGAAGTTGCTCCTGTTGCTATCAGCGCACCTGCTATCAACGGTTAATCTTCAACTGGGTTTAATAAGCTTAGTTAAATAAAAAATACCCTCCAGAAATGGGGGGTATTTTTTTGAGAATAAATTATCGAACATTGATTGTTTGGTAGGGTACATCAGTACCTGACTTTTCACGGGATCTGGAAAACCCCTCTCCAAACCTCTCCCCTAAAAGGAGAGAGGCTTTAATTTTTCCCCCTTCCCTGTCTCCGACACGCTGCGCGAACGCAGGGAAGGGGGTTAGGGGGTTAGGTTTCGCGTTAGCTTTTCCACATAGCGTGAAAAGTCAGACATCAGTACAGGAGAACTTAACTATACCCAGAAATTATTTATACTGGCGCACCCTAGATTTTGGATATTTTTTATACCGCCTAATCCTATTATATTTTAGAAAATTTCGGCTGGAGTCATTTGCCAAGAGGGAATGACTATTGAAGATATAGGATCATTTCCCTGATATACAATATCCTCATACTTTCCTTCTACCCATTGACAAACGGTAAATTGCTGGGTTTCTGGATCTACAATCCAATATTCTGCAATACCTCTAGCAGCATATTCTGTATGTTTATAGCGATAGTCACGATTACGGTTAATTGTACCTGGAGAAACTATTTCAATTACTAAGGATGGGGCTGGCATATCCAGGGTAATAGTTGACCTAGTTGCACCTGTTAAAGCAGCAAGAGACTCAGGAGAATGGACAATTAAATCAGGAATCCTGACCTTTGCTTTGCTACTAGGAACTTCAATTTCTGTTCCCCAAACAACCATTTCAACAGCAATATATTTAATTAATTCTAATAGTAATTTTCTAGCAATACTGAGATTTACCGGGCTTTCTGGAGGCATTTCAACTAATACTCCATCCTCCAGTTCATAGCGGGTATCTGTGCCATCGTCGTAGTTTAAGTATTCTTGAACAGTTAAGGGTTTTAATTGAACTGGAATAGTATTCATCTCTACTCCCGATGAAACGGTCTTTACTACTTGCTTACGATGCCCAGGTGAACACTCCAAACGAGCTACTCAAGTGAGCAAATGTTATGCTTAAAGAAAGTAGCGATCGCCCTGCCAATTTTGTTGATATTATAACCTTCCCTGGGTAGTATTATGACTCAAGATGTAAAGATTTATAATCAGTCCATATCAAGCAAATTTGCAATCTAAGTTCTCTGATTTAGATGCTTTACCTGAATAAAATATTGTAAATATATATTGTCGTTACTACTTCCAACGGCCAATCGATAAAATGACCATGATTCTGATTAATCTTGATTTAAAGTAATCAGGACTTACGCAAGTGTCACAATTGATCGTTGATGCGTGACGCTATAAGTCTCATGACTACGTTCACATACTTTCGCAGCGTCACACATCCTACATCAAAAATATGCCAGTTGCGTAAGTCCTATTAAACTTGAATCACTCCCAATGCTTTGAGGTTCATTTTCTGCCCTTCAGAAATCCCTGTCACTCCGGTAATATTCACGCCT
Organism: Trichormus sp.; assembly: GCA_050633005.1. Taxonomy (GTDB): domain Bacteria; phylum Cyanobacteriota; class Cyanobacteriia; order Cyanobacteriales; family Nostocaceae; genus Trichormus. The sequence continues at coordinate 3,826 of JBODRP010000005.1, read as the reverse complement.
TCGTAGGGAAGGTGTCTATTGAAGGTTTGCAAAGTTTTACCTGTTTGCACATCGTAAATTTGAATTGGTTGTTCTAAAAATGCGATCGCTACCAAATCCTTAACTGGATGCCAATGCACCGACAATCCGTGATTATTGCCCTGGATAATCTGTTCACAATCACCCGTGCTAACATTCCAGATTTTCACTGTTTTACCAGTACAGGTACTTGCAATTTTGTTGCCATCGGCACTCCACGCTACTGAATAAACACGGGCATTCGTATGCCCCAGGAAGGTTTTTAAACAATCTCCAGAGGCCACATCCCAAAGTTGAACTACACCTTCGTAGTCTCCACTGAGTAAGGTTTTGCCGTCTGGACTAAAGGCAATGCTACCAACGTAACGACCCACAGAAATGACGCGGGAACAAACACCCCGGCTTAAATCCCAAAAGCGAATAGTTCCATCTAAACCTCCACTAGCAACCAAATCGCCTACAGAAAACCCAGCAACGGAATTTACCAGACCACTGTGTCCTGACAGAGTTAATAAACATTGCCCAGAATGAGTATCCCAAAGTTTCACCGTTCCATCACTGGCGCAGCTAATCAGGCAATTTTCATCCCGACCCCAGGCGACTCCCCTTACCCAACTCTGATGACCCTGCAACACCTGTAAACATTCCCCCGTCTGCATATCCCAAATGCGAACAGTGGTATCTGCACTGCCACTTGCCATCAAGCGTTCGTCTGGACTCCAGGCAACAAATATCACTTCGTTGGTATGTCCGTAAAAGACTCTCAGACGTTCCCCTGTTTGAGCATCCCACAGTTGCACAGTATGGTTGGTGCTAGCAGTCAACAGACGAATGCCATCGTTACTCCACCGGACACACCAAGACGAATTACTGTAGCCCTGCAAGGTTTTGACACATTGCCCCGTTTGCGTATTCCACAATTTAATCACCTGATCGAAAGATGAGGTGACAAGGGTTGTGCTATCAGGACTCCAAGAGATTGACCAAACCCAGTTTTCATGTCCCTGCAACACTTTTAGACATTGCAGAGAGCAATCCCACAGGTTGACAACATAACCATTCATATTTGCGCCTGCTAGCCTCTCGCCATCTGGACTCCAGGTGAGCTGATTAAAAGGCTCTTGGCGGTTAACTGCTAAACATTCTCCTGTTTGCCAATCCCAAAGTTTAACGGTTTTATCATATCCACTATTGGCGACGATTCTGCCATTGGGATGCACTGCCACAGACAAAATCCAATTATCATCGTCGGAAATTACGCGAATGCACTCGCCAGTCACCACATCCCAAAATTTAATCGTGCCATCCGTATAGGCTGCTGCCAGCACTGCCCCATCCGGTAGCCATGTTAAACTGGGAATCCAACTACTGCGATCGCCAGAATTGCTTCCAAGCTGAGTCAAACGCTCTCCAGTTGTAGCATTCCAAACCACAAGTAAGGACTGTTGCCCTCCACAGGCTACATACTTACCGTCAGGACTCCAGGCTAATGCCAAAATGCAACTGTTACAGCCTTGTAAGTCGCGCAGTTTTTGACCTGTGCGGGCATCCCAAAGGCTAACTGCCTGATCGACACCAGTAGCTAACATTGTGCCATCAGGATGCCAATCAGCCCCCAAAACCCAGCCTTGATGTGCCTGGATCGACATTAATGGCTGTATCCCTTCCAACTGCCAAATATGCAGTTCTCCTTTGGTATCCCCGACAGCAAAGTGCTGCCCATCAGGACTAAATTTTCCCGACATTCCACTTGTGAAGACTTGAGTAAAGGTAGATTCAGCAAAATGAGCAAATTGAAAATTGACATCTTTTAACCGCACACCCCGGAAATCTGCGTGGCGAATTTGCAGATGGGAAAAGTCATAGCCGGTGAGGTCAATTTTTAGGGGCAGACACAGGTTAATGAAGTTCCCTACCCCATAACCAAAGGTTGATTCTGAATCAGTACGTAATTTCAGCAAAACCGATTGCAAATGCTGCTCTAATAGTTTAGAATTATGATGAAATGCAGCTTTTAATTGTTCAATAATTGGTTGTAAAATTAAGCGAATTTGACTTTCGCATATATATTCTAAAACAGTTGTTTTTAAAAGTGCATAATGATTAAAAAATGATATTTTAACTATTAACAATTCACTGGCAATCTGGCGAACTAAACAGTCTGTGACATATTCCATAATCACCGGCTGTTGAGTATATTCGCCCGATCGCTTTTCGATGAGACTGCGCCAAGTGAGGGATTCCAGGGACTCTAACAAACTAGAGCGATAAACCCCAGGCACAATATCGGCTTGCAGTTGGGCAATTGTAGTCCATTCTCGATTAATCGCCAACCAATACATAATGGTCTGCTCTAGGGGCGATAAACGCTGAAACTGCTGATCGAGTAGGTGGCGTATCCCGTTAAATATTGGGGTTTCTGTTTGCAAAAAAACAGCAATTTCCCCATCAAATAAACTTTGAATTGAGGTAGCAACCATTTTCAATGCCAGGGGATTGCAACGATACAACTCACACAGGGAGAGTTTTTCAGCCTCACTTCCCACTAGTCCCTTAGCGTCAATTAATGCCAGTGATGCTTCCCATGAACCTTTGAGAGAAAGCGATCGCACTCCGCCATTCCAATCTTCAAATAATGCCACTTCCGCAGATTTTTCACGGCTAGTCAAGAGAATACAACTTTGATGATTCGCTTCCCCCAACAACCGAAACAAGTCACCATAATTGCTGAAATCTGGTTGGTAATTGCCAGCGTGCTGTCCTGGTTGTAAGAGAGTATCTTGATTATCAAAAATCACCAAACAGCGATGAGTTTGCAGCCAGTATAGTAACCGTTCTGGTTTGGCTTGGATGTCTTGCTGCTGGGAAAGGAAAGGTACTAATTCAGCCAATAAAGTTTCTAAAGGTGGGGCGTTACGGAGACTGCGCCAAATTACAAAATCAAAGTCTGCTCGTACCAATTGAGCGACTTTGGCAGCCAAAGCACTTTTACCAATCCCGCCCATTCCCACCAGCGCAATCAGACGACAACGCTCTTTAATTATCCACTGAGTCAGCTTTTCTATCTCCTCCCCCCGACCGCAGAAATGAGAAACATTCATCGCCTCACCCCAATCTACAGAACCTTGGTTTTGCGGTTGGCGATTAGGGATTGGGGGAGTAAATTGGGACAGAATGCCACGTAGATTTGTTTTGTTAATTTTGCGACCCAGTGCATAACTCAGGAACTGCCAGAATTTGGGGCCAATATCTCGCTGTAAGTAATTAATCGAATAGCCAGAGCGTGCAGCAATTTGCTCATATGTCAAGTTGTTCCAGGCACCAAACAACAGGGCTATTTCCACCTCAGTCAGAGTTCTAGCGAGTTTTTGATTGACAGCATGATTAGCGATTTCCAGTGCTTTTGAAAACTCCATATTTATGCCGTTTTTTCGAGATTTAGCGTATATAAGCTAAATTGAATCATACTTTACATACTAAAGATCCATACTTTTCTGTAAGGACGACACCAGGGAGTTTTGATAATTTGATACGCAAGTAGAAGATAACTTCTAGTGGAAATGCCTAACATTGTGTTAGTGCAGACTTCGTATGGGTATGTGGAAAGAAAAACATTCACGAAAACAAACAACATCCAGGAGAATTTGTGAAAAAGTTCACTGCCTTTTTAGCTACCATCCTCAGCTTTATTATCTGTCTAAGCGGAGTTAGCCCAGCCTTCGCTCAAGGCGTTTCTCAACCTGCATCTCTTGGAATAACCACTTTTTACACGACTCCAAAATCCCAAGCAGACGGAGTGAGTATATAT